>DAHXON010000100.1:0-7334 GCA_027364875.1 Chloroflexota bacterium
TGGAGTCTGCCGCCGCGCCCGATGCCACATCTGCCGCGCCCGCCGTTGCGCCCGACCCCACCCGATCGCCGTCCGCCGTCTCCTCCGCGGCCGCCTCGATCGCGTCGGCCAGGTCGTCTGGCGTCATGGAGAACATGACCACGTCCATCGGTTGCCCGTCCCGGCCGGAGTCCCAGTTGCGGACGATCCCTTCCCAACGGAACCCGGCTTTCTCCGCGACCCGCTGCGAGGCGACGTTGCCGGGCAGGGTCCAGAGCGCCAGACGCTCGACGGCGAGGCTCTCGAAAGCCCAGCGCACGGCCAGCTTCAGGCCGCGAGTGGCGATCCCGCGGCCGCGCATCTCGGGCGCGCCCATGTAGCCGACGGCATGGCGCCTCGGGTTGGAGCCGGGCTGAATTCCCACCGAGCCCACATATCGATCGGTGCGGGCGTCGGCGATCGCGAACTCATATCCACTGCCGTCGTTCCATGCCTGGAGAGAAAGCAGGATGAATCGCCGCGCATCCACCTCCGTGTACGGAACGGGAATGAGCGGTATCCAGCGCGGAACCTGCGGATCCCGACACGCGGCGGCGATGGCCGGCGCGTCCTCGGCCCGGAAGGGACGAATCCTGACCACGCCATCCGAGGGCGGTGGGTTAGGTGGGCTTAGCTTCTCGGCCATACGCGGAGTATGGCTCGCGACGCCCAGCTCGGCTACGTCGCCGCAGCGCGCCCCGAACTTGCGCCACGCAAGAAGAAGGCGGGCCGGTGAGGGGGAGCCGGCCCGCCTGAGACAAATGCAGAGTACGAGATGGTGAGTTCTAGCCCCTGATTCCGAGTCCCCGGTATCGGAACGGTCGCAAGTCTAGCGGCCCGCACGGTTTTGCGCATCGGCTCTTTGCGCGATCTGGCGTTCTCCGTGCCAAATCGCGGTGAAGTCGTCGAAATGTGGACGTCCGGCCCGACCCGACCGCGTGGAAGCGCCATTTCCCGGGCCCGATCATGATGTCCGCGGCACATCGTACGCGGCAGGTCGCGTGATGGGCGCGGGTGCGAGACCGGCGACGCGGGTTCGTCCGGCCGCGGCGCACCGGCGGGACCCCGCGGCCCGGCGCTTGGCATGGTTTCACTTCTGGATGGAGCTCCGAATGCGAATCTCCCTCATGATCGAGCCCCAGCAGGGTCTGTCTTACGAAGAGCAGCTCCGGATCGCCAGGCTCGCCGAGCGACTCGGCTTCGAGACGCTCTACCGGTCCGACCATTACACGAGCTTCCCGGGCGCCGCCGGCCGGCCCACCACCGACGCCTGGACCGTCCTGGCGGGCCTGGCTCGCGAGACGAGCACGATCCGGCTCGGGGTCCTGGTGTCGCCGGTCACTTTCCGGCACCCGGGCGCGTTCGCGAAAGTCGTAACCACGGTCGACGAGATGAGCGGCGGCCGCGTGGACGCCGGGGTCGGGGCGGGGTGGAACGAGGTGGAGCACCGGGCCCTTGGCCTGGAGTTCGGGGCGATCCAGGAGCGGGCCGACCTCATGGAGGACGAGCTCGCTCTCCTCAACGGCTTCTGGACCGAGCCCGACGGCTGGTCCTACGAGGGGCACCAGGTCCGAGTGGAGGCGACGCTGTTCCGACCGCTGCCCGTGCAGCGGCCACGCCCGCCGATCATCATCGGCGGGACGGGCAGCCCCAGGTCGTTGCGCCTGGCCGTTCGCTACGCCGACGAGTACAACGTCTCGGGCGCGGATCCGGACGAATGCCGGGAGGTGTTCGGTCGCCTGGACGCGGAGTGCGGCCGCGTCGACCGCGATCCGGCTTCGATCCGCCGCTCCGTGATGGCGGGCGTGCTGATCGCCGCGAATGCCGCGGAGATGGAGAAGCGGGTCGCGGCCCAGATGGCGATGGTCGAAGCGGAGGGTACCGACGCGACGGCCTGGCTCGACGCCCGCCGCCGCCGGTGGGTCATGGGCACTCCGGACGAGGCCCGGGCGATGGTCGGCCGCTTCGCCGACGCGGGTGCGGAACGGCTGATGCTCCAGGACCTCCTCCCGCGCGACCTGGACATGATCGAGCTGGCCGCGGCGGAGCTGATCGGGAAGGTCTGAGAGCCGCGGCGCCGAGCTGGGGGCGCGGGCGTGGGCGGCGGGCCGAAGCCCCGGAAAATCCGGGATACCGATGGCCGCGGTATTGCGTTCGAGTTCCGGGGCTCGGCAGAGCCGGCACCAGGCGAAACCACGCTCAGGACGGGTCGCGCCCGGCCGGATCGAGGCCTAGGGAGGCCGAATCGGCCGCCTCTTTCGCGGCAACACCGCCTCCATCGGTAAACCGGAGAAAGCGCTGGAGAAGGCCCGGCCGAACGAAACGTATCGGGCCGATGCGGCCGGGCGGGCCGTACCGAAACCAGGCCCGGCCCACCAGGGCCTCCAGCGGAACGGGCCCATAGCGCCGCGAATCGATGGAGGGGTCCGGGTTGTCTCCGAGCAGCCAGGCCTCGTCGGGGGCGAGATGGAGGATGCCCTGGGAGATGCGGACGCGGTCGCCGGGCCGGGCGGCCACGCGCTTGATGGCGAGGATCTGAGTGCCGGGTTCGCGGAACACGACCACGGAACCGTGACGTGGCCACCGCGTCACCGTGGGGTCGAGAAGGAGCCAGTCGGCGGGGAGCAGAGCAGGGGCCATGCTCTCCTCGGCGACGGCCACCCGCCACGTACCGTGGAGTGCCCGCTGCCACGCCCCATGGAGCTTGGGCAATCCCTCCGGATGTGCCTGGGGCGAAGGACCAGAGGCCCCGGAGGCCGGGGAAGTGGACGCCCGAAGGCTGTCCTCGGGCGCCTCCTTCATCTTTGTCGTCGTCTTCTTCGACCGGCTACTTCTTGGTCGACCAGAAGATGTCGGCGAACTCCTTGACCGCGGCCTCGAGCTCGGCGGCGGCCTGGGCGTCGATGTTCTGCTTGTTGCGGCCGGCCAGCTTGAGGATCTTCCAGACGCGGTCGTGAAGGTCGGGATAGCGCTCGACGTGCTCCGGCTTGAAGTAGTCGCTCCAGATGACCTGGATCTCGCGCTTCACGATCTCCGCGTGCTGCTCCTTGATGGTCACGCAGCGGACGAACTTCTGGCGATCGGCCAACTCGGTGCTGCCGGCCGGGATCTGGCCGATCAGCTCGACCATTCGGGCGACAGTCCTCGCGGCGAGCTCGGCGGCGTGGGGATCGTAGATGCCGCACGGGATATCGCAGTGCGCGTGAACGGTGGTGTCCGGCTTCAGCCAGCGGGTTACACGGGACATCGGAACTCCTCCCGGCGAGGGACATCAGCGAGGCATGGATAGCAGGCAGCAACAGAAGAGCCTCGGCCAGTCGAAGTGTTGAGGGCGCCGATCTGGCTGTCAATCGAGCACCCGGCCAGGCGCGGGCTTTGGGCCGCGGGGCCTTCTGGCGGCAGCTGCGGGCGCTGAATCGGGGCCTGCCGGCCTACAGGGCGGGCGGCTCACCGGCGGCATCGCCGGCAGCATCGCCGCCGAGCGTCGGAGGCGCGTCGCCTGCACGCTGAGCCCGCCCGTTTCCTCCATCCGGCCTCCACGCGAAATCCACATATCGGGTCCAAAGCTTTCAGCCTGGCTACAGATAGCGACCGGATCATCGCCCTCGTAGGGCTGGAACGCTATGACTCGCGTCATCGCTTGACTCGCGTCATCGCTCCAGGCCTCGGAGCAGACCGCTGGCTCGGGACGGAGCCGGCGAGCCAGGTCGTCACTGCCGCCCCGGAGACCTACCGCCAGATGAGCCCCGCCTATCCCAACAGACCCCAGGTGGTGAACGTCGCGCCGCAACGCAAGGCGCGGCGCGTTCCGCTGCCGCGCATCTGGCCCGTGACGGCGAACGACGTCTACGCGCTCCTCGGCGGCAACGCCGTGCTGATCCTCGGCATGTGGATTCGCCACGGCGGACCCTCGGAGCTGGGCAATCCGGCCGGGATCATGACCGCCATCGGTGAGCTGACCGCCCTGTACGGCACCTACCTGATCATGATCCAGCTGGTGCTGATGTCCCGCAGCCCGTGGCTCGACCAGGTCTTCGGCCAGGATCGCATCACGGATGCGCACAAGTGGGTTGGCTTCAGCGCGATATGGCTGATCTTCGCCCACTTCATCTTCACGACGATCGGCTTCGCCCTTGCGGCACATGCCGACGTGATCAGCGAGTTCTTCACCCTCCTGACCTCATACCCCTTCGTGCTCTGGTCGGCGGTCGGCCTGGCCCTCTTCGTGGTCGTGGGCTTCACCTCGATGCGGGCGGCGCGCCGGCGGCTGTCGTACGAAACCTGGTACGGCATCCACCTGTACACGTATCTGGCGATCCTGCTCGCCTCGCTCCACCAGTTCCTGGTCGGCATCGACTTCGTCTCGGATCCGGTGGCACAGGCGTACTGGCTCTTTCTCTACGTCGTCGCCTTCGGGACGCTGGCGGTCTTCCGCTTCGGCCAGCCGATCGCCATCACTCTCCGCCACAGGCCACGAATCGCCAATGTCGTGGAGGAAGGCCCGGGTGTGGCGTCCCTGTACGTGACCGGGCGAAACCTCGACCAGCTGGCGGTGCGGGCCGGGCAGTGGTTCCGCCTCCGGTTCATGACCTCCGAAGGCTGGTATCGAGCCCACCCCTTCTCGCTATCCGCCGCTCCCAACGGCAAGTACCTGCGTTTCACCATCAAGGAGCTCGGCGACTACACCGAGAAGCTGCAGCGGATGCCCATCGGCACGGGCATCTTCCTCGAGGGCCCGTACGGCGCTCTCACCGGCGCTACTCGGACGAAGGCTCGCGTCCTGATGATCGCCGGCGGCATCGGCATCACTCCGCTGCGCGCCCTGCTCGAGGAACTGCCCGCCTCGCGCGGCAACCTGACCCTCGTCTATCGAACTACCAATCCCGAGGATCTCGTCTTCAAGCGCGAGCTCGACGAGCTGGCCAGCCTGCGCGGCGCCACAGTCCACTACCTGGTGGGCAAGCGTGGCACGCGGGAGATGCCCAGCGACCCGCTCGAGCCCCGCGCCCTGCGACGGCTGATCCCCGACATCCACGACCGCGACATCTACGTCTGCGGACCCACCGGCATGATGGAGCGCGTCCTTGCCGGCCTCCGCTGGCTCCGCATTCCGCCGAACCAGATCCACTACGAGCGGTTCGGGTTCTGAGGTGAGGACAACCATGATTCCGAAACGCGGCGCCATCGCCTCCATCCTGACCGCCGGCGGGCTCATCCTGCTGCTGAGCTTCAAGACGCCGGAGGTCAGCAACCTCACGACGCCGCAGGGCAACTCGGCCTTCGGCGGCAATGGCGCCGGGAACAACAACGTCACCGGCGTGACGGGCAACAACGGCAACGCTGGGGCCGGGGCAGGGGCCGGCGCCAACTCGGGCGGCAACACCGGAAACGGGAATGGCACCACCACCGGAACCGGGACCAGGAGCACCTACTCGGGTCAGGTGACCGGGCAGGCCGTCCAGATCCCGTTCGGCGTGGTCCAGGTCCAGGTGACCCTCCAGGGCGGCAAGATCACCGACGTCCAGGCGCTCCAGATGCCTTCCGATCAGCGCCACTCGTCGGAGATCAGCTCCTACGCCGCTCCGCAGCTCCGCAGCGAGGTCCTCCAGGCGCAGAGCGCCCAGATCGACACGATCTCCGGCGCCACGTACACGAGCGAGGGCTACATCCAGTCGCTGCAGTCCGCGCTCGACCAGGTTCCGGCGTAGCTTCGTTCGGCCGCACCGCCGGCCTCGTCCGGCTTCGGCCCGGGCGCGGGCCGGCCCGGCGCGGAGCCGGCAGGCCGGGGACGCCCCGCTGTCACACCCGGGCGCCCAACTCGCCGGCGATCTCGTCCGCCCAGTTCTCGATCTCCGGCCAATCTCGGAAGTCGCCGGAAGGAAAGGCGGCCCGGGCGGCCGGCAGGGCCAGCGCCATCTTCTCCATGAGGCCCACTCGCGGCCCGGCGGGATCGAAGGCGCCGAAGAAGACTCGCTGACCGCGGGCTCGTACCTCGGCGGCCAGGCTCGGCAGTTCGCGCGGATCGGCCACGTCCCTGGGAAGCCTGCCCTCCTTGTCCGGCACGTCCGGCCCGATCGGCCCGCTGCTGAACAGCCAGACCGGGCGGCTTTCGAGGAGTGCCCGGCGCCGGTGGATGAAGCGCGGCGCGTCCTTGAGCCAGTGGAACATATAGACGGCGCTGCCGATCACGAACGCGTCGTAGGCCTCCGGCCGGCGTACCTCGCGGATGGGGACCGCTTCCGCGTCGAGGCCGTGGCTCCGCAAGGTGGCGGCGATCCTCTCGGCGATACCGGCGGTGGAACCGTGGCGGCTGGCATAGGCGACGAGCACGGACATGGTGAGTTCCTTTCGGTCTGGAGTGTTTGCGGCGCGCCGGGGCTCGCCCGAGATCAGCCGCGCGGCAGCTCTATCAGGCCGCGTTCCAGCGCCGTCGTGACCGCCGAGGTGCGGTCGGCGACGCCGAGCTTCGCGAAGATGTGGAGCAGGTGGGTCTTGACCGTCGCCTCGCTGATCCGGAGATCGCGGGCGATCTCCCGGTTCGAGGCGCCCTGGGCGACGAGCCGAACCACGTCCAGCTCCCGTGCGGTCAGCGGTTCCTGCGCCGCGCCCGCGCCACCGAGCCGGTGGAGCAGCCGTGCGGCGACGGTCGGGGCTAGCGGGGCGCCGCCCGCGACGGCGCTGCGGACGGCTGCAAAGAGAGTCTCGCGGGGGGCGTCCTTGAGGAGGTACCCGGCGGCGCCCGCTTCCACGGCGGAGAGTATCTGGGCGTCCGAGTCGTAGGTCGTCAGGACGAGGACGGGCGGAGCCGACGGCAGCGCACGGATCTTCCGGATGGCGTCGACGCCGTTCATGACCGGCATCTGGAGATCCATCAGGACTATGTCGGGGGCGTCCCGGGCGACGGCCTCCACGGCGGCGAGCCCGTCGGCGGCCTCGGCGGTGACCGAAAACCCGGGTTCGGTCTCGAAGAGGTGGCGAAGCCCGGTTCGAACGACGGGGTGGTCGTCCACGATGAGCAATCTGATCGTGGTCATCGGGCCGCGCCCAGGTCATCTGGCCCCGTTTCCGGAGCCGGAGCGACCGCCGGGGCCGGGGCGGCCGCGGGAACTGGCGACGTCGCCGGTCCGGCCGGTTCCAGGGCGGGAAGAGTGACCGCGATCGCGGAGCCTTCGCCGGGTGAGCTCTCGATCGAGACCGAACCGCCGAGGGCTTCGGCGCGTTCCCGCATGCCGAGCAGCCCGAGCCCGCCGGAGCGGGCGGCCGCCTCCGGGTCGAAGCCCCGACCGTCGTCCGCGACGTCGAGGCTTATCTCGTCG
>DAHXON010000100.1:7344-12639 GCA_027364875.1 Chloroflexota bacterium
ATCTCGTCGTCGAAGTACGTGAGGGTGACCGAGATCCGCGAGGCGGCGGCGTGGCGGCGAGCGTTGGCCACGGCCTCCTGGGCCGCTCGCAGGAGCGTCACCTCCACGTCGGGGTGGAGCCGGCGCTGGCGACCGCAGACCGTGGCATCCACAGCCGGATCCGTGCTGCCCCCGAGGCGTGCGACGCGCTCGATCGCGGCCGGCAGCCCGGCGGCGGCGATCGCCTCGGGCCGCAATGCCCAGACCATCGTCCGCGCGTCGGACAGGCTGGATCGAGCGATCTCCCGGGCCGCGCGGATGTCCTCGCGCGCCCGCTCCGAGTGGCGGTCCAGGTCGGCGTCGGCCGCCTCCAGAAGAGCGACGACGGACGTGAAGCCCTGGGCCAGCGTGTCGTGGATCTCGCGGGCCATACGGGTCCGCTCGCCCGCAACCACCGCGTCCAGCTCGGCGCTGGCAAGTTCGGCCCGCGCTTCGGTTATCGCGCCGATCAGCGCGCGCCGCTCCATGCTCTGAGAGATGGTCTGGCGTATCCAGACGCCCAGGGTCACCACCAGCGTCGCGATCAGAAGGTTGTAGAAGAGGACCGGCAGGGCAGCCGCCGGATCGGTGGACGAACGCGCCAGGGCGGCGAGCCCCGTGCAGGCCCCGACTGCGAGGCTGCCCGCCACGGCCCAGCGGATCGCGATCGAGAAGACGACCTGCGGGTAGACGATCAGCTGTAAGAGGGCGGCCTGTGGCGAGAGCGTCACCAGGGCGGCATAGACCAGGACCTGGAAGACGGCGTGGGCGCCGAGGGTCCGGACCGGGTACTGCCAGATCACCTTGCGAACCCACATGAACCAGAAGACGACCGCAACCGCGGCTATGAGCGCCGCGAACGCGGGGCCTCGCCAGCCGGTCGAGTCGTCGCGTGGATATCCGCTCACGAGCGTCACGGCGATGACGGCGTAGGCGAAGACTCGCATGATCGGCACCTGGCGAGCCCACAGCTCGTCGTTGGCGTCGACGTGCTGGCCCTCGACGAAAGCGCCCCAGGAGCGGTCGTAGTAGTCGCGAGCGGCCGGCACGGACGTTGGCTCGCCGGCCGACGGACCGGGGATCGAAAGCGGAACCGTGCGCCGTGAAATGGGGTCTTCGCGCATCGCCGACATCCTGGCCGACGGCGCCGGCTCGAAAACCGCTCCCGCCGCCGTCGCGGCCATTGTGGCCTTCATCGGAGTGTCGTCGCAGGGCCGGAGGGCAGCAATGGGGCGGCAGGCTCGGCCGCCTGGTGCACCTGATGCCGGGCCGCGCAGGCCGGCTGGGTCGCCGGTGCGGCTCCGGGCACGGGCGCGGCCCCCGGCTCGGCTCCGGGCGCCGGCTCGGCTCCAAGCTCGGCCTCGATCGTGATCCGCGGAAGCCATCGCAGGAACCGCGGCAACCACCAGTTCCACTCGCCCAGCAGCTTCATGGTTGCCGGCAGAAGGATCGTCCGGATGACCGTCGCGTCGACGAAGATGGCGACCATCATGCCGAGTCCGAGTTCTCGAGCGATCGGCAGGGGTAGCGTCAGGAAGATCGCGAAAACCACGACCATGATCGCCGCCGCGCTCGTGACCGTTCCCGCGGTCACGCCGATGCCGCGTGCGACCGCTTCGGACGAGGACAGGCCGCGATCGACCAGCTCCCGAACGCGGGCCAGGATGAACACCTCGTAGTCCATCGACAGTCCGAACAGGGCCGTGAAGACGAAGATCGGCACGAAGTTCTGGATGACGTCCGTCGGCTGGACGTCGAGCACCGATCCGAGCACTCCTTCCTGGAACACCGCGGTCATTGCCCCGAACGCGGCGGCCGTGGCCAGCAGGTTGAGGGCCAGAGCCTTGATCGGTATCACGATCGAGTGGAAGACCAGGAGCAGCAGGACGAACGAGAGGCCCAGCACGAAGACGAAGATTCGGCCGATGCCATCCTCGTAGACGCGGGTCTGGTCGAGGCTCGCGGCCGCGCCGCCGCCAACGAGGACGCGTGCGGCGTCGACGCCGAAGGCGGCCGGAATCACCTCCGAGCGAACCTGGTCCACGATCCGCCGGTTGGCCTCGTCGTTCTGCCCGCCCGACATCAGGACGGACACGGAGATCGCCGAACCGCCCGGCGACGTCGTGACCTGGGCGGGCCCGCTCAGCCCCGGGATCGCCAGAAGAGCAGGTTCCAGGCGCGAGATGGCCCCGTCCGCGGCCGGATCGGCGCCGACAACCACCACATCCAGCCGGAGCAGCGAGCCCTGGGGCCAGTGGGCCCGCATGGCCTCGACCGCGCGGACGCAATCGATCCGGTTCGGGAAGGCCGTCAGGTCGCTTTCGCCGAGGCGGAGTCGCGTCACCGGCGCGGCGATCACGAGGAGCACCACGGCCGACAGCGCCGTGGCCGCGACGGGGTGAGCCATCACGCCTCGGACGATCCTCATCCAGACCGTCGAGCCGCTGGACAGCCGCCGGGCCAGGAACGGCAGTCGGCCCCGGTCGATCCCGTCGCCGAGCCAGGAGAGCACCGCGGGCAGGAACGTCAGGCTGCCGACGACCGAGACCGCTATGACGGCGATGGTGCCCGCGGCGATGGAGCTGAAGAGCGGATCCGGCAGCATCAGCAGTCCGGCCAGCGAGATCATCACGGCCATCCCGCTGAAGAGGACCGCCCGACCCGACGTTCCGCTCGCGATCTCTATCGCGGCCATCTTCTCGCGGCCGGCGCGACGTTCCGACCGGAAGCGGGTGATGACGAACAGCGAGTAGTCGACGGCGACCGCGAGGCCGATGAGAACGACGAACTGGCTGGCGTACGGACTGATCGGCGCGACGACCTGGCTGAAGATGCCCACGAGCCCGAACGCCGCGAGCAGGGCGGTGATCGCCAGGACGAGCGGCACCCCGGCGGCGGCCAGCGCGCCGAATGCCAGCAGAAGGATGAGGAAGGTCGCGGGCAGGCTGATCCAGAGCGACTGGTCCAGATCCGCGTTGATCTCCTCGACCATCTCGTTGTTCAGTAGAGACGAGCTGTAGGCGTGGACCTCGAAGCCGGGCAGGACCTCGCGGATCGCCGGCAGCGCGGCCTCCACGGCCCGGGCGCGGGTTTCACGCGCGGCGGTGTCGCCTTGCAGACTCCCCACGATCTGGACACTGGTCAGGTCCGGGGCCACCAGGCCGGCCTCGGTCGGGGCGGAGTACGGGTCGGTCAGCGACGCGACGGCCGGCAGCGAAGAACCGCTCACGACGACGGTCACACCGGCCAGGGCTCGCTCGGCCGTGGCGACGGCGTCGCGGAAGGCCGGAGCGGTGGCCTCGACCGCCGGATTCGTGATGACGACCAGCAGCTCCTCGCTGGCCTCGCCTCCCGTGGCCGGCTGCATCGCCTGCGCCGCCAGGCCCGCTTCCGTGACCGCCGAACCGTCGGTGACGTTCGCGGTTCTCATGCCACCGGCGGCCATGCTGGCCACGAAGATGCCGATGGTGGCCACGAGCCACAGGCCGACGACCGCCCTGGCGTGGCGGGCGCTCCAGGTTGCCGCCCGCACGGTCCAGGGCCGGCGGCTGCGGCTTGCGTCGAGCCGCGACTCTCTCGGCCTTGAGTGGTTCTCCGCGCTCATCACTCTCTCCTGACGGCCCGCGCGGCCCGAAGTCCGGGGCGACGGGGGCTGTCGATGAGTCTCGATGGCGGGAGAGGCGATGGGCAGCGGGCAGTCGGCGGGCTCGGCATCCACCATGTGGTTGATGCGAGGCGCGCGGAAGTCGGACGCGGCCGAATTCGGCTCGCGGCCGACCGGCGATGGAGGACCGAAGTCGCGGCCGGAAGCGCGGGCCCGGACGCTCGGCGCGTGCGAGATTGGCGCAACAGCCGCCTGCCCGGGTATCATCTGGGCGTGACTGACCAGTACGACCCGCAGTTCGATGCGGAGGCAACGGCCTGTCCGTTCGTCGCCTTCGAGGACGATCGCGACCATCGCTCGGACGCGCCCGACTATCGGCATCGCTGCTTCGCCTCGGCGGAGCCCGAGCCTCGCGCCTTCCCCCACCAGGAGCGCTACTGCCTGAGCGCAGGCTTCACCGGCTGCCCGATCTTCCTCGACTGGGCTCGCCAGGAGGCGGCGGGCATAGCCCGGTCGGACGGTGTCGCCGAGGAAGCGCTCGCCGCGTCCGTGGCAGACGAAGCAGCCCCAGCCTTCCTGTCGAGCCGGGCAAGGCCGACCGCACCGGTCGACGCTTCGACCGCCTCTCGCCGAACCGCCGAAGCCAGCGCCGGGCTATGGAGCAACGAGGGCAGCTCCAAGCGCACGGCCCCCACGGCGCCGCCGGCGCCCAGCTCGATCGTGGTCCCGCAGGTTTCGATGGCCCGTCGCGGGCCCTCGCACCCCGGCTGGGAGAATCCGCCGCGCATGGAGAACTTCCCGCGGCTCCGGAGTCGCGACGAGCGCCACAGCAACGCGCCCCTGATCGGTGCGGCGGTGGGCGTCGCGGTGGTCATGGTGGCGCTGGTCATCCTGCCGCTTCTGCTTGGCGGGCACGGCCCCGGCGCGGCCGCGACCGGCAGCCCGAAGGCGAGCGGCTCACAGATCGCCGACGCGATCACGCCCAGCCCGTCCGTGACGGCCGTCCCCGGTCCCACGCCCATCCTCTACATGGTGAAGGCCAAGGACCCGAACCTGACTGCGATCGCCACGGATCACAACGTTTCCGTTGCGATGATCGTGGCGTTCAACCAGGGTGGGCCGTACGAGATCGCCAACCCCAACGTGATCTTCCAGGGGATGCAGTTCTACATCCCGCCGATCGGCTGGACCCCGCCTCCCGCCACGCCGACTCCGCTCGGGACCCCCGCGCCAACGCCAACGGCGACGCCGACGCCGGCGCGCTGACGCTGCTCGGAACTGTCGCGCCGGACCTCAGGTCCGCGGGGTGAGGTTGATCGCCGTGATCTTGCCCGCTTCGACGCGGAAGCTGGCGTCGAGCTGTTGCGTCGGCGCGCCCGGACGAACGACCAGCAGGTTCGCCTGGTAGGTGTTGCCCATGTCGCGGACGTCGCCGGGGATCATCCGGAAGCCGGGCTCGGCGCGAAGGAACCAGCCGCCGACTTCGCGCAGGCCGCGCAGCGTTCGCGCGTTGCCGGCGATGTGGACCCGGAGCTCGGCCTTCTCGTCCATGAGCGCAACCGCCCCCTCGCGATTGCCCGCGTTGAGGAGGTCGAAGAACGTCTCCATCGTATCGACAGCACCCATGGGTCGAGTGTAGCGGCTGGGACCCTCGACCGCCCGCCGCGGGGCCC
>DAHXON010000101.1 GCA_027364875.1 Chloroflexota bacterium
CTCAACGCCTCCGAGTCTCGTATCCGCGACCTCGACGTCGCGAGCGAGATGGTCAACTTCACCAAGACCCAGATCCTGCAGCAGGCCGGCACGGCGATCCTCGCCCAGGCCAACTCTGCTCCGCAGAACATCCTGACCCTGCTCCGCTAGTTCGGGCTCCTTCGACCTGGTCGAAGGCGACCCCCACGCGGGCGAGGCGCCTTAGGGCACCGAGCCCTGCGGGTTGGATCTTCGCTCGGCAACTCAAGGGGCCGGCGGTTCTCCGCCGGCCCCTTTCACTTCGGCATTCTCCGTCAGGTGAGAATGGACGCCACCCACCAGCTCGCCACCGTCAGTGCACTCGAAGCCGCAACGGATGCGCTGATGATCGCCCTTGGCCGCCGCCCGGAGCCGGATCTCGAGGCTGCCGTCGCCGCGCTCAAGGCTCGCGAGGCTGCCCTCAGATTCCTGGTGGGGACGGACCCCGCCTCCCGACCGCCGGATCTGAACGCGCGCCTGCGGCGGATCCTCGCCCGCGACCACGAGGCCGCTTCCCAGATGCGCGAGGAGATGGACGCGCTGCGCGGGAGGCTGGCCGACACCAAGCAGATGATGCGCGGCTACCGCGACCGCGGCCGAGTCGGGGCACGTGCGCGGTGAACTACTCGGGCGAACGCGCCGGCGGGCGAATTTCTGGGGTTAATCCCGGTGGTGCGTCCTGTCCATCGGGCTCAAGCTGAGGCCATCTTCAGCCGATACCCCGGGCGGATGGACCCGCCATTGGGTCGGCATCCGCAAACCTTGGAGATCCAGTGTCGACGATCCAATTCGGGGGCGTCGTCTCCGGCCTGAACACGCAGGGCATCATCGATGCCTTGATGGCCGCCAAGAAGCAGCCGCTGACCGACCTCCAGAATCAGGAAGCCCAGCTCACCTCGCAGAAGGCTGCCTACAGCCAGCTGGGCAACGCCATCGACGCGCTGATCGGCACCGTCAAGACCTTCACCGTGTCGAGCGCGGGCGCCGCCCGAAGCGCCAGCTCGGCCGACAACGCCGTCTTCACCGCTTCGGCAAGCAACAGCTCGATCGTCTCGCAGTACCAGGTCTCGGTGGACCGGCTCGCCACCGCCACCCGCGCGACCTCAACCGCCGCGATGGGCTCTGCGGTCACGGGCAGCGTCAACACCGCCCTGACGCTTGCCAACGCCAGCCTCGCCGCGCCCATCACGACCGGCAACATGACCCTCACGGTCGATGGGACAACGGTCCAGGTCGCGGTCGGCGACCCGGCGACGACGACTCTCCAGAACGTCATCGACAGCCTGTCGAGCGCGCTCCAGACGCAGCTCCAGGCCGGCGGCGACTCCGCCACGGTCAACGCCTCCATCGTGAACGGCCGGCTCCAGCTCGCGATCACGGGCAACGCGGCGACTCACTACATCAGCTTCGGCGCCACCGGCGACACGAGCAACCTCGCCGCCGCACTGGGCCTCGATACCCAGGGAGTGACCGGCGGCCAGAACTCGACGATCTCCGGGACGGCCTATCTCGACCCGGTCCTGTCGTCGCTGAACCTGCCCGGCTCCGTCACGGGCGGACAGCTGAGCGCCATCGTCGACGGGACGATCGTCCACTACACCGTTGGCGACCCGACCAAGACGACCCTGACCCAGATGATGCAGGGTCTCAGCGCTGCGATCCAGACTCAGCTGCAAACCGGCAGCACGACCGCCGCCCCCGATCCCACCGCGACGGTTTCCATGGGAGTGGTCGGCAACAAGATGCAGCTGAGCATCTCGGGTGCGGGCGCGACCCATTCTCTCTGGTTCGGGGCGGCGGGGGACAGCAGCAACGCCCTCGGGATCATGGGCCTGGCCAACGTCTCGGCCACGAACGCCACCAACCCGACGCTCACCGCAACCACGAACCTCGGCGTGGTCCGCCTCAATGGTTCGCTCGACGCGGCCGGGCTCACGGGCCTGACTTCGACCAAGACCGGCGTCCTGACGATCAACGGCGTCGACATCGCCTACGACACGACCGGCGATTCGCTCTCCAGCTTGATCACCAGGATCAACAACTCGGGCGCGGGCGTCATCGCCTCCATGGACCGCACCAGCGACAAGCTGATCCTGACCCGCAAGGACACGGGCGCGGCGGCCATGGACATCGAGGACAAGTCAGGAACCCTGGGCGCGGCCCTCAAGCTCGCCCCCGGAACCACGAATGCCCAGACGATCGGCCAGACGGCCCAGATCACCGTCGACGGCCGGACCATCGTGAGCACCAGCAACGCCGTCACCAACGCGATCGATGGCGTGACGATCAACCTGACGGGCCAGAGCGCGGTCGGCACGACGACGACCCTGACCGTCGGAGTCGATCAGACGTCCGTCTCGAACGCCATCAGCTCGTTCATCACCAGCTTCAATGCGCTCGGCGACCTCCTCGACAAGCTCACGGCTCAGAACCCGGGCACCTCGGGCGGTACGGCCGGATCGGCCGGGCCTCTCGCCTCCGACACCATGGCTCAGTCCATGTTCCTGCGGTTGCGGGACACCCTGTTCCTGGCCGTGGACAGCAGCACCATCAACTCCCTCGGATCTATCGGCCTCAACACCGGTAACGTGGGCGCGCTGCCGGGCAGCACCAACAGGCTGCAGCTCGACTCGAGCAAGCTGACCTCCGCTCTCAACGCCGACGCCAACAAGGTGGCCAGCCTCCTCGACGGCGCTACCGGTCCGCTGGCCAACGTGCTGACTCAGCTGTCGTCCTACGAAGACCCTTCGAGCACGTCGACCTACGTCCAGGCGCACACCGCCGGGCTGTCCAGCCAGATCAGCGACATCCAGCGGCAGGAATCCAACCGCCAGGAAATGATCGACAACTACCAGGCCATGATCGAGGCGCAGTACGCCACGATGGAGGCGACGCTGGCTCAGCTGCAGTCGCAGTCGTCCCAGATAGCCTCGACGCTTGGCTACTCGACCGGCTCCTCGTCCGGATCCGGGCTCAGCAACCAATCCTCGGGCTAGTAGCCGCCGGCCCTTCCGGCCGCCGCCGCACCCTCACCTCGCCGAAGCGACGATCCACTCTCCTCTCCTCGCTTCGGCGCGCCCGTTCGGAGGCTGTTCGCCCCGTCCCCGCGCGCTTCGACGCGCTCTTGGCCGCGCCCCGCCGGCGCCTCGCCCCGTTGATGGGCCGCGTGCCCCGAGGCGTAGGACGTGGCGGTGGATGTGGTGCGAAGGTGCTACGAACGGTCAAGCCGTGGCCTCCCGATCCGATACCTATGTTGGAGCCGCAAGCCGAAAGGCTCCCTCCAGAAGTCGAGAGGCATCCGTCTCATGCTCGATCCGACCTCCGCATATCGAACGGCCCAGGTGGTCGGCGCAAGCCGCGCCGGCCAGATCGTCCTCCTCTACCAGGGCGCGATCAGGTTCGGGGCCCAGCATCTGGCGTGGCTCGAGCGAAACGAGATCGAGCAGGCGCACAACGCTTCCATCCGTGCCCAGGAGATCGTCGCGGCCCTGCGCGGCTCGCTCGATCTCACGGCCGGACCCATCGCCGTCCAGCTCGACGATCTCTACGACTTCGTCCAGCGCCGC
This sequence comes from Chloroflexota bacterium, assembly GCA_027364875.1. Lineage (GTDB taxonomy): Bacteria > Chloroflexota > Limnocylindria > Limnocylindrales > CSP1-4 > Fen-1039. Next base: position 3,585 of record DAHXON010000101.1, read on the forward strand.
CTCGCCGAGGGCAACATGACGAAAGCGGCCAGGCCGACCGAAGAGGCGCTCCAGGTTCTGCGCGGTCTCCTCGAGGCCTGGCAGGAGCTGTCCGCCCGGCCGGCCGCAGAGCTGACGGACGAGGAGCCGGGAGCCCTGCTGAAGCCGAGCTACGGGGCTTCGCTTCAGCCTCGAGCGCTCGTTGGCGCCGGCGCGTACGCGGCCGCGCGACGATGATCTCCGGAAGTCACCCCGAATCGATGGAACGGCTGGTCGCAGATGAAACGCTGGCGGCCGCGACGAACCCGTTCTCGGTCCGGGCGATCCAGCAGCGGCTCGAACGCATCCTCATCGACGACCGCGAGCTGTTGATCTCGCTCCAGTGCCAGCTCGAGCAGATCCGCCGCGAGCTCCGCCTCCTCAACGACGCACGCATCGTGCGCGCCCTCGAAGGCGAAGACGTCCCGATCCGCCACTAGCTCGCCGATCGGGGGCGGGCCCCGGGCGCGCCATTCAGCCCCGGCTCCTGGTCGCCGCCACCGCGCCGGCCCCCAAAGGGCCCTCGCCGCCGGCCGACCCGGCCAGGACCGCCGGGCTTCCCCTTTCGTGCGGCTCGCATGGGTCGTTTCCGCCTTGGCTTCGGACCCGGATCATCGGCATGCAATGGGCGAGTCTTTGCGCGTGCTGGTCTACGGGTCGGTCGCCGCCGGCGCCTGTGATTCCGTGCGTCTCGGCGTCTATCGCGACCTCCTGGCCGGGCACGGGGTGGAGCTTCGGACCTGGGGCGAGCTCAACGACTACCGGGTGACCGTTCCACCGGCCTACGCCAACCGTGTCGGCGATGCGATCCGGGATGGCGTGGCGGTCGTCGATACCTCGCCGATCGATTGGGCCGACGTCGTGGTCTTCAGGCGCTGGTACGGGACCGTGCCCGCTTGTGAGGATTGCGATTTCGCCGGCCGAGACGAGGCCGCGCTGGCCGGCCATCTGCGGACGCGAGGCCACAGGCCCGCCGACCGAGACTTCATCGTTCGGTCCCTGCTGGCCGCGATCGAGCGCGACCCGGCGGTCCTCAAGGGCCGGGCGATGGTCTACGAGCTCGACGACAACCTGCTCGCGCCGCAGCCGTGGCTCGGCTTCTTCAGCCGAATCCAGGGCGACCTGGACCTCATCGACCGCCTGGCCCGGCGCGCGGACCTGGTCACGGTCACCACCCCGATCCTGGCCACCGCGATGGGCCGGCACAACGCCGCGATCCGGGTGATCCGCAACGCCGTGGACCCGGAGAGGTACACGGCCTCGGCCGAGGCCGACCCGGACAAGCCGCTGACGTTCCTGTACTACGGGGTGGGGGCGAGGGCCCGCGACTACGCCATCTGCCAGGACGCCGTCGACGACGTGGCTCGGGCGATCTCCGGCAGGCGGATCTGGCTGGGCAGCGACGAGCCCGGGATCCGGGCCATCGTCGACGACGCCCGACCGTACGAGAGCGACGTCGCGGCGTTCGCCCGGCGGCTCGCGGACACCCACCCGGACATCGGCGTGGCGCCGGTCGGCCAGGACGACTTCAGCCGCGGCCACTCCGAGTTGCACTGGCTCGAGTACTCGCTCGCCGGTGCCGCCACGGTGGCCAGCCGGACCATGGGCGGCGGTCCGTACGACGTCATCCGAGACGGAGTGGATGGACTCCTTGCCCGCAACAAGGCCCAGTGGCGCGAACAGCTCGGCAAGCTCGCCGGCTCGCGAACACTCCGCGAAGAGCTGGTCGGCCGCGCCCGGGAACGCGTTCTGGCCGAATACGACGTCCGCGACCGGGTCGCCGAATGGGTCGACGCCTTCCGCTGGGCGGCCGAGCATGCCGGCAGGGGAGCGCTCGGCCGGTCACCCGCGGTCTCACGCCTGGCCCGGGTGGAGAAAGAAGCGGAGGTAGAGCGCGAAGCGCGAGCGAACATGGCCCACCGCCGGATGGTCCGCGAACGGACGCAGTTCGAGCGCCTCGAGTTGGAGCGCATTCGTGCCGGTCGCGACACCTGCTGGGGTCCCGAGGCGGCCGACGACCCGCTGGTCACGATCCGCATCCCAACCTACGATCGCGGGCCGCTGATCGTCGAGCGGGCCATCTCCTCGGCCCTCGCCCAGACGCATCGAAACATCGAAGTCCTCGTCGTCGGCGACGGCGCCACCCCCGAGACCGTCGAGGCGATTCGATCGGTCAGCGACCCGCGACTCAGGTTCGTCAACCTGCCTCGCCCGGACTACCCGACCGATCCGGAGAAGCGCTGGCAGGTGGCCGGGACGGACGCCGTCAACCACGCCCTGGAACTGGCTCGCGGGACCTGGATCGCCCCGCTCGATGACGACGACGAGCTCACCCCCGACCACGTCGAGCTCCTCCTCTACGTGGCGATCGAGTACCGCCTGGAGATGGTCTACGGCCAATCGCTGATGGAGAAGCCGGACGGCAGCTGGGACCTGGTGGGCTCGTGGCCCCCGCAACAGGGGGCGCTGTGCCACGGCTCGGCGCTGTATTCCGCCGGCCTGCGCTTCCTGCGCTACGACCCCGAGGCCTGGCGCGACCTCGAACCCGGCGACTGGAACCTGTGGCGGCGGATGCTCCAGGCGGGCGTCCGGATGGGCAGCGTCGAGCAGATCGTCTATCGCCACTACCTCGAAGCAAGGCATCGGTCCGAAGCAGCCTGATCGGAGAACGCCCCATGGCCTACGAGCTGAACATCCCGACCGCCGCTTCGATGCTGGGGGGCGAGGTGAACCCCCTGATCGCCGAGGGCTACGTCGCGGCCCAGAAGTTCGCCGGCCTGCGGCCCCTCCGGCTGCACCTCGGCTGCGGCACCGTCCGTTTCGCCGAATGGGTCAACGTGGACATGGACGGCGAGCCGGACCTGCGCCTGGATCTCCGCTACGGCCTCCCGTTCCCTGACGCGTGCGTGGACGCGATCCACTCCGAGCACATGCTCGAGCACCTGTCCCAGGCCGACGGCCGGCTCCTGATGAGCGAGGCCCACCGGGTCCTCAAGCCGGGCGGAGTCGTCCGGATCGGCGTCCCGGATCTGGCCGAGATCGTCCGCCGCTACGACTCGGCGGATTGGCGGGATCAGGCCTGGATAGCGGATCCCAACTTCGATTGGATCGACACCCCTGTGGCGCTCATCAACGTCGCGTTCCGGGGCTGGGAGCACCAGTACCTCTACGACGAAGGCGAGCTCCGCCGGCGGCTACTCGCCGCGGGCTTCACCGGCGTGGAGCGGGTCGAGTGGGGCAAATCCGCGCACCCCGAATTCGCCGGCCTCGAGACCAGGCCCGAAACCGACCTCATCGTGGAGGCGGTCAAGTGACCGCCCGGCGGCCCGCGGACTCGGGCTATCTGATCCCGATCACGCGGCCCTGGCTGCCTCCTTTCTCCGAGTATGCGCGGCTGCTCGAGGGCGTCTGGTCCTCGAAGATGCTTTCCAATTTCGGGCCCCTGGCGGTTCGGCTGGAGAACCAGAGCCAGGAGTATCTGGGCGCTCGGTATCTCCTCTCCGCCTCGAGCGGCGACGTCGCCCTCACCCTGGCCGTCAAGGCCCTTGGCCTGCCGGCCAATTCGCGGATCCTGGTGCCGTCCTTCACCTTCAACTCGACGGTCAACGCGGTTATCTGGAACGGGCACCGGCCGGTGTTCGTGGACATAGACCCCGAGACGCTGAACATGGACCCTCGGGCGGCCGCGGATCAGGCCGAGGGCGCCGCCGCGATCCTGGCCACGCATGTCTTCGGCAGTCCCGCGGACGTCGACGCTCTGTCCCTCCTGGCGCTCCAGGCCGACATCCCGCTGCTCTTCGACGCGGCCCATGGGTACGGCTCGATGCATACCCGGCGGCACGTCGGCACGTTCGGATCGGCGGAAGTCTTCAGCCTCTCCGGCACCAAGCCCGTCACATCGGCCGAAGGCGGACTGATCGCCACGAGCGATCCGGAGCTGGCCAACCGGTTCCGGTACCTGCGGGCTTACGGCTTCCAGAACGACTACGTTTCTCACTACGTCGGGCTCAACGGCAAGCTCTCCGAGCTGCATGCCGCCCTTGGACTGCTGTCCATGGCCCGGATCGAGGAAGCGGTGGCCACCCGACACCGCCACGTCGCCGCGTACCGGGCCCGGCTCGGAACCCTGCTCGACGTGGGCTTTCAGAAGATCGCGACCCGAGACAGGAGCACGAACAAGGACTTCGCGCTGCTGTTCCGCGCCGCTTCGACCCGCAACCGGGTCGAGGCGGCGCTCGCGGACCGCGGTATCCAGACGAAGCGCTACTTCCGGCCGTGCCACGAGATGCCCGCGTATCGCGAGTACTCGGAGCGTCCGCTGCCGGTAACGGAGTCCACATACGCCCGGATCCTGTGCATCCCGCTCTTCGAGGAGATGACCGACATCCAGCGAGACCTCATCTGCATGGTGATCGAGGAAGCGGTCTCGGGATCTGTGCGCGGCCGGGCGCGGGGAAGGGGAGCGGTGGCCGCCGCCGTCTTCGCCCCGCCGGCGGCCTGAGCTTCAGATGGTGTCGTCGGCGGTCACGGCTGGACTGGAGCGTGGGCCTTCGCGGCCGGTGAAGGCCGTCGCAGCCTACGCGCACCCGGGATACGCCGGCTCGCTCTCCGAGTTCGGCCGCCCGGTCGCCCTGCCGGCCAGCGGCGGCTGGCTGCTCGAGAGGGCAATCCCCGGATCGGACCTGCACGACGCGATGGGTCCATACCCGCTCTTCGCCTGCCACTCATGGGATGCCCTCCGGGCGGACCTGCGGGCGCTCGAAGGCGGTCTCGTCTCCGCCGTCCTGGTCACGGACCCGTTCGGCCGCTACGACCGGGCGCTCCTCGACCGAACCTTCGATGTCGCCCGGCCATTCAAAGGTCACTTCGTCGTGGAGCTGGATCGCGCCAGCCTGGCCGGCCTCTCCAAGCATCACCGCTACTACACCCGCCGGGCGATGCGCGAGATAGAGGTGGAGGTCACCGGACGTCCCCTCGACCACCTCGACGAGTGGCACACGCTATATCAGGCCCTCGTCGCACGCCGCGGGATCGGCGGAATCCGAGCCTTCTCACGTGCTTCGTTCGCGGACCAGCTCGTGCTCCCCGGAACGGTCCTCCTGCGAGCCGTCAGTCGTGGCGTCACCGTCGGGATGCATGTCTGGTACACGAGCTCACATGGCGACGGTGTCGCCTACAGCCACCTGGCCGCGACCAGCGACGTGGGGTACGGGCTGGGGGCGGCCTACGCGCTCCACTGGGCGGCCGTCCAGCACTTTCGGGGCTCGTACCGGTGGCTCGATCTCGGAGCGGGCGTCGGGGCAGGAGCGGGGCCCGGGAGCGGCGCCGACCCGGATGGGCTGACGGCCTTCAAGGCCGGCTGGGCGACCGACACTCGGACCGCGTACATCTGCGGCCGCATCCTGTCGACCCGGGATTACGAGGCCCTGTCGAGCGCCGTGCCTTCCGCCGGCGCATCGGGCTCGGGCTACTTCCCGGCGTATCGCGCCGGCGAGTACTCCTGACGTGGCAGCGGCGCCTGGACCGGCAGCCCGCCGGACTCTGTTCGTCGGCGATCGGCCTCTCGTGTTCGAAGCCGCGCTAGACGTCCCGGAGCTGCGGATGGAGTGGATCTGGGCCGTTGCCGGCAGCCCGCTGGAAAAGCGGTTGATCGAGCTCGGCCGGCCGTTCGAGCGCTTCCATCGGGACGACAACGCTCGATTGCTCGAGGCCGTTGGATCGACGCCTTTCGACCTCCTGATCTCCAACGGCTGCCCCGTCATCCTGCCGGTCGGCCGCCTGGCCCGACCGGGACGCGTCTTCCTAAACGTCCATCCCTCGCCGCTGCCGGACATGCGCGGCAAGCACCCGCTCAACGGGGCGCTGCTCTTCGAGACCGGAGTGGTGGGCGCAACGATGCACTACATGACGGACGGCATCGACGACGGCCCGATCGTCAGCCGGGAGACCATTCCGATCACCGACGACCTGGATCTCGGACTCCTGTACCACCTGGTCTTTCGGCTCGAGGCGCGGGTATTCACCCACGGGATTCGAAAGCTGGTCGACGCCTCCTTCCAGCTCGCCGGCGAGAAACAGGCGTCGGGCGGCCGTTACTACTCGGGACGCGAGCGCGACAGGCGCCTCGAGCTCGCGACGATGGCGGACACCGAGATCCTTCGCCGTGTCCGCGCGTTCGGGGTCCGGACCCAGGGAGCGATCTGCCGCCTCGATGGAAACGAGTACCGGGTAATCGAAGCCCGAATCGTCCGCAGTCCGGATGTCCTGGCCGAGTTCGGGGACCTCGCGCCAGGTTCTCTGGCGCTGGCGTACGACGGCAAGCTCCTGGTCCGGACGTGCGAGGGTCTGGTCTCGCTGACCGTCATCGAGGATTGAACGCACGCTGGATCGGACCTGAAGAACGCCGACGTGAGTCGTGAGCCCGGATGAGGTGGTGGCGCGGGGAAGCTCAGGCGCCGCGGGGAGGGATCAGGCACCGCGGGCGAGGGCGGGCATGGCCGTCACGTCACCGTGATCGCGGCCGAGCTGCTCGCGGACGATGTCCAGGAAGGCGTGAAGCCGGAACGGCTTGCCGATCAATCCGTCGGCTCCGGCCCGCTCCGCCGCCTCGGGATCGGGCGACTGGCCGGTGAGGATGAGCACCTTCATGCCGAGCAGGCAGGGAGCGCGGCGCAGGTCGGCCGTCAGCTGATATCCGTCGCGGTCGGGGAGCCCAACGTCCACGATGGCCAGGACGGGCTCGTTGGCGAGGGCAAGCATCTCGCCCTCGGCGGCCGTGTGAGCCGTCAGAAGGCGAACCCGCAAACCGCGCAGAGCGGCCACCAGGGCCCCGTGAACGTACTCGTCATCGTCGACGATGAGCACAGATGGGGAGCGAGGCGAGAGCTCGTGGATTGCAGTCGGGCTAGTCATGCGACTCGGAGGGTAGCCCACGCTCGGGTAGGCCGGCATGCGGAGTTTGCATGGTATTAGGCATGACCCAGGGCGTAGGCCTACGCTCGTATACCTATGGAAGGCCTCCGGCGAACTGCCTGCAAGCCTCGCCGCGGCCCGGCGCAAGCCGATCGGCCCCTTACTTAGGTCCCGTTCTCGTCACCGCCGGCATCCACCGCCGCCCCGGGCACTCACGGCCGCTTGTAGAAGGTCAACCCGGCGGGGACCAGGCCGATCGTCCGCACGTTGGGGATCGATTCCGTGGCGCCGAGGAACAGCACCCCGCCGGGTCGGAGCGACTCGCAGAAGCGCTGGTACATCGCCGTCTTGGCGGCTTCGGTGAAGTAGATCACGACGTTTCGACAGCAGATGATGTCGAACGGCCTCTCGTAGGCATCCCGCAGCAAATCGTGCCGGCGCCACGTGATCATGGACCTGAGCTCCTGCCGGGCTTCCCAGTCCTTGTCGCGCTTGTTGAAGAAGCGCGAACGGCGAAGCGGCGAAACCCCGAGCATCTGCTGCTCGGAATAGACGCCGGCCTGAGCGCGCGTCAGAGCCGTCTCGTCGAGATCGGTGGCGAGGATCGTGACCGGCGTGTTCGGCGCTATCTCGCGCACGAGCATAGCCAGTGTGAGGGGCTCGAAGCCGAGCGAGCAGCCGGCGCTCCAGATCCGGACTGACAGCTGCCCGAGCAGCATCGGCTTGAGGAACTGGGCGACGAGCTGGTCCCAGGCTTCCGGATTGCGGAAGAACTCGCTGACGTTGATGGTCAGCATGTCCGCGAAGGCCTGCTTGAGGACGGCGTCGTGGCGGGCCCGCGCGACCAGCGCGTCGGCGTCGGCGAGGCCCTTCGCGCTGGCGAAGCCGTTGACGCGGCGCCAGACCTGGGCCGGCTTGTACATGCTCAGGTCTATGCCCAGCAGGGTCCTTACCTCTCGGGCGAGGCGGTCGTAGGCCTCCGGGTCCAGCTCGGGAACCGAGGCAAACACAGGAAGGACGATGGGCCTGTCAGCGCGAGTCGAGTTCTCCATCCCCATAGGTATCGGCGCGCGGGCGCGCCCATTGACCTCCGCCGGCGACCTGGCGCGGCGCCTCAAGGGCGAAGGAGCCGAACCCGACACCTCCCTTGGAATCGCACCTTCAATTCGGGAGCGTGATGTCGCTGCACCCTCTGCCGTCTCCCGCGCCCCCGGGATTCGAGCCCGTGCCGGCTCGCGTCCTGACCGACATTGCCGCTCTCCCGTGCGACGTCTTCATCTGGCGCGGACCTCGCCCCGTGCTCTACGCCCAGAAGGGCGGAGATCTCCGTCGAGTCCTGGCCCGAGCCCAGCGGGGCATGTCGTTCCTGGTGCGCGAGATCGATTCGGACCTCCTTCGAGCCGCGATGGCCGCCTCGTTGCCGGCCATCATGGCCAACCCCAGGGTCTCGGCGGCGGAGCGTAGCAAGACGGCTTATTCGATCGCCGCCAAGGTGCTCGCCCCGGTCTTCAGTCGCGACGCCACGCTCGACCACGAAGGTCTGGTGCTCACGCATCAGGCCATCGACGCGATCACCTCCCACCTTCTCGAGGACGAGGAGATGATCTGGGCGATGGTGGCCACTATGCAGAAGCACATGGCAACGCATACACACTCCATCAACACCGCCGTGTACGGGATCGTGCTCGCCCGCTTCGCCAGGCTGGGCACGGCCGAGGCCATCCGGGACGTGGCCCGCGGCGGCCTGCTCCACGACATCGGCAAGAACCGCGTTCCGCGGACCATGCTCGACAAGCCCTCGACCCTCGACCCGGCGGAGTGGCAGCTGATGCGAACCCACGTCAAGGCCGGTTACGACATGGTCGTGCGAGCCCTCGGCTACCCGCCCTCCTACGCCCACATCATCTCCGAGCACCATGAGCGCTGCGACGGATCGGGCTATCCCCAGCGCCTTAAAGGCGACGAGCTCATTGCCGAAGCTCGCATTCTCGCCGTGGCCGACGTCGTCGAGGCCATGGCGTCCCATCGCCCTTATCGTCCCGGCCGGGGGATAGAC
>DAHXON010000102.1 GCA_027364875.1 Chloroflexota bacterium
GAGCAACCGCGACCGACCACCGGGCCGAGGACGGCCAATCGGTCGAAACTGCCCGTTCCCGAGCACAAACGCGACCACCGCGGCCCGAGAGCGGTCGTTTCTGACCCTCGGACGAGCAGAATTGACCGGCAGGAGCCGGAAACCCGCGTCGGCGCGTCACGTTTGCCCGCTACGTGGGAACCGCTCGCGCCGGGCCGGGCCGATCGCCAAAACGTGGCACAGCCGGCCGCGCCGGGCCGGGCCGATCGCCAAAACGTGGCACAGCCGGCCGCGCCGCGCCGCCGGCTGCACCCGCCGCCGGCTCGGCCCGCCGGGCCAATCGCCGAAGCGTGGCTCCGCCCGCCGCACCGCGGCTCGGCCCGCCGGGCCAATCGCCGAAGCGTGGCTTCGCCCGCCGCTCCGCCCCGGCGGCCGCTCCGCCGGGGACCTACATCATCACCAGCCCGCCATCCACGGCTAGGACTTGGCCGGTGATGTAGGCGGCTTCGTCCGACGCGAGGAAGGTGACAGCATTCGCGATGTCGTCCACCGTGCCGAAGTGGCCGAGGGGCGTGGCCGTCTTGATCTGGTCCTGGAGCGCTTCCGGCAGATCCTTCGTCAGCTCGGTGACGATGAAGCCCGGCGCGACGGCGTTGCAGGTGATACCGCGCGACGCCACCTCGCGAGCCGTGGCCTTGGTCAGGCCGATCAGGCCGGCCTTGGATGACGAGTAGTTGGCCTGGCCCATCTGGCCCGCCTGGCCCGACACGCTCGACATGTTGACGATGCGGCCGGCGTGGGCCTTGAGCATCGGCCGGATGACCGCCTTGATCATGTAGAAGGCGCCGAAGAGGTTGACCTCGAGGACCTTCTTCCAGTCGTCGATCGGCATCCGCATGATCAGGTCGTCGCGGGTGATGCCGGCGTTGTTGACCAGGATGTCGACCTTGCCGAACTCCTTGACCGCGGCGTTGACGGCGGCGACGCAAGCCTCCGGATCGGTCACGTCCGCGGGGATGTAGAGAGCGCGGCGACCGAGCGCCCGGATGTCGGCGACGGTGGCTTCGGCGACTTCGGCGCGGCCCACGTCCACGAAGGCGATGTCAGCGCCCTGCGCCGCGAGCTTGAGGCAGATCGCCCTGCCGATGCCGCGGGCGCCGCCGGTGACGAGGGCGGATTTGCCGGTGAGATCGAGCATCAGTTCCTCCTGCGAAGGTCTGGTTCAGCGCCACTCCCGGGCGACGTCGTTGGTTGTGTGGATGTCACATCATCGCCATGCCGCCGTCGACGGCGAGCACCTGGCCGGTGATGTAGGCGGCCTCGTCAGAGGCCAGGAAAACCACCGTGGCGGCCACCTCGTCGGCCGTTCCGGGCCGGCCCAGGGCAACCTGGCCGACGATGGCGTCGCGAGCGGCCGGCGGCAATTCGTCGGTGAGATCCGTGGGCACCAGTCCGGGGGCGACGGCGTTGCACGTGATTCCGTCTTGCGCGACCTCGCGCGCCACCGACTGCGTCAGGCCGATCAACCCGGCCTTGGCCGCCGAGTAGTTGGCCTGGCTCGCGTTGCCGGCCTGGCCCGCGACGCTCGCGATGTTGACGATCCGGCCTCGCCCGGCCCTCGACATCTCGCCGAGCGCCGCCCTGGTGACGTACATGGCGCCCGAGAGGTTGGTGTCGATGACCCGGGCCCAATCGCCGATCCCCGTGAACGCGATCAGGTGATCGCTGGTGATGCCGGCGTTGTTGACCAGGATGTCGATCCGGCCGAAGACCGCCGTGACGGCCTCGATCAGCCTGGTGGCGTCCTCGGGTCGAGCCACGTCGGCCTGCACGGCCAGGGCGCGGCGGCCGAGCTTCTCGACGGCGGCGCGGGTCTGCTCGGCCGCGGCCGCATTGCCCCGATAACTGAACGCGACGTCGGCGCCCTGGGACGCGAGCCGGAGAACGATGGCCCGACCGATGCCACGCGATCCACCCGTCACGAGGGCGGACTTGCCGGTGAGGTCGAGCATCGGTTCCTCCTCTCTCGATTGTGGCCGGACCGCCGACGGCGCCCGACCGCCGAGCTTCGAGTCGTCAGGCCGGTTCCACGGCTGGAGACGATTGGCGGGCACGGACCCACTCGAGGTCCGGCGGGAACGGGTTGATCGCGTCGAGGTAGCCCGGGGCGATGCTGACCTGCTCGTGGCCGATGCCGGCGGCGCGAGCCGCCTCGGCGGGGTCCCCGGTCCACTCGAACGCGATCGCCGCCGAGGTGAGCCCGGCGCCGAAGGCCACGAGGAGGATCTTGTCGCCGGGCTTGACGCGGCCGGCGTCCACGGCCTCGGCGAGGGCCAGCGGCACGGAGGCCGCCGACGTGTTGCCGTAGCACTGGACGTTGACGAAGACCCTGTCCATCGGGAAATCGAGCGCCTTGGCCAGGCCCTCGATGATCCGGATGTTGGCCTGGTGGGGAATGACGAGGTCGACCTCGTCGAGCGTCCAGCCGGCCTTCTGCACGGCGGCCGTTGCGGTGGAGCCGAGCGTTCGGACGGCCATGCGGAACGTCTCGGAGCCCTTCATCTTCATGAAATGCTCTCGGGCTTCCAGAGTGGCCGCGTTCGCCGGCCGGGCCGCTCCGCCGGCGGGCAGCCAGATGAAGTACGCGCCGGATGGCTCCGTGGTGAGATGGACGCCCAGCGTCCCACCCGGCTCCTCGGAAGCCGAGAGCACCGCCGCACCTGCGCCATCGCCGAAGAGGATGCAGGTGCCGCGGTCGGTCCAGTCCGTGGCGCGGCTGAGCGTCTCGGCCCCGATCACGAGCACGTGCTTCGCGAACCCGGACATGATGTAGGCGTAGGCGGTGGCATACCCGAAGAGAAAGCCCGAGCAGGCCGCCGCGAGGTCCATTGCCGCGGCCCGCTTGTTGCCGATGGCCGACTTCACCAGAGCCGCGGCCGACGGCATCGGATAGTCCGCCGTGAGAGTGCCGACCAGGATCAAATCGATGTCGTCGGGCGCCAGGCCGGCCGTGGCGATGGCTCGCAGACCCGCGACGGCGGCCATGCTGGCGGTGGTTTCGTCGGGACCGGCGATCCGCCGTTCGCGAATGCCCGTGCGACTGACGATCCACTCGTCGTTGGTCTCGACCATCTTCTCCAGATCGGCGTTGGTCAGGACGAGGCTCGGAGCGTAGGCACCCCAGCCGGTCAGACGCACGCCCAGGACGGGACGCGTCATGCGGGTTCGACCTCGATGAGGGTTTGCTTGGCCTTCACGAGCTTGCCCGTCTCGGCCACGATCCGGACCACCCGACCGGCCTGGTCGGACTTGATCTCGTTGAAGAGCTTCATGGCTTCGATCAGGCCGACGACGTGGCCCACCTCGATCTTCTGACCGACGGTGACGAAGGGCGGCGACGTGGGCGACGAAGCGCTGTAGAAGACCCCCGTGAGTGGCGCCCGGACTGCCTTGACGGTGTGGGCGGGAGGCTCGCTCGACGCGGGCGCGGCCGGCGCGGGTCCGGGATCGGCCGCGGCGGCACCCGGCCCGGAGCTCACCACGACGGGGGCCAGGGCGGCCGGCTTGCGCAGGATGATGCCAGTCTCGCCGGACTGGACCTCGATCTCCACGAGATCGCTCTTCTCGAGCAGCGTCCCGAGGCGGTCTATCAGGCTCAAGAGCGACGCCGTCTCGGCCGAAGTGCTCGCGGCGACCTCGGCGCTCGCGCTCTCGCCGGCCTTGCCGGCCTCGCTCGGCTTGCCGATCGGATCGTCCCTTGTCTCGCTCATCGTTGGACCCTCACTCCGACCAGCGCCGGATCACCAGCGCGCTGTTCTGGCCTCCAAAGCCGAAGGAGTTGGATACCGCGACATCGACCTTCCGCCGGCGGGCCTTCATCGGGGTCAGGTCCATTCCCGCGGCGGCCTCGTCGGGCTCGTCGAGATTGATCGTAGGGGGCACGATGCCCGTCCGCACGGTCATGATCGTGGCGATCGCCTCGATCGCGCCGGCGGCCCCGAGCGTGTGTCCGAGCATGCTCTTGTTCGCGGTGATGCTGACCTCGCCGACGCGATCGCCGAAGAGCGTCCGCATAGCCTCGAGCTCGCGCGGATCGCCTTCGGGCGTGGACGTGGCATGGGCGTTGACCATCTCCACGTCGTCCACCGTCAGGTGGGCCTTCTCGAGGGCGCGGCGGATGGCCCGGACGGCGCCGGCTCCGCCCGGCGCGGGCAGGGTTATGTGCGAGGCGTCGGCGGTGGCCCCGTAACCGACGATCTCGGCGAGCGGCTCGGCGCCGCGGGCCCGGGCGTGCTCGATGGTCTCCATGACCACGACGCCGGCGCCTTCGCCGATGATGAAGCCGTCGCGATGGACGTCGAACGGCCGCGAAGCCCCGGCGGGATCGTCGTTGCGCGTGGACAGAGCGCGCATGGAGGCGAAGCCGCCCACGAGCGCCTCATGCATCGTGGCCTCGGTGCCGCCGGCGATCATCACGTCCGCGTCGCCGCGCCGGATCGTCTCCCACGCTTCGCCGATGGAGTGACCGCCGGTGGCGCACGCGGACACGACGCTGAAGTTGGGGCCCTGCGCCCCGAAGATGATCGAGATGACGCCCGCCGCCAGGTTGCTGATCGCCATCGGGATCAGGAATGGCGACATTCGATCCGGGCCGCGCTCGCCCATGAGCAGGATCTGGTCGGCGAGGGTCCTGATACCGCCGATCCCGGTGCCGACGATGACGCCCGTCCGCTCCGCGAGCTCGCCCTCGAGATGGACCGGCAGTCCGGCCTGGGCGATCGCCTGGTTGGCGGCGAGGAGGGCGTACTGGACGTAGCGGTCGTTGCGGCGCTGGGCCTTCGAGTCGAGCAGAGGCGACGCGTCGAAGTCCTTGATCTCGCCGGCGATCTGGACCGGCAGCCGCGAGGCGTCGAACTGGGTGATGCGCGTGACGCCGGAGCGGCCCGCCACGAGGGCGTCCCAGGTGCTGGCCACGTCGGAGCCCAGACAGGTGATGACGCCCATGCCGGTAACGACCACGCGCGGCGGACGGCCGTCGGCCGCCGCCGCATTGTGAGCTGGCTGCGCGAGCTCGGCTGCCAGGTCATGGTTTCTCATCGAACGAGTTTCCCTGTCCTGATTGTGGCCGCGCGGTAGACGTCGCCGGGGAGGCCCCGGGCGGAGACGGCGTTCGCGGCCGTCATGACGTCGTAGCTCGTCCGCTGAATTTCCGCCCTGACGCCCTCGTCGTCCACGTCGATCAGGGCCCAGCTGGCCGTGGGGTCGCCGTCGAAGACGAAACCGGCGCTGCCGGCATTGACGATCGTCCGCCAGCCCACTTCCCGAACTTCGGGGACATGGGTGTGGCCGCAGACGATGACCTTCGCGTCGGTGCCGCTGACCCGCTCGATGGTGACCACCGGATCCAGGTCGGTTCCGAGTCCATCGGTGAGCGACCCCGGCGAGGCGTGGCAGAAGAGGACGAGGTCGCCGTGCGGGGAGCCGTCGTCGCCGACCCGCAGACGCCGTTCCCAGGGCAGGTGGCGCAGGTAGCTCACCCCGTCGTCGCCGATCTGGTCGCGCGCCCACTCGGCCGCCCGCCGGTAAGAGTCGGGCGCGCCGTCGGAGAACCACGGGAAGGCCGCGGTGTAGTCGCCCTCCGCGACCGCGAGGTCCGTGTTTCCCAGGATCACGAAGGCCCCCGCGCGCTCCATCTCCTGGACCAGCGCCAGCGTTCCGACCGGATCCGGGCCGTTCATGAGGAGGTCGCCGCAGATCGCGACGTAGTCCGGCCGGGCCGCGTTCACGGCCTTGTGCACGGCTTCGAGCGCCGGCAGGTTGCCGTGGATGTCGGAGATGGCCGCGATGCGCGTCATCAGCGGAGGACGCTGTCGGGGGCGATGATGAAGCTCAGCTTCGCGTCGCAGGCGACGTTGCCGTTCACCGTCGCGATGCCGTGTCCGCGCCCGAACTTGCTGCCCAGGCGTTCCATCGTGACCTCGAGCCGGAGCTGGTCGCCCGGAGTGACGAGGTACTTGAAGCGGCACTCCTCGATGGAGGCGAAGAGCCCGAGGCGATCGCCAAAGCCCGGCTGCTGGGCGACGTACACGCCCATCGTCTGGGCGAGTGCCTCCACCTGGAGCACGCCCGGCATGATGGGCTGGCCCTGGAAGTGGCCCTGGAAGAACCACTCGGTGGCGGTGACCGACTTGAGCCCGACGATCCGCTTGTTCTCCGGGTCGTACTCCACGATCCGGTCCACGAGGAGGAACGGCCAGCGATGCGGGATCAGCTTCTCGATCTGGCGCGTGGTGAGGATCGGCCCTCCGGGCGCGGCGGTCTCGGTCACGTGGCGGCTCCTGTGGCGGTAAGGCGGCGGGCTAGCGGTTTCCGGCGGCGACGAACGGGGCGCTGCCGACCCGGTCGAGCAGATTCGTCGTCACCTTGCCGTCGATGAAGACCTGGTTGGCGAGGATGGCCCGGTGCAGCTCGATGTTGGTGGTCAGACCATCCACGAGAAGCTCCCGGAGCGCGGCATCGGCGCGGGCAATCGCCTGCGGCCGGTCCGGAGCCCAGACGGAGAGCTTGCCGAGGAGAGAGTCGTAGAAGGTGGGCACTTCGTAGCCCGGATAGACGTGCGAGTCGACACGGATGCCGGGCCCTCCGGGAGCCAGGTACGCGCCGATCTGGCCGGCCTGGGGCCGGAAGTCCTTGGCGGGATCTTCGGCGAGGATCCGGAACTCGATTGCGTGGCCCTGCGGCTTGACGTCCGCCTGGGTCAGGCCCAGGGGCTCGCCGGCGGCGATCCGGATCTGGAGGGCGACCATGTCGATGCCGGTGGTGAGCTCGGTGATGGGGTGCTCAACCTGGACGCGGCAGTTGATCTCGATGAAGTAGGCCTCGCCCTTCGAATCGATCAGGAACTCGAGGGTGCCCAGGTTCTCGTAGCCGGCTTCGGCGATCGCCCTCAGGGCGCGCTCGGCCAGGTCCCGGCGAGCGGCCTCCGAAAGGGCCGGGCTGGGAGTCTCCTCGATCAGCTTCTGATGGCGGCGCTGCACGGAACAGTCGCGCTCGCCCAGATGGATCGCGTTGCCCTGGCGGTCGACGGCGACCTGGATCTCGACGTGGCGGTTGTCGTCGAGGTACTTCTCGAGGTACAGCGAGTCGTCGCCGAAACCGGCCTGGGCCTCCGAGCGGCTGACCTTGAAGGTGGCCTCGAGCTCGCGGGCGGTCCGAACCAGGCGCATGCCCTTGCCGCCGCCACCGGCCGACGGCTTGATGAGGACCGGATAGCCGATCTGCTCGGCCTCCTCGAGGGCGTGGGCCTCGTCGCGGAGCATCCCGGAGCCGGGCACGGTCAGCAGCCCGTGTGAGGCGAGCAGGCGGCGCGTGGCCTCCTTCGAGGCGAACTTCTCGAGCACCTCCGCGGGCGGGCCGATGAAGGTAAGGCCGTGGGCCCGGACGACGTCCGCGAAACCGGCATCTTCGGAAAGGAAGCCGTAGCCGGGATGGATGGCGTCGCAGCCGGTCACGATGGCCGCCGAAACCACGGCCGGCGCGGAGAGGTAGCTGCGCCTGGCGTCTGCCGGGCCGATGCAGATGGCCTCGTCGGCGAGCTGCGGAGCCAGGCTCTCACGGTCGGCTTCGCTGTAGGCGACGACGGCGCCGATGCCCATGGCCCGGCACGCTCGCAGGATCCGAAGGGCGATCTCGCCCCGGTTGGCGATCAGGATCTTGTTGAACATCAGGGCCTGCCCGCCACGGGGGCCGCGGCAGCCTTCTGCCCGGGAGTGGGTCGATCGGTCGCTCCGTCCGCTCCCGGCACCTCGATGCGGACGAGCTCCTGGCCGTATTCGACCGCCTCGCCCGCCTCGGCCAGGCTGGAGCCGATCACCCCGTCGATCGGCGAGAGGACGTCCTGCTGCACTCCGAGCACGTCCACGAACCCGATCCTATCTCCGGCTCGCACGCGCATCCCCACGACCAGGTCGCGGCGCGGGGTATAGACGCCGACCGCGGGCGAGCGGGCCACGATAGCCCCGAGCTCTTCATCGGCCGCCGTCTCGGGGGCGTGGCGGTCGCGATCGTCGCGATGTCCGGCGGCCGGCGGGCGTACGGCCGCCGCACCGTGAAGCCGATGCTCGTCCACCCGGACCCGGTGCTCGGCTGTTGCGGGCTTGCGCAGCCGGGCCTTCCAGGCGCCCTCGCGCACTTCGATCTCGCCCAGGCCGCTGCTCGAGAGTCGCGAGATCAGGGCCGGCAGCAGCTCGTCGGCGAGGCGGTTGATGGCGGCATGGTCGCGCAGCGCTCGGACGGCGTCGCGGCCGAGGTCGGAGCTCGATCCGAGCGTCCCGGAGTCTGGATCCTCGGGTTTGCCGAGCTCACGATCGGTGGGCTTGGTGACGGCCATCCGCTACTCCTCTCCCCGGCCCGGCTGGCCGTTGCGCCTGGTTCCGAGCATCTGCGGAACGGAGGGTCGGCCGGGCAGCAGGCCCCGAAGCTTGTCGCCGAGTCCCGGGCGTTCCGCGGGAGCGGCCGGCCTGTCTGCCACGGTGTAAGGCCCATAAGCGCGATAGCGATTGAACCGGGCCTCGACAAGCTCGTCGAGGCTCAGCTTCGTGAGCACGTCAAGCCTGGCGTTGACGGCGTCGCGGATCCGGCGGGCCGTCTCGGCGGTGTCCGTATGAGCTCCCGCGCCGGGCTCCGGGATCACCTCGTCCACGATCCCGAGCTCGTGCTGCTCGCCGGCGGTGACCTTCATGGCCACGGCCGCCTGCTGGCTCTGCTCCGCGGATCGCCACAGGATCGTGGCGCAGCCTTCGGGGCTGATGACCGCGTAGATCGAGTTCTCCAGCGCCAGCACGCAGTCGCCCACGGCGAGCCCGAGCGCTCCGCCGGAACCGCCTTCGCCCGTGATCACGACCACGATCGGCGTGCGGAGCCGGGTCATGATCCCGATGGACGTCGCGATGGCCTCGGCGATGCCGCGCTCCTCGGCCGCGGCGCCGGGGAAGGCGCCCTGGACGTCGACGAAGGTGAGCACGGGCATCCCGAACCGCTCGGCCAGATCCATGATCCGGTTGGCCTTTCGATAGCCCTCCGGATGCGGCAGGCCGAAGTTGCGGCGGATGTTCTCCTCGGTGTCCTGGCCCTTCTGGAACCCGATGACGGCAATGCGCCGGCCGGAAATCTTCGCCAGACCCGCAACGATCGCGGAGTCGTCGCCGAAGACGCGGTCGCCGTGGAGCTCGACGAACTCCTCGGCCATGAACTTGAGGAGCTCGAGAGTGTGCGGCCGCTTGAGATTGCGGGCTTGCTGGACGTGGGCCCAGACGGCCGCCGTTGGGCTGGCCGGCTGGCTCGGTTCCGGGTGCGCTCGGCCGAGCAGTCTGTCAACCACGGGACGCCTCCCCTTGATTGGCGGCGCCCGAACCATCGCCGGAGGACTCGCCGGTGCCGTTGCTTGTGCCGTTCCCGTTGAGGCTGCCGTTGCCGTTGGTGGAGGCACCGGGGGCGCCGTTCGCCGTCTGGCCCATGCTGCCGCTGCCCTCGCCCGTCAGCGCGCCGGTCAGCGCGGAGAGGAACGAGCGCGGGCTGAACCCGGTGGGCGGTGGCGGCTCCAGAGCCGTGGCGGGCGCCACGAGGAAACTGAGCAGAGTGGCAATCTCGTCGCGCAGCTTTGCCCGCGGCACTATCCGGTCGACGAACCCGTGGCTCACCCAGAACTCGGCTCGGGCGTAGCCGGGCGGCAGCTCCTCGCCGATGGTGCCGGCGGAGACGCGGTCTCCGGCGAAGCGGATCAGGGCGTTGGGCTCGGCGATGTTGACGTCGCCGACGACGGCGAACGAGGCAAAGGTCCCGCCCGTGGTGGGATCCGTGAGGATCGAGATATAGGGGATGCGGGCCGCCTTGATCCGTTCCACGACGCCCATCGTCTTGGCGAGCTGCATCAGCGAATAGGTGCCCTCCTGCATTCGGGCACCGCCGGATGACGAGACGATGATCAGCGGGATTCGCTCTGCCAGCGCCGCCTCACCCGCTCGCGCGATCTTCTCGCCGACGACCGAGCCCATCGAGCCGCCCATGAACCAGAAGTCCATCGCGCATATGGAGACGCGCCGGCCGTCGAGCTGGCCGATGCCCCAGATCGCGGCGTCTCGGAGGCCCGTGGACAGCTGGGCTGCCACGAGCCGGTCCGCGTACGGCTTCGAATCGACGAAACCGAGCGAGTCCACGGGCTGCAGATCGGCGTCGCGCTCGACGAAGGTCCCCGCGTCGATGAGCTGTTCGATCCGCGTCCTGGCCGAAATCCTGAAGTGGTGGCTGCAGTGCGGGCAGACGCGCATCGTCTTGTCGAGCTGCTTGTTGAAGAGCATCTCGGAGCAGCCCGGGCACTTGGTCCACAGGTCCGGCGGGTAGGCGTCTCGCCTCGGTCTGAACGGAAGTCTCACCGGCATCAGGACAAAACCCCAAAGATTCCGTGGGTCGCCCCACTGCGACGGTTGCGGCCCGAACCGGCAGACCGGTCGTGGGCCGCTCTCACTGCTCTGCCCATGCGCCCGGACGTCGGGCGGGAGTGCCGCCAGGCAACGTAGACCGCTCCGATCGAGATCGCTGCCGAGGCGACGCCCACGCCGCCCACGATGAGCGGCCTGGATGGATGGGCAGCTACCTCGGGTATGCGGCGAAACGCGGCAGGCGGAAGGATAGCGCGCCAGGGGCCGCCCCGGGCAGCGGTACCGCGAGCCGCGATTGGCAACGAAAGCGCGGCTGCCGCCGGGAAGGCCATCAGAGAGGCCGGCTCGGCGAGTTCGCGGGAAGGCGCGTCCGCTTCGACTTCGACCGGCAGACCCGCTCGCAGACGCAATGCCGCGGCCGCGAGCCGTCCGGCGAGGGCCTCCTCGAACCTGAAGGAGGGATGGACGCGGGTCAGGTCCGTCTGGAGGCGGCGAGCGGCACCCAGGACCGCCGGGTCGGCGTCGGCGGACACGGGCGCGTCGCTGGCGCCCCGATCCGAAGCGGCCATGAGCTCGTCGACGTAGCGCTCCGTCCGCTCGGCTTCCCTGTCGCCGTGGCCCCGGGCGAACCTTCCGCGGCCCGGCATCAAGCGGCCGCCATCAGTTGACTCGCCGGCGGAGATCGTCCGCCACTGAGCGAAGGGCGCGATGCAGCAGGACGCGGACGGCGCCCTCGGAGCGGCCGAGGATCGCCGCGATCTCGGACGTGGACATCTCGTTCACGAACCGGAGGACGACGACGCGGCGCCGGTCCTCGGGCAGCCGCTCGACGGCGCGCAACGCGGCGCTCGTGGCTTCGCGCGTGGCCGCCAGCTCGGCGACGTCGTCGGGAGCGGCCACTCCGGAGGCGTATTCGAGCGGCGAGACGGGTCGGCGGCGGTCGCGACGGCGTTCGTTGGCGACGACGTTGCGGGCGATCCGGAAGAGCCAGACGCGGAACGTGGAGAAGTCGGCCGGGTCCGCGGCGGCGGTGTTGCCGGCCGCTCCGGCCGCTCCGGCCGGCGGCCTGCGCCGAGAAGGTGGTGGCGCGGGACGCGATGAACTCGTCGACGCGTTCCTCGAAGCGAGGCAGACCCGCGAGGGCCTGCATGAAGACCCGCTCGGTCGCGTCTTCGGCGGCGTGATGGTCCCGCAGCTCGTAGTAGGCGAAGCTGTACACCTGGGCCAGATACTTCCTGTATAGGGCGTCGAACTTGCCGGGATCGCGCCGGGCCGCTTCGACCAGACCGCGGTCGCGGTCGAGTCGGGCGGGACGGGCGCCCTCCTCCGATCTGCCAAACACCGGCCGGCTCAACTCGTTACACCCTTCGCGCCGGGGTTTTCGGCGGCGCCTGCCTCGTCCGCCTCGCTGGCGGCGCCGTCTTCGAGGCGCACGTGGACGACCTCGCCCGCCAGAAGCTCGCGCTCACCCTCACCCGCGCCCTCGCCTGCGTCCTCGCTCGAGTCGCCGCCCACCAGCAGCGCGCCCGTCGACCCGTCGACGCCCACAGCTCGTCCGTGGATCGCCGACCCGTCGGGCATCTCGACCCTGACGTTTCGGCCGGTCGTCAGCTGGCGCCGGTGCCAGCCTTCGACGTCGAAGTAGCCGTCCCGCAGGGCCTCGACCCGCGCTTCAAGTCGGAGAAGAAACGCTTCGAGCAGGGCATCCGAATCGACCGGCCTGCCGCGCGCCAGCTCCCGAAGGCTCGTCATCGAACCCTCGAGCTCGGCCGGGAAGTCCTGCCGGGGCCAGTCGACGTTGGTCCCGATGCCGACGACGGCTCTCGTGTCGGGCCCGCCCGTACCTTCACTCTCGCCGAGAATGCCCGCGAGCTTCCGGTAGCCCGCTGCCGCCACTCGGTCGGCGAGGACCAGGTCGTTGGGCCACTTGAGCTTGATCGAGCCCATCGGCAGGCCCGCGGTCTCCTCCGCGGCGTCGGCCATCGCCAGCCCGACGGTCGCGCCGAGGCGCCACAGGCGATCGGCCGGCAGGTAGGCGGGCCGGAAGCCCAGTGAAAGGAGAAGCGCGGCGCCGCTCGGGGCGACCCAGGTTCGACCGGCCCGTCCCCTGCCGGCCGTCTGCTCGCCCGCCACGGCCAGGCTA
>DAHXON010000103.1 GCA_027364875.1 Chloroflexota bacterium
CTTCTAGGTCGGCGCCGACCGACACTCCGATCCCGACTCCGGCGCCGACCTAGAAGCGGGCCTGAGGACCGGCCCTGCTAACCCATCGCCGAGTTGATCTGGCCCCAGATCCAGTCCGGTCGCCATGGGATCGACGGTCCCAGGAGCATCCGGGGCGCCCGCCAGGTTTCGACCCAGCCGCGGCGCTCGAGCTCCCGCCAGGCCGTCTCGTGCTCGTGAGGTATCGCGGCCCGGACGCCCGCGCCTTCGGGGACGATGGAGCGGTGGAGGTCCAGCAGGAACAGGCCGTCCTCGAACCGGGGCGCGACAACGGCGCCGTATGCCCGTTCGGCCGGCAGCAGGAAGCCCGCCAGAGAGTGGCCCCGCTCCAGCACGTACCCGCCCCACAACTCGGTGAGGGTCGCCAGCAGCGGCCCCCGATCTTCCGCCGTGGCCAGCCGGTCCAGTTCCGCCACGGCCGTCATATCGGCGGCCGCGAGGGGCCGGACCCGGGCGCCTTCCGGCGGTTCCGGCGCGGTCGCGAGACGTCCGGCCTCCAGCTGGTGGTATTCGGTCAGGAGGCGGAAGCCCATGCGCTCGTAGAGTGGCCGGCCCGCGTTCGTGGCCTCGAGCGAGAGGGTCTCGCAGCCAGCGTCGCGGAGACGGCGCATCAGCTCCTCCGTCATCGCCCGGCCGTAGCCGCGGCCACGCCACGCCGGATCGACGATGAGGCCGCCCAACCAGCCCACTCGTCCGCTGGCGGTCGCCAGGCCCGCGACCACGACCCTGCCGTCCACCTCGCCGACGAGTGCCTCGCACGTGGCCGTCCGGAAGACCAGGTCGAACATACGGCGCCGGTTGTGCCAGCCTTCGGCGAGGGCCCAGGCCACGACCGCGTCCACGTCGCCGCGTTCCATCGACCGGATGCGCATCGGAGGGGCCGGCCGTTCCAGCATGGCGTCAGCCTTCCGCGTGGTTGAACTGGCCCCAGATCATGCCGGTCCGGACCTCCGGGTCGGGGCCGAGGACCATCCGCGGGAAGGTTCGCCAGGCATACCAGCCGCGAGCGGCCAGCAGCTCGCGCCCGCGGACGTTCTCCGTCAGGAGTCCCGCCCAGGCACGGCCGCCGGCGGGAGCGAAGTGGCGGTGCAGGTCGAGCAGGCAGACCGCGTCGGTGGGATCGGCCGCCACGATGGCCGCGTTTCCTCGCAGGGTCGGCAGCGCGAAGCCCCGCAGCCGCCGCTCGCCCGCTACGGCGTCCGCGTCCTCCAGCAGCCAGCCTTCACCCGAGAACGTCTCGATCAGCGACCGCCGGTCCTCGCCCGTTGCGTCCCGGTCGAGCGCACGTATGCGATCCATGTCGGACGCCGACACCCGCCGGAGGATCGCTCCCGGAGGAGCCGCGGGCATCTCCTCGGTCGGCTCGCCGGAGAACATGTGGTACTGCGTGGAGACGCGGAAGCCGAGCTTGTCGTAGATGGGCCTGCCCAGATCCGTGGCGACCAGGACCAGCGAGTCGCAGCCCTCTGCCCGCAGCACGTCGCGGACCGCGCCGGTGATCGCGGTGCCAAGGCCGCGGCCGCGCATCTCCGGCACGACGAAGATGACGCCGATCCAGCCTGCCGGGCCGTGGACCGCGCCGAGTCCAGTGGCGGCGATGCGGTCGCCTTCGACGCCCACCATAGGCCGGCAGTCAAGCCGCGCGAGAGCGTTCTCGAAGAACGCGCGCCGATTGCCGAAGCCTCCGGCCTCGGTCTCGCGGCCTACGCCGTCCAGATCGTCCGGGGTCATCGCCCGCAGAATCGCCATTCCTCCTCCTTGGTCGGGTGCCGTCGCGGCGGTGCCTCGCCGGTACTCGCCGGCCCTCTGCCTCAGCCGAACGCGAAGCTCAGGACGCCCCAGATCAGCGTTGGATCCCAGTCGATGGACGGACCGCGGAGCATTCGAGGCGTCTCGAAGGCCGGCCGCCAGCCCGCTTCGGCGAGCATCCGCCGCGCTCGAGGGTCGATCTCGCCGTCCGCTGGCCTGACCAGCGCTGCCCGGGCCATCGATTCCCGGCCGTGGGCACGCTTCCGCAGGAGGTCCAGGAGGAAAGCGGCGTCGGCCGGATCGGGCGCTACGATCGTGCCGTTCTCGGGATGGACCTGGGCGAGGTAGCCCAGCACTTCGCAGCCGTCCTCGTCCTCCAGAAGCCAGGCGTTCTCGGTCAGCTCCCGCAGGAGTGCTCGGCGGTCTTCGCCGGTCGCCCGCCGGTCGAGCTCGCCGACGCGGTCCACGTCGCCGGGCGTCATCGGCCGCAGGCGGGTGGCTTCGGGTGGCCGCGGCTCCTCCGCGGTCGTGTCTGCCTCCCAAATCTGGTACCAGGCGTCGATCCGGAATCCCATTGCCGTGTAGATGGGCCGGCCCAGGTCCGAGGCGATCAGCGCGAGGGTGCGGCAGCCGGCACCTTCGAGCCGCCGGCAGACCTCCTCGGTTATCGCCCTGCCGTAGCCGCGACCGCGGAGCGTTGGGTCCGTGAAGATCGAGCCGACCCAGCCGACCGAACCTTGCGGCGCCGGATTGATGGCGCCCTGGCCGATCGAAACGATGCGTCCGTCCAGCTCGCCGACCACCTGCTCGATGGCCGGGTTGGCCAGCCCCCACTCGAGAAACGGCGTCCGCCCGCGCCATCCGCCGGACTCCATCACGGCCGCGGCCGCGGCCACGTCGGCGGAGGTCATGGGTCGGATCGCGAGCTCGTTCATGGCGGGGCGGCTCCGGGGTCTCAAGTCCAAGGCAGCCCACTGACCATAGCATGCGGACTATCCTTAGGCGCCGCGAAAGCGGGAGGGGCCAGCCACCGTCCGGAAGAGAGAAGTGATAGAGCCAAACGACGTCGGAGCGCTCGCCGACCTGAAGAGGTACAAGCCGCTCGACGAGCACGCGCCCGTGGACGTCATCCCCGAAGAGGCCGTGGTCGTGAATCCGCGCCCGCCGCACCCGTTCAGGGCCATCGCCGCGCCCGCCGCCGTCGTCGGTGCGGCTCTGGCCGGCGTGTTCGTGCTCGGCGCCCTGCTCAGGGTCTGGATGGGGACGGACGAGCCGATGGAGTCCGTCGTTTTCGGGGCCCTGATCGTCTGGGTGGTCGCGGCATGGCTGTGGCACCCGCGGCCCACCGAGGTTCGCCTCGAGGCGGACGGAATCCGCATCAGGTCCTGGAGCGAGGCCGCCCGCGATTCCTGGGGAGAGCTGGTGCCGCTCACGGAGGAACCGGGCTTCGTTCTCGGACCGTCCGGAACCTTCGTCGCAAGCACCCAGCGCAAGCCCGTTCGGATCGTCGTGAACGCCTCGGAGCTGGAGGCGGCCGCGGCCGAGCAGGAGATCAGGTTCGACCGCCTGCGGACGTGGTGGGTCTGGAAGGCCCTGTTCTGGGCCGGCGTCATCGGGTTGCTGCTGGTTCCGTGGGTCGGGATCCTGCTGTTGATCGCCGCCTACGCGGTCCGCGTCATGTCGCGCTGGTAGGTATTGCGAAGGCGCCGACGCGGAAATGCGGCCCCGGCCAGCCGCCCCCGTGTTCGCGTTGACGAGGTTCCGTCCGTTATCATCCCGCGCATGGCTTCGCTGTCCCGTGCCGACGTAGAGCACGTCGCCCATCTGGCGCGCCTCGGTCTGACCGAGGAGGAGCTGTCGCGCCTCGAAGCCCAGCTCAACCACATCCTCGATCAGTACGCGATCCTGACGACGCTGGACACGGAGCACATCCCACCCACGGCGCAGACCATCGAGCTGGAGAACATACTTCGCGAGGACGTCGTAGCCGAGTCGCTGGGCGTCGAGGATGCCCTGGCCAACGCGCCCGAGCGCAGCGGCAGTCACTTCGTGGTGCCGGCGATCCTCGGTGGCGAGGGTGGTGCATAGCCCATGGCAAGCCACGACGTCACGCGCCTCAAGGCGCACGAAATGGCCGCGCTCCTGCGGTCCGGCGAGACCAGCTCGCGCGGGCTGACCGAAGCTCATCTGGCTGCGGCCGAGCGACAGAACCGTGCCCTCCACGCCTGGCTGGTGATCGATCGAACGGGCGCGCTCGAACAGGCCGATAAGGCCGACAGGCGTCTGGCCGAAGCCCGAAAGGCCGGCAGGCAGGCGCTCGACGCCCTTCACCCGCTCTGCGGCGTGCCGGTCGGGCTCAAGGACCTGGTCTCGGTCAAGGGCGGCCAGGCGACCGCCGGCTCCAAGATCCTCGAGGGCTACGTGGCCCCGTTCGACTCCACCGTCACCGCCCGCCTGCGCGAAGCCGGCGCGGTGATCCTGGGCAAGACGAACATGGACGAGTTCGCCATGGGCAGCTCGTGCGAGCATTCGGCCTTCGGACCGACGGCGAACCCGTGGGATCTCAGCCGCGTTCCGGGCGGCAGCTCCGGCGGAAGCGCGGCGGCCGTGGCCGCTTTCCACACCCCTCTCGCCATCGGCACGGACACGGGCGGCAGCATCCGCCAGCCCGCTTCGCTGTGCGGCATCGTGGGAATGAAGCCGACATACGGCCGAGTGAGCCGGTACGGCATCGTCGCCTTCGCCTCCAGCCTGGACCAGATCGGGCCGTTCGGTCGTGATACCCGCGACGCCGCGCTGCTGCTTCACGCCGTAGCGGGCCACGACCGCCGCGACGCCACGTCCGCCCCGGTCGAGGTGCCCGCGGATCTCCTTCACCTCCCGGAGGGCGACGACGAGGCGGCCGCGTACCTGAAGGGCCGCCGCATCGCCCTGCCCAGGGAGTACTTCGTGGCCGGCATGGAGCCAGGAGTCGCCGCCCGGGTTCGCGAGGCGGTCGCGGCCATGGAGCAGGCCGGCGCCCACGTCGAAGAGGTATCGCTTCCGCACACGGACTACGGCCTGGCCGCGTACTACATCATTGCCCCGGCCGAGGCCTCGTCCAACCTGGCCCGCTACGACGGCGTGAAGTACGGGTACAACGACCGAAGCTCCGGTGATTACATAGCCGACTACTTGAAGACCAGGGGCGCCGGTTTCGGTCCGGAAGCCAAGCGCCGGATCATGCTCGGCACTTATGCTCTGTCGGCCGGTTACTACGACGCTTACTACCTCAAGGCGCAAAAGGTGCGGACACTCATCAAAGGCGACTTCGACTCGGTCTGGGCGGCCGGTTTCGACGCGATCTGCGCGCCGGTCAGTCCCACTGTGGCCTTCAAGCTCGGCGCGAAGGTGGACGACCCCGTCGCGATGTATCTGTCCGACACCTGCACGCTGCCGCTGAACATGGCCGGCCTGCCGGGATTGTCCATACCGGCAGGGCTTTCCGATGGGCTGCCGGTCGGCCTCCAGATGATCGGGTCTCCGTGGAGCGAGCTGTCGATGCTTCGACTGGCCCGCGCCTACGAAGGGATCACGGCCAGAGCACCCTGGCGGGACCTCGATCCCGCCGAACTCAGCCTTACCGATGATCCCTCCACGCCCAGCCCCATGGATCGGAAGCGCGCTATCGCCGCCGCCGGGGCTCCGGGCAGACAAGCCTGAGGACCCTACCGTGACAACCCAGACCGGTGCCAATCGACTCAAGACGGATCCTTCCATCCTGAACTCCGAAGCCGAGCCGGAGCGACCGCCGCTCTCGACCCGCGTCCTCGCCCGGCGCGTGGACGAGGTACCGCGGTCCGGCATCCGCCGCTTCTTCGACATCATGGCCACGATGACGGACGTGATCAGCCTGGGAGTGGGGGAGCCGGACTTCGACACTCCCGAGCAGGTCATCGAAGCGGGCCGACATTCCCTCGCCGCCCGACGGACCCACTACGCGAGCAACTACGGCACCATCGAGCTGCGCCGTGCCCTCGCCCATCACCTCGAGAGGCTGTACGACGTCCGCTACGACCCCACCGAGGAGATCCTGATCACGATCGGCGCGTCCGAGGCGCTCGACGTGGCCTGCCGCGCCACTCTCGATCCGGGCGACGAAGTCATCCTCCACGAGCCGTCCTACGTGTCGTATCGGCCGTGCGTGATCTTCGCGGGTGGAGTGCCGGTCGGCGTGAACACCTCGATCGACGACGACTTCGCCCTGGACCCGGCCAAGCTGGAAGCCGCCATCACGCCCCGGACCAAGGCCCTCCTGCTCAACTACCCGTGCAATCCCACGGGCGCGGTTCTGCCGCACGACGTCCAGGACGAGATCGCCCGCATCGCCGTCCGCCACGACCTGCTGGTCTACTCCGACGAGATCTACGACCGGCTCGTCTACGGCGGCTACGAGATGCGGAGCATGGCCGCGCTGCCGGGGATGCGCCGCCGCACGGTCCTGATGGGCGGCTTCTCCAAGGCGTATGCCATGACGGGCTGGCGGATCGGCTACATCTGCGCGCCCTCGGAGATCCTCGAGGGCATCCTCAAGATCCACCAGTACGTGATCATGTCGGCGCCGACGGTGGCCCAGGACGCCGCGCTCGAAGCCCTCAAGTCGAGCGAGTCTGACGTCCGCTGGATGCTCAGCCACTACGACCGCCGGCGACAGCTGCTCGTCGAAGGCTTCAACCGCATCGGCCTGCGGACCTCCGAGCCGAAGGGCGCCTTCTACGTCTTCCCGGAGATCACCTCCACGGGCCTCACGAGCGACGAGTTCGCCGAGCAGCTGCTGCGCCAGGAGTCCGTCGCGGTAGTCCCGGGCTCGGCCTTCGGCCAGGCGGGCGAGGGTCACGTGCGGTGCTGCTATGCCACCTCCGAGGCCGAGCTGCGCGAAGCCCTCGTTCGCATCGAGCGATTCGTGAAGCGGCGAGGGGGCGACGTGTGACCGTCGCCGGGGCAGTCGCGTCTCGATACGAGGCCGTTATCGGCATCGAGATCCACTGCCAGCTCAAGACCGTCAGCAAGATGTTCTGCGGCTGCTCCACCGATATCGATGGGGCAGCCCCGAACTCCCACTGCTGCCCGGTCTGCCTGGGCCTGCCGGGCGTCCTGCCGACGATCAACAAGGCCGCGGTCGAGTGGGTCATCGCAACCGGCTCCGCAATCGAGGCGACCACGCCGGCGGCGACCCGCTGGGATCGCAAGAACTACTTCTATCCGGACCTGCCCAAGGGATATCAGATCAGCCAGTACCAGCTGCCGCTGGCCGCCAACGGGCGCCTGACGTTCGACACGAGTGAAGGACCGTTCACGGTCCGAATCCGGCGGGCGCATCTCGAAGAGGACACGGGCCGGCTCCAGCACGCCGAGCTCGACGGGCGCCGCGTGAGCCTGATCGACTACAACCGCTCGGGCATGCCGCTCATGGAGATCGTGACCGAGCCGGACATACGGACCGGCGAGCAGGCTCGCCGCTACGCCGAGGAGCTGCGCCTCCTGATGAAGACCATCGGCGCGTCGGATGCCGAGATGGAGAACGGCCAGATGCGAGTCGAGGCCAACGTCTCCATCAGGCCGCGCGGCCGGGAGGAGTTCGGGACGCGGGTCGAGGTCAAGAACATGAACTCGATGAAGGCGGTCGAGCGGGCAATCGCCTTCGAGATCGAGCGCCAGGCGGGGCTCATCGACGGCGGCGGGGCGGTCCAGATGGAGACCCGCGGCTGGGACGACCCGAGCCAGTCCACGTACCACATGCGGCTCAAGGAAGAGGAGAACGACTACCGCTACTTCCCGGAGCCGGATCTGCCGCCGCTGATCACCACTCCGGAGTGGCTCGCGGCCATCAAGACCCGCCTGCCGGAGCTTCCGGCGGCACGTCGAACGCGCTACCAGACCGAGCTTGGCCTCTCGCCATACGATGCGAGCGTGATCGTCAACGACGCCGACGCGAGCACGTTGTTTGAAGACGCGGTCAAGACGTCAGGATCGGGCTTGGCCAAGTCCCTGGCAAACATGATCACCGGCGAGTATCTGAGGCTGGTCAAGACGGCCGAGGGGCATGTCGATCCGGCGGAGCTGGCGAAGCTCGTCCTGACGATCGATCAGGGAGCAGTCTCGGCTACCGTCGGCAAGAACATATTCGTGGAGCACTTCGAAAGCGGTCAGCCTGTTACCTCGATCATCGAAAAGCACGGATACCGCCAGATCTCCGACGCGGGCGTCCTGGCGAAGGCCGTGGAGCAGGTCCTCGAGGCCAATCCGGCCGCCGTTGCCGACTACCGGGCCGGCAAGGCCGCGGCCGCCGGCTTCCTCGTGGGCCAGGTCATGAAGGCGACACGCGGCCAGGCCAACGCGGCCATGGTGCAGGCCGCGCTGCGCGAACGGCTCGATCGGTCCGAGTAGCGGGGAGGCGGCCATGGGCGCACTCAACCTGGCGTTGTGGGGTCTCGGTGCGGTCCTGATCGTGGTGGGCTACCTGCGAGCGAGCGGCCCATGGAGCCGCTACCAGCAGCTGAAGTCCCAGGAAGCGAACATCGCCCGATACGAAGGCTGGCGCGGCACCCGCCTCCGCGACGACGGCCCGAGCGCCGCCTCGATCATGGCCAGGGAGCTGCTGGCCCGCGTCAGACTCTGGGGTCTGGTCTTCATCGCCGGCTTCGTCCTGATCTTCGCGGGCTTCGCCGTCCACTAACGCCCGTCTGCGCCGCTGACGCCCGTGCTGCGCCGCCCGCCCGTGTCGCGCGCCGCGCGCCGAACCGTGGCGCGGGCCGCCCGCCGCCGGCCTCGCGCGCCGCCGTCCCCGTCCCGGGCCGAGTGCCACTCGCGACCCCATAGCCGGCCGGTTCTTGAACAACCTACATCAGGCGAAAGTTGTGCGAGGAACGGGCACTCTGGCGCGGCGAGGAAAGCCTGCCGCACGGGCAATCCACCTCGATTCGTGCTCGGACAGGCACGCGTCTCGCCCGGAAAAGGCCAGTCAAGCCGGGATTCCTTGCATAACCTCCGCCCCAAGAAAGTTGTTCAACTTTCGGCTGGCTCGGAGTGGCTTCGGCGGGCTCGGAGTGGCTTCGGCCGCCTCCACACCCACTCGGCGCAGCCCCTCGCGGCTCCAAAGCCCCCGCCGCGCTCCGGCGGTCGCGCGCCCCCCGCCGGGCGGGGCTTTATGCGGGCGAGGAGCGTCGCGCGGCCAGGCCCGCGATCAGCGCGTCCAGGCCGTACTCGAACGGCTGGTCGTGGTGGTGGCCCAGGAGCATCGGCAGCATCCGGCGCATAGTGGGGTAGCGGTCCAGCGGCAGCGCGGCAACTCGCCGGCTCATCTCTTCGGCGAACTGATCCCAGGTGTAGCCCGATGCCTCCAGGGCGCTCGTCGGCATGACCTCGCCCAGCACCGAGCCTACTGTGTAGTTGATGATCGTGGCGCCGGCAGCGGCCGCTTCCTCTTCGGAGAAGCCGGCCGCGAGCAGGGTGGAGCAGAGGTACTCCATCCTCGACAGCGCGTTGGGCCCGATCGCCATTCGCGACCCGTGCAGGACGGCGGCGTCGCGGTGGCTCATCAGGACGCGGCGCAGGTCCATCGCGACCAGGCGCAGCGCCGTCCGCCAGTCCGTACCCGCGGGCGGCAGCGCGACCTCGGCCATCACCGCGTCCACCGTCAGGTCCAGCAGCTCGCCTTTGTTGTGGACGTGGCGATACAGCGAGGTCGCCGCCGTGTGCAGCTCCTGGGCCAGCGTCCGCATCGACAGCCCTTCGACGCCGTCGCGGTCGAGCACCCTCACGGCCGCCGCAACGATGCGTGAGCGGCTCAGCGGCTCCCGCGGCGCCTGTGGCTCCGGATCGGCCGGGTCCGTCCAGACACCCAGGAAGGGCGGGTGCTCGCTCTGGCTCATCTGTTCCCTCCGATGTCGTTGCGGTGATTGTAGCTCCGTTCGCCGTGCGAACACTTGACATGATGCGTACATCGTACGCTACGATAACGGCGTACGCAATGACTCGGGCGGCCGGAGAGTCCGGTCGCCGCTCGAAGAGACAGCAACGAGAGGAACCGCATCGATGCACGGACTCATGGGAATACACGGCTCCGGCGGCGGACGCCGCGGACCGGAGCGCAAGGCCACCGCCACGAACCCGGCCGGCGCGCCGGACCCCAGACGGTGGTGGGCGCTGGTCGTGATCGACCTGTGCCTGCTCGCGGTCACGATGGACAACACGATCCTCAATGTCGCCCTGCCGACGATCGCCCGCGAGCTTGGCGCCGGCGGTTCGCAGCTCCAGTGGATGGTCGACGCCTACATCGTCGTCTTTGCCGGCCTGCTGCTGACTTCCGGAACGCTGGGCGATCGACTCGGCCGCCGGCGGCTGCTGCTGGCCGGTCTGACCGTCTTCGGCCTCGGGTCGGCCGCGGCGCAGCTCGTGGGCTCGCCCGATCAGCTGATCGTCATCCGCGGCCTCATGGGCCTCGGCGGTGCGCTGATGATGCCCGCGACGCTGT
Organism: Chloroflexota bacterium; assembly: GCA_027364875.1. Classification (GTDB taxonomy): domain Bacteria; phylum Chloroflexota; class Limnocylindria; order Limnocylindrales; family CSP1-4; genus Fen-1039. The sequence continues at coordinate 10,301 of DAHXON010000103.1, forward strand.
CGCTGATCACCAACCTGTTCCCGGAGAACGAGCGGCCGCGCGCGATCGCGACCTGGGCGGCGGTCTCGGGCATGGGCATGGTGCTCGGCCCGATAGTCGGCGGGGCCCTGCTCGACAATTTCAGCTGGAGCTCCGTCTTCATGGTCAACATCCCGATCGTGGTCGTCGGCCTGATCGGCACCGTTGCCCTGATGCCGGAGTCGCGCGACCCGAAGCCTGGACGGCTCGATCCCGTCGGCGCGGTTCTCTCGATCGTGGGCCTGGCCACGCTGGTCTACGGGATCATCGAGGCGCCCGGTGCCGGTTGGACGTCTCCGGAAACGTTCCTGCGCGTCGGTGCCGGACTGCTCGTCATGGCCGTCTTCATCATCTGGGAGCTCCACAACGCCGAGCCGATGTTCGACATCGGCCTGTTCGCCCGGCCGGCATTCGGAGCCACGAGCTTCGCCGAGACGGTCGCTCATTTCGCCCTCGTGGGCGCCATGTTCGGCCTCACTCAGTACCTCCAGTTCGTCTGGGGCCAGACGCCGCTGCAGGCCGGCGTCGCGTTGCTGCCTCTTGCCTTCGGGATGGTCGTCGGCTCCGCGATCGCGGCACGGTTGATGCCGGTCATCGGAGCCCGATACCTGATCGTCGCCGGCATGGTCGCCATGGCGATCAGCCTCTTCCTGATGTCGCGCCTGGCCGTCGACTCGACCTACCTCTCCTTCGCGATCGTCCTGGCGTTCACCTCGCTGGGCATGGGCCTGGCGATGGCGCCCGCCACCGATTCGATCATGGGCGCCGTCGACAAGGATCGAGCCGGCGTCGGCTCGGCCACCAACGACACCACCCGCGAGCTCGGCTCCGCGCTCGGAGTGGCGGTTTTCGGCAGCATCCTGTCATCGGGCTATCGCGACGCCCTGGCCGTTCGGCTCGACGCGATCCCGGGCGGCGTCGCCGGGCTCCCGCCCGCCGTCGGCTCAGCCGTCCGCGATTCGATCGGATCGGCGGTGGTCGCCGCCGGGCAGCTGCCGGGCGGAAGCGGCGACGCCGTGGTCGCGGCGGCCAGGCAGGCCTTCGTCTCGGGCATGTCCAGCGCCACCATCGTCGGCGCGGCGGTCATCGCCGCGGGCGTCCTCGTCCTGCTGCACTGGCTGCCCGGCAAGTCCCGGGCGGACGAGGCCTCGACGGTCGACGCCGGGGCGGTCGATGCCGCGACGGGCGGCGTCACAGGAGCCCGCGGCGGCGCCTTCGCCGATTGAACCCCGCGCTCGCTGACGGAGCTCAGCCGGCGGCCTCGCCGGCCGAGCGTCGGCCCCTTCAAACGGGTGGGGAAACTCTACGTCGCACGCATCGTCTGGCCCTGGTCCGAAGGTGCGGCCCAGTCTGGCTCGCTGGTGTGAGGGCCAGCGAAGGGCTGCTCTGCCAGTATTCCGCCGTTCGCTGGGATCGACGAACGAGCCTCGGTCAGGATCGAAGCTCTGGTCGGTCGGAGCGGACCGGAAAGCAGAACATCCCAGGCAGCACGCGCGTATCTGGTTCATGGTGGGCGCGCCTCGCCGTAGAGGGTGGCGTCGGCGAGTCAGCGGCCCAGGCGCCGCAGCTCGATCGCCGTGCAGCGATCCATCACCACCGCGAGCCCGCCATCGGCGGCGATCCGGGCCGTCTCCCAGTTGACCACTCCGAGCTGCAGCCACAAAGCCTTCGCCCCGATCGCGACCGCTTCACGGGCGATCTCCTCGGTCAGCTCCGGGCGCCGGAAGACGTCCACGACGTCTACGGGGCCGCCCGCGGCCGCCTCGGCCAGCGTCGCAACCGCCGGGATTCCGAGCACCTCGGCCTCGTTGGGATTGACGGGCACGCAGTCATAGCCCGCGCCAACGAGGGTCCGGAAGACGTCGTGGGATGGCCGCGCCGGGTTCGAGGAGGCTCCGACCACGGCTATCCGGCGCGACGTTCGCAGCAGTTTGGCGATCGCCGCGTCGTCGAGTAGTTCGATGCCCTGCGGGTTGGTGGAGGTGTCGCTCATTCGGTCGCCTGTTCTTCAGCCGGTCCGCCCGCCCGGGCGGCGTGTCAGCTCGATCATGCCGGGGAAGCGGCTGCGACGGGCGCGGGGCTG
>DAHXON010000104.1 GCA_027364875.1 Chloroflexota bacterium
GATCGAATGCCAGCGCTGCTCGCATACCCACTGACCGGGCTTGAGCCCGCAATTCGGTGTCGTGGAGCCGGCCGCGTAGATCGAATTCGTGTGGCCCTGCGAGTCGGAAGGGGGCCCGGCTTCAGTGTCGGAGAAGACGAAGCTGGACATTACCCGCGGATAGCCGAGCGGATAGGCAAGCATGAACACGTTCGCGAGCGCATACACGGCCCCTCGCTTGTAGCTCAGGATCAGGCCGTTGCCGACGTGGCCTCGCTGCGAGTCGTGGTTGTCCGTGAAGACCACGGACTTGTCGCTCGGGCCGATGAATCCGGCCGTGTCGAGGTGCTGCAGCGTGGAGATCGTCTCGTCCGTGTGCGTGAAAGCGGCCGTGACCTCGGCCGTGTAGACGAAGTCGTCGACGCTGCCGGTGGGGTAGTAGAGGTCCTTGGGTACGGCGTCGCCGCCGAAGTCCGTGACCTCCTGATCGATGAAGAACGTCGCGCCGGCCGGAAGCTTGGCCTTGAAGCGGGCGAGGATCTGGGCGAGCTGCGTCTGGGCGATGTGCTTGGCGGCGTCGATCCGGTAGCCGCGCACGCCGAGGCCGTACAGATCGGCCATGTAGCTCGCGAGCGTCTCCTGGACCTTCGGCTCCTCGGTCCGAAGGTCTGCCAGACCCGAGAGCTCGCACGTCTGGACCTCGGTCGGGTCGGAGAAGTTGCTGATCGTGTGATCGCAGAAGATGTTCGGGTAGGCCGGATTCGGGTTGGCGTGGAAGTCCGCCGGCCCGTACAGCCCCGGATACGAGTACTTCGTATAGACCGTGCCGGCGCTGCCCGTGCCGGAACCCGCCGCCATGTGGTTGAGGAGCACGTCGGCGTAGATCTCGACCCCGGCTGCGCGGCAGCGCGCGACCATGTCGGCGAACTCGGCCCGGGTGCCGCTCCGGCTCTCCAGCTTGTAGCTGACGGCCTGGTAGCGCTCCCACCACGGGAACTGGTTCGCGGCCGTGTCGATGATGGCGTGCTCGTTGGGCGGCGAGACCTGCACCGCGGCGAAGCCGTGCGGGCCGAGCCACTGCTCGCACTCATTGGCAACGTCGGTCCACTTCCACTCGAAGAGCTGGACGAAGACGGTCCGCTGCGGATAGGCGAGGCTGGCGACGCCGGGAGCGGGCGAGCCGTACGGGTCGAACGAGGGCGAGGCCGACGGCGACGGGGCCAGCGACGGGACGGGCGAGGCGGTCGTCAGCGGACCGAAAACCGAGGGAGACTCGGCTGGCGAAGACGGAGTCGGTGTCGCAATCGGTGTCGGGCTCGAAGACCCGCAGCCCACGACGAAGGCCACTACCGCCGCCATGACCAGCGCCTGCTTGCCCGCTCGCAACATCGCCGCCTCCTTCGGCCGGACCATGGACCCACGGACGGCGCCCCGTCAACAGCTCCCCTGCGCGATGATTGCCGCATGGCTCTGGAGTGGTGGCGGAAGGCCGTCGTCTACCAAATCTACATCCGCAGCTTCGCCGACTCCGACGGAGATGGCGACGGCGACATCGGCGGGATTCGCAGCAGGCTTCCATATCTGCGCGATCTCGGTGTCGACGCGATCTGGATCACACCGTGGTATCCGTCGCCGATGGCGGACGGGGGATACGACGTGGCCGACTACCGGGACGTCGATCGCCGGTTCGGAAGCCTGAACGGCGCCCGCAGGCTGATCGAGGACGCGCACGCCGCGGAGCTCAGGCTGATGATCGACATCGTCCCGAACCACACTTCATCCGAGCATCGCTGGTTTCGGGAGGCCTGGGCCTCGCCTCGAGGTTCGGCGGCCCGGGCCCGCTACCACTTTCGCGATGGGCGGGGACCGGGCGGCAGCGAGCCCCCGAACAACTGGCGGAGCGTCTTCGGCGGATCGGCCTGGACGCCGGCGCCGGACGACGGAGCGGAGCCCCGCCAGTGGTATCTCCATCTGTTCGACGAGGCGCAGCCGGACCTCAACTGGGACAACGCCGAAGTCCGGGCCGAGTTCGAGTCGATCCTCGAGTGCTGGCTGGCAATGGGCGTGGACGGCTTCCGGATCGACGTCGCGTCATTCCTGCTAAAAGCGGCGGGCCTGCCCGATGTTCCGGATCACTCGGAGGCGATCTCGCGGGCCGATGACGCGGCATGGGATCCGGCCGCTCACCCGTACGAGAACCAGGCCGGGTTGCACGAGATCTACCGTCGATGGCGCGCCATCGCGGACCGGCATCCGGGGACCGTTTTCTGCGGCGAGGTACATCTGCCGGCGGAAGGCATCGCCGGCTACCTGCGGCCCGGCGAGCTGCACACCGCCTTCAACTTCGATTTCGCGCTCCGCCCCTGGAATGCGGCCGCGCTGCGAGCATCGATCGATACGACGCTCGCCGCTCATGAAGCCGTGGGCGCGCCGCCGACCTGGGTGATCGGCAATCACGACCTGCCGCGGCCGGCGTACAGGTACGGCCGGCGGGCTGCGCGGGGCGGCGACGGCTGGAATGCGTGGCAACGGAACGGGCCGGCGGATCGGGCGAGGGGATTGGCCAGGGCCCGCGCGGCGGCGCTGCTGGGCCTGGCCCTGCCCGGCAGCGCCTACATCTATCAGGGCGACGAGCTCGGATTGCCCGAGATCCTCGATCTGCCGCCCGAAGCCCGCCAGGACCCCACGTTCCGGCGATCCGGCGGCGCGGACGTGGGACGAGACGGCACGCGCATACCGCTGCCGTGGAGCGGATCCGAGCCGCCGTTCGGGTTCGGGCCGCCGGGCTCGCGGCCGTGGCTCCCGCAGCCGGGGCAGTGGTGGGAGCTGTCGGTGGAGGCCGAGTCGCGGGACCCGAGCTCGACACTGTCGCTCTACCGCGCGGCCATCCGGCTGCGCCGCGACCATCCGGGCTTCGACTCGGGCTCGTTCCGGTGGCTGCCGAGCGTGGCCGGAACCCTTCTGTTCGGCCGGGGCGGCGGGCTCGCCTGCGCCGTCAATCTCTCGGACGATCCAATGCCGCTGCCGCGCGGAAGCCGATTTCTGCTTTCGAGCGCGCCGGTCGGCTCCGACTCGGTGGGTCCGGATTCGGCTGCCTGGCTCCAGCTGCCCGAGGCGGAACAGGCGGGGCAAGCGGGGCAAACGGAGGAAGCGTGACCAAGCTGACGCCCAAGATCATCCTGGAAGGGACCAGGCTGACTCACAAGACGGACATAGCCTTCGCGCTCAACGAGCATCCGAGGATCGTGGGGCCGCGGCGCTACGCCTACCACTCACCGCTGATCTCGGCGGAGTGGTGCGCCTTCACGCCCTTCCCGTGGGGCCGCGGCATCATCAACTTCGCCGCGGACGAGGAGGCCCGGGCGCTGGCGACGTACGAGGCCTGGGTCCATCTCTTCGAGCTGATGCCGTACTACTCGTGGATCGTCGATCGCTTCCATCTGTCGACGAAGGCCTGCCAGCTGACCGAACGCGGCGTCGAATACGACTTCGGCTGGCTCGAGGAACGCCTTCTGCCGCTCGGCTTCCACCTGGTGGTCTGCGTCCGGCGGCCCCAGACGTTCGAGGCGGCGCGGGCCGAACGGCTCAAGGTGTCGGGCAATCCGCGCCAGTACGACGACCTGGAGCCGTTCATCGCGGAGCAGGAGTTGCTGCGGCGCCTGGCGCGCGAGTCCAGGCTGCCCGTGCTCGAACTCGACGTCTCGGACGACGACGTCGCGGGGGCCTGCGAGCGCGTCGCGGACTGGATGACGGAGACGGGCGGCTTGTGGGCTCCCGCGGGGCGCGAGGCCTCGTGAGGCGTCGTGGGTCCGGCCGGGCTCGGCGGAGCAGAGTGCGGGCACCGGCATCCCGCAGATCCTGGGTGGCGGCCTGCGGCGGCGGGGTTCTCGCCGATCCGAACCCACGCCCAGCCGACTACTTGTTGATCGCCTGGAACGCGCCCGTCGCCGGGTCGTAGAGGGTGGCCGTCGGCAGCGGATTGCCGGCTCGGCCACCCGCGATCAGCACCTTGCCGCCAACTGTCGTCGCCGTCTGGCTGTCGCAGGCGATCGGCATCACTCCCGCCGTGGTAAATCTCCCCGGACTCGGTTCGTAGATCTCCGCCGAAGCGAGATCCACCGCGTTGTTCTCACCGCCGGCGATCAGGACCCGGCCGTCGGGGAGGGGAGTGGCCGTGTGGTACTCGCGAGGCACGCTCATCTGGGCGGTCTCGCTGAACGTCCCGGTCGCGGGGTCGTAGATCTCGGTCGTGGCCATCGTGCTCCCGAAGGCCATCTGACCGCCGCCGGCGATCAGAACCCTGCCGTCACTCAGCAGTGTCGCGGTGTGGTTCTGGCGGGCCGTCTTGAGTGATCCGGTGGCTGTGAAAGTGCCGCTCGACGGGTCGTAGATCTCCGCGCTGGCGAGGTCGGCCGCGGCGCCCTGCCCGCCCACGATCAGCACGCGGCCATTGCCCAGCGCCGTGGCTGTTGCGCGTGCACGCGGCGTCGTCATCTGCCCTGTGGCCGAGAAGGATCCCGTCTTCGGATCGTATAGCTCGGCGCTGGCGAGAGGCCCCGACCCTCCCTGGCCTCCGGCGAGCAGGACGAGACCGTTGGGCAGCATCGTTGCCGTATGGGCGGTCCGCGCGGTCTGCATGGAGCCTGCCACGGCGAACGTGCCGGCCCGCGGATCGTAGATCTCGGCGCTGGCCGTCGGTCCGGATGCCCCCTGGCCGCCCGCGATCAGCACTCTGCCGTCGGCGAGTGGCGTCGCCGTCTGGCCGCTCCGAGCCGTCTTCATGGAACCCGTGGCAGTGAACTTGCCGGATGTGGCGTCGAAGATCTCAGCCGAGGCGAGCGGCCCATTTGACCCGACGCCGCCGGCGAGGAGGACTCGATCTCCGGCGATGACCGTGGCCGTGTGGCCGCTTCGTGCCTCGACCATCGGCCCGGTGATCACGTCGGGCGAGCGGAACTGGCCCAGAAGGAATGCCACTATCGTGCCCACGACAACGACACCCAGGATGAAAGCGCCCGCCTTGATGAGGCCGGACCAGTCGCCCGCTCGTGCCTTGGGGAGGTGCGCGGTGGAGCCGCAATTCGGGCAGGGCTCGCCGATGAATGCAGTCCGCGATGTCACGAAACCGCAGCTGATGCAGCTCTGGCCGGCTTTGTGGCCGCACGCGGGGCAGACCAGTGAGTCTCCGGTCACTCGCGCGCCACAGGCGCCGCACTGGTAGTCCGCCATGGCCTTCTCCATCAAAGCCCGACCGCACCCGCTGATCGACCTGGCGAGGCTTCGCGCCAGACGAACCTCGAACGGTCCCGTCCGCCGGGCTCGGTTTCGATGATAGCGCCGGTGCCACACGCCGCTCTCGAGCGGCCGTCGCATCACGCTCCGGATCATCCGGCCGTCTCGTCCGCGTTCTGCCGGCAAACCTGCATCATCTGCTGGCCCCTCGCATCTGGAGCCCTGTTGGAAAGCACCGCCCAGGATCGACACGCGCCCGAGCGCTCCCCCTCGCTCGCGGCGGCCCTATCCGTCCTCTGGCCCGGCCTGGGTCAGCTCTACATCGGCAGGCGCCGACTGGCGGTGGCGTTCGCCCTGCCGGCCCTCCTCGGGCTCGGCCTGGTCCTGTACGAGTTGCGCCAGGGCCCCGTGGTCTTCCTGGCCCGCTTTGCCGATCCTGCCTTCAGCGGCGCGGCGGCCGCGATCGTCCTTCTCCTCGGAGCGTGGCAGGTCACATCCATCGGGCAGGCCTTCTTCCAGGGCCGGCGGTGGAGCGGCCACCGGGCCATCGACAAAGCGGTCGTCGTCGCGGTCGCCGCCGTCGTGGTCATAGCGTACGGAGGGACCGGCTTCCTGCTCGCGACCGCGTCCGCGGCCGAGAACCACGCCTTCAATCCGGTGAGCCGCCTGGTGGACCTGACGACTCCCTCGCCCGACCCCTCGGCGTCCCAGATCGCTGGACTCTCGCCGACCCCCGGCCGCACGCCCTCGATCGCGAATCGCGTGACCATCCTCCTCAACGGAGTGGATTCGGCGCCCGGCCGGGGCGAGACGCTCTACGACTCGATCCTGGTCGTCAGCTACGACCCCAAGTCCAACTCGATCCAGATGGTCAGCGTTCCGCGGGATACGGCTTCGTTCCCGATGTACTTCGGCAATCACCCCGTGGTGCCGGTGACGCTCCGCATCAACTCGGTTCCCACGTACGTTCACAACGGCTGGCTCAAGTCCCCGGACAGCCCGTACATGACCCTGGTCAAAGAGATCAGCTATCTCGTGGGCATTCCGATCGACTACTACGCGGTCATGGATCTCGACGGATTCGTGCGGATGATCGACGCCGTCGGTGGGATCGACATCGTGAACCCGAGCCCGATAGACGATCCCGTTTACGCGACTCCCCAGGGGACGATCATCGGCTACAAGCTCGCGGCCGGGCCTCAGCACCTGAACGGCCAGCAGGCCCTGGGCTACGTCCGCTCCCGCCACGGAGCCGGCAACAGCGATTGGGCTCGCGACTCCCGCCAGCAGGACGTGCTGGTCGCCCTGCTGCGCAAGATGGCCCAGCCGGGCGAGCTCCTGGCTCTGCCGGGTCTCATCTCGACGCTCGGTTCGAGCGTGACCACGGACTTCCCGGCCAATCGGGTGGCCGACTACGTGGCCGTCGGCGAGAACGTGCCGAGCCAGAACATCTCCCAGGTCGTCCTGGGGCCGCCGTATACGATCCTGGGGATCAACGGCGTGAACTCGGCCGCCACCACGTGCCTGCTCGACTACAAGGTGGCCCAGCTGTCCCGCCAGTTCTTCGGCAAGGACAGCCTCTGGTACGGCAAGCCGGACCCGCCGAACACGTGCCGCTGAGCAAGGGAGCGGTGGCCGGGGGCCGCGCAGCAGGGCAGTCGGCGATCGGCAAAGCGTGCGCCTGCGCCCGGCCGGTCCGTACGGCCCGAGGCTAGCAGCTCAGTCCGCCTCCTCCGCCGCCACTCCCGCCGATCCCGCCTGGGACGCTGGCCAGTCCGCCGGCGACGATGGACTGGATCTTGTCGACCGAGGCGACGGTCAGGATGTCGTCGACAGCTCCCGTGGTCGACGGGTCGAGGCCGTACGAGGCGATGCTACCCACGCCGACGTGCTCGGCCAGAGCCGCGAATTGCGGCAGCGCGTCGATCGGAAGGTCGGTCCAGAGCGCTCCGGCGAGCGCGCTCATGACCGACGGAATGCGAGGCACCAGCGAGCACGGGTCGAGCTGGGCGCGGACGGCCTTGAGGGCAATCTGCTGGCGCTGCATTCGGTAGTAGTCCGAGTCGTGGCCGATCACGTGGCGGATGCGGGCAAACTCGAGCAGCGTGTCGCCATTCATCACCTGCGTGCCGGGCTTGATGTCGATGCCCCAGATGTCGTTGCCGCCGTTGGCGGGCTCGTAACCCGGGATGAGCGCGCCGGTGTAGTCCCGGGTTCCCTTTGGGTACTCCTTGACCTCGTAGGGCACGTTGACCGCGACTCCCTGCGGGGCGATGGTGTTGATCAGGGTGACGAAGCCCGGCAGGTTGATCACTACGGCTCCGTCCATGTGAACGCCCAGCAAAGCCCCGACCGCACCTTCGAGAGCGTCCACGCCGCGTATGTAGGCAGCCGACCACGTGTTCCCCGTGCCGTACTGGCTGTAGAACTGGGGGTGCGTGATCGCCGCTTCCTGCCACAGGTAGTCCACCAGGTAGTTGGCGGGCGCCTGGTTCGAGCCCGGTGCCGGACCGAAGCAGTGGCAGGCGTAGAACTTCGCCGACTCGGCCGGCAGCGGGATGTTGATCATGTTGCGAGGTATGCCGTACATCGCCGCCTGGCCGGTGGCCAGCTTCACCTGGAGGGCGATCATCGAGTCGGGCCGCAGGCCGCTCATGCGGCCGCCGCCGGGTCCCTGGTCGGCGCCGATCAGGAGCACGTTGAGGTAGCCGTCCGAGCCCCAGCTGCCGGACGTGTTGCTGCTGGCCGGCAGGTCGCCCAGCGCGTAGACAACCGGTGCCGGGCTCCCCGATGGGCCGGCCGGCGTGCCCGCGCCGGCGCTCGACCCTGCACTCGAGCCGGCGGGCGGCGGACTGGCCACGGCCTGATCCGCGGCGATAGGAGCCATCGTGTAGTCGGGAGGCACCGTGGCGTTGGCGTTCGCGGCGAGCCAGCTCGGACCGTTCGAGTTGAAGATGCTCGACAGGCTCTGCTGGATGGACGCGTCGCTCGCGGCGACGTAGCCGTGGATCCACATCGACGACCCGATCAGGACGACGATCGTCGCCAGGCTTGCCGCGGCCGCGGTTCCGCGGGGTCGCACGAGCGTGGCCACTGAGCCGCCGGCTACCAGGTAGGCGTCGAGGATCGCCCAGACGCGATAGGCGAAGGTCACCACGTCGAGGAGCAACAGGCTCTGCAGCCCGGCTTGCGACGCGAATCCGGTGATGATCGAGTGGCGGGCGAAGAGCAGGACGAGGCCCACGGAGGCGAGGAGCGAGAGCGCGGGTATGGCGACGATCAGGCCGCGATCACGCCGGCCCGCGGCCAGCTGACCCAGCCCCGGAAACAGGAACGAGAGCGCGGCGGCACCGGCGGGCGAGACACGCGAGGCTCGCGGCTCGGATCCCGGGCGGGCGGGCCCGGCTGCCAGGCGTCGTGACGAGATCGACATCTTTCCTCCGGAGCACCCCCGTCGGGAGTCGACTCTACCCGACGAGGCGGGCAAGAAGGCGCGCCCTGGACAGGGGACGCCCAAGAGACGCAACGGCAGGGGCGTCGTGCGTCGTCGAGACGGTTAGATCCGGCTCCGGCCCGGCATGCGCATCACTCCCCGGCGCGACGACCCCGGTGGGTAGGGCGGCTGAGATGCTCTGGTAGCCTCTCGGCCGGCGCCTCGGTCTCCGTCGACTGCCCCGTGCGCCGGGTTGCCAGCCTCCCATCGCCTCGCCCGAGAACGGAGTCACGTCCTTGCCGGAACCTTCGCGAGCGGCCGCACATCGACTCCTCGAGCGAACGAAGGTCGCGCTTGCGGCGGCCGGGACGCGACTCGGGCGCGTGCTGCCGGGCGCCCGCACGCGAAACTCCGAGCTCGAGCGCCTCGCGCTGGCGGGCCTGTGCCTGGGGCTGATCGCGCTGGCCATGCTGACCTCGATACCGTCCGCCGCCAACGAGGCCGCCGCCGGGTCGGGTTCCCCGGTTCCGGTGGTCGGTCCCGGGGGAGCCTCCGCTCGAACGGACCCGACCGCGGAACCGTCAGGACCGGCGGGCTCGGCCTCCTACCCCGGGGACGGCTCCATCGCCAACGTGCTGGAAGACCAGATGCCCGAAGGCGATGCTCGCGCACTGCTCCAGAAGTACACGGTGCAGAGCGGCGACACCCTGGCGCGGATCGCGATTCGCTTCGGGCTGGACCCCACGACTATCTACTGGGCCAACAGGAGCAGCCTCCCCGACCCGCAGTCGCTCAGAGTTGGTCAGGTGCTCATGATCCCGCCCATCGACGGCCTGCTCGTCGTGGTGGGTCCCGGAGAGTCGCTGGCATCGATCGCCACACGGTACGGGGTGGCGGCGCAGGACATCGTCGACGTCAACAGCCTGTCCAACTCGGCCGTCCTCCTCGGCCAGGCTCTCCTCGTTCCGGGCGCCGAGGCCGGACCGATACCGGTGGTCAGGGAGGTCAGGCTTGCCTCGAGCCGCGGTGGTGGCGCGAGCGGCAGCTCGAGCGGCTGGAATGGCCACCTGATCTGGCCCGTACCCGGCCACACTCAGATCAACCAGCGCTTCGGGTGTACGGGCGATCCCGCGGAGCCGCGAGTCGGCGGCTGCGCCCACTTCCACGACGCGATCGACATCGGAGCGCCCGCCGGCGCCGCGGTCGTGGCCGCCGGTCCCGGCACGGTGATCTACGCCGGCTGGAAGCTGGCCGGTTCGGACGGGTACGGCGGCGGCCTGGTGGTCTGGATCTCACACGGCGGCAAGCTCTACACCACCTACAACCACCTCTCGGCCGCTTTCGTGCGAGTTGGCCAGAGCGTAAAGCCCGGCCAGCGCATCGGCAGCGTCGGCATGACCGGCATCGCATCGGGGCCGCACTTGCACTTCGAGGTCTGGGCCTGCTACCCGTGGAGCGACGGCACGACGAGCTGCGCTCGAAACCCTCTTGCCTACGTCCGATAAGTCGGCGGCGTCCGGCCGGGATTAGCGCGTCACAGCCGAGCCGGGCCGCTCCGTCCGGTCAGCTCGCTTCGGGCGGAGACTTCCTGGTCGTCGCGCCCGATCGTGGAGCCGAGGGCCCCGCGGTCTTCTTCGGCTGTACGCCCGCGGCCGGCATGTACATCCAGTCCGCGTACTCGTGGAGCATCCGGACAGTGGAGAAGCGCCAGAGGGTGCTGCCGATCGAGCGGCGCATCTCCGACGTCCAGCCCGCCGGAACATCGTCCTCGTCGCGGGTGTAGTAGAGCGGCACGACCTCTTGCTCGAGCAGGCGGTAGAGGTCCTGGGCGTCGTTGTAGTCCTGGGCGCCCTCGTCCGGGTTGGTCTCGCGGCCGCCGATGGCCCAGCCGTTGTCGCCGACCCAGCCCTCGTCCCACCAGCCGTCGAGGACGGACAGGTTGACGACCCCGTTGGCCGAGGCCTTCATGCCGCTCGTGCCCGACGCCTCCAGCGGCCGGCGCGGGTTGTTGAGCCAGACGTCCACGCCCTGGACCATGAACCTGGCAACGCGCATGTCGTAGTCCTCGAGAATGAAGACTCGACCGCGAAGCTGAGGCGAGCGAGACCGGGCGAAGATCTCCTGGATGACGCCCTGGCCGGGCCGGTCGGCGGGGTGGGCCTTGCCCGCGAAGATGATCTGGACGGGCCTGTCCTTGTCCCAGAGCAGCCGCGACAGCCGGTCCATGTCGGAGAAGATGAGGGCAGCTCGCTTGTAGGTCGCGAAGCGCCGGGCGAAGCCGATCGTCAGCGCGCCGACGTCGAGCACGTCCTCGAGCTCTTCGAGCGTTCCGGGAGATTCGCCGTGGCGGGCGAACTGATGGCGCAGCCGGTTGCGGGCGAAGATCATCAGCTCGAGCTTCTGGCGCTGGTGCGCTTCCCAGAGGTCCACGTCGGGGATCTGATCCGTGCGCTCCCAGAAGGCGCCGGTCCCGTTCCGCGCGTCCACGTTTTCCAGCTCGGCGCCGAGGTCGCGCTCGAAGAGGTAGCGCATCGGCTGGCCGACCCAGGTCGGCATGTGGACGCCGTTGGTGACGGCCAGGATCTGCTTGTTGCCGAGGCCCTGCCAGGTGTTGTTGGCCGTGACGCTGTGCAGCTTGCTCACCGCGTTGGCCGAGTTGGACATTCGAAGCGAGAGTGCGGTCATGTCGAACTGGCGGGTGTCGCCGTCAACTCCGCGGGCCAGCTCCAGGATCCGATCCATCGGCACGCCGCCCGTGCCCTTGCGGCCGTCGCCGTCGTAAAGCGGGCCGGCGACCCGTCGGATCAGGTCCGCGTCGAACCGCTCGTTGCCTGCGGAGACAGGCGTGTGAATCGTGAACACCGCGTTGGAGCGGACACGCTCCAGGGCTTCCTCGAATGCCACTCCCTTCGCGACGAGGGCGCGGGTCCGTTCCACGAGCAGGAAGGCGGAGTGGCCTTCGTTGAGGTGCCAGACCACGGGGTCTATGCCGAGGGCTTTGAGAGCACGAACGCCGCCGGTGCCCAGAACCAGCTCCTGGTGCAGGCGCATTTCGCGGCCGCGGACGTACAGGATCTGCGTGACCGGGCGATCCGACTCGGCGTTGTCCGGGATGTCCGTGTCGAGAAGAAGGACCGGCACGCGGCCGACCTGGACGAGCCACACCGCGGCGAACAGGTCGCGGCCCGGCAGTTCCACGGAGACGGTGAGCGGCTCGCCGTCGGGGCCCAGGACTCGCAGGATCGGCAGCTCCGCCAGGTCGTAGTCGGGATACGCGTGCTCCTGGTGGCCGTCGGCGTCGATCGTCTGGCGGAAGTAGCCGTGCTTGTAGAGCAGGCCTACGCCCACGAACGGCATGGCCATGTCGCTGGCGGACTTGATGTGGTCGCCGGCGAGGACGCCGAGACCTCCGGAGTAGATGCCGAGGCTCTCGTGGAAGCCGTATTCGGCGCAGAAGTAGGCGATCGGGCCCGAGAGCGCCGCGCCGTACTCGCGGTTGAACCAGTGCTCGCTTCCGCCGGCCATGTAGCGGTCGAATTCGTTGAGGACCTGCGTGTACTCGGCCATGAACGCCGGGTCGTCCAGCAGCTCCGACCAGGCGATCGGCTGCGAGAGGACTTCGAC
>DAHXON010000105.1:0-375 GCA_027364875.1 Chloroflexota bacterium
CTCGTGGGCCACGCCGATGGCGGAGGCGGGTATGTACGCCCGCCACCAGGGCAGCCCGTGACCGAAGAGGGTGCGCCGAACGACCAGGTAGCCGTCCACGTGGTCCGTCACGCGTCCCACCGGTTCGCGTTCGTTGTCGTAGACGAGCCAGCCGACGGCGATCTCGTGCAGGGAGAACCGGCGTTGAGGCGCCGGCAGTCGGCCCATCTCGACGAGCATGTCGCGGAGAGGATCTGAGTCCACCCACCGATCGGGCATCTGTCCACTCCCGGTCAAAGCGGTGCCGCTCCATCATGAACCGACTCGCGGGCTTCGCCAAGGGCCACGGGGTACGGAACCGGCCGGGGAGTGGTGGGGGGGGGGGGGGGGGGGGGG
>DAHXON010000105.1:385-12105 GCA_027364875.1 Chloroflexota bacterium
AAGCGGCCCTGCCATGGCGCGAGATCCGGCGATGCCGCCGGACTGTCAGGCCGACTCGACCACTCGTGGTGTGGCGGGCGCCTGCCAGTCGCTGGCCCGCCGGCGAGGGATCACGTTGCCGGCCCTGATCTGGTCGGTTGGGGTGAGGCGGAAGCGAGCCACCAGCTCGTCCAGGCTCGCCGCCATCTCCTCCAGGGACGCCGCCGAGGCCACGACCTCCTCGGCCTGGGCGGACATCTGCTCAGTAGCGGCTGACACTTCCTCGGCCGCCGCCGAGTTCTCCTCGCTGATCGCCGCGATGGACTCCACAGAGCTGCCGACGGTGTCGGCGGCCGAGCCCATCCGAACGGCGGCCTCGTCCGTCTGGCTCGCGATCTCGGCGATGCCGTCCGTGGCACGGACCACTTCCGCGCTGAGGGACCGGATCTGGCCGACCGCGGCGAGCATGTCATCCAGGACCTGGTTGCGGGCTTCCGAGGCCTGGTTGATCTCGCGGAGAGCGCCCGCCGCCTGCTCGGCGAGCTCGGCGCCGGTCTCCACTTCCGCGGCTCCGGCGGTCATTGCCGCAACCGCCGCCGCGGTGCCCTTCTGGACCTCGGTGATGAGAGCGGCGATCTCCTTGGTGGCGCGCGAGGAGCGTTCGGCGAGCTTGCGAACCTCGTCGGCGACGACCGCGAAGCCCTTGCCCTGCTCGCCGGCTCGCGCGGCCGCGATGGCGGCGTTGAGAGCAAGCAAGTTCGTCTGCTCGGCGATGTCGTCGATCGTCTCGACGATGGCCCCGATCTGCTCGCCCTTTGCTCCTAGCTCGGTCACGCGAATGGCCGTGGCATCCACCGCCTGGCTGATCCGCCGCATTCCATCCGTGGATTCCTCGACGGCCTGCTCTCCCGCCGCCAGCGCCGCCGTGACACGCTCGTTGAGTGGCGCCATCTCGTCGGAGTCGCGCATCGCCCGTCCCACGGCCTCGCTGGTCGCCTCGATGGCTCCTGCGGCGTCCCGGACCCGGATCCTGGTGTTGGCGGCTCCCTCGCCGACCTGCCCGATGATCCTGGTCAGATCCAGGCTGGCGTTGCTCGTCTGCGAAGCCGCCCGGGCCTGGTCGCTCGCGCCGGAGGCCATCTGGCCGATCGTCAGGGCCACCTGCCCTGAGGTCTGGCCCGACTGCGCGGCGACGGAGTTCAGCTGGTTGGAGGCTCGTGAAAGGCCTTCGGCCGCGGCCTTGACCTCGCTGATCGCGCTGGAGAGTGAGTTGCGGGCAGTCTCGTAGCTGTCCACGGTCGCGAGCAGCCTTTCTAGGAGAGTGTTGGCGACGCCAGCCGTCTGGGCGATCTCGTCGCCGCTCCGATCCTCGAGTGGTTGGGCGGTGGCGCGGACCGTCATGGACAGGTCGTTGCGCGACAGGGCGCCCAGCCCGGCTTCCAGCGCCGAGGCGCAGTTGTCGGTCATCTCCATGAGCATGGCCTGGACCGCTCTGACCCGGCCGGCGATGGAACGGGCGAAGACGGTCGAGACCACGACGCCGGCGGCGATCGCGCCCAGGAAGGCCGCGAGCAGGACGAGGTAGGACCGCCCCGCGTCCGCGTTCGACGCGTCGTACTGCTGCTTCGCGGCCGCGAGCTTCGTGGTTTCGGCGGAGGAGAGAGCCGCCGCGAGCGCGGTCCGGAGAGGCGGAAGGGTCGTTCGCAACGGTTCCAAACCCGCGCCGAAGTTGCCGGCTCGGGCGGGTGCCAGGACGTCCTTCTCCAGGGCCGCGCTCCAGGCCGTGAAGGTGCTCTTCACCTTGTCGATGCTCGAGCGATCCGTGCCGTCGGCGTCGCCCGCATAGGCTGCCGCGATTCGGGCGTTGAAGTCCTTCTCGAGGGCCGTGATTTCGGTCATGAGAGCGGCGCGTTCGGTCGTGTCGATCGAAAGGGGCAGGGCCGCCAGGTCGAACTGGATCTGGAGCTGGTCCCGGCTCATCGCCGAGAGCTGGGCTTCGCCTCCGAGCTGGTCGCGGTAGAGGTTGTCGATCCGCGAGTTCGCCGCCGAGAGCTGCAGGAGGCCCACGACCAGGATCACCGCCGAGAAGGACAGGAGCAGACCGGCCACCGACAGCAGCTTGAGTCGGAGGGTCATTCGCATTGCGGCACCAGATGCGGCCGTACCTCGCGCTCCTCCCCGGGCGCGCGCAGGCGGGATCCGGCTGGTCCACGCCTCACTGTTGGTTATCGGCCATGCCGGCATCGGAATGAGGGCCCGAAATGGCCAGCAGCACCGGACCAAGGTTCTGGGTTAGGGCGTTCCAGGGGCCGGATCGAGGTGGGTCGACGGCGTCCGGCGCGACAGCTAGTGGACCGCGGTCCCGAGCAGGGAGCCGATGCCGTATGTGACCGCGGCCGCGGCGGCGCCGAGTCCGGCCTGCCGGAGCCCGGTCAGGATGGCGCGCCGGTGCGTCAGCCGGCTGACGGCCAGGCCGATGGCGAAGAGCGCCGCGAGGGACGCGGCGATGCTGGCCGTGAAGGCGACGCCACCAGTGGTCAGGAGGAACGGGATCAGGGGGACTACTGCCCCCACGGAGAAAGCGGACATGGAGCCGATACCGGCCGCTATGGGAGAGCCCATCGTTTCGGCCGAGAGCCCGATCTCCTCGCGAACGAAGGTGTCGATGGCTCGTTCCGGGTCGCGCATGATCTTCTTGACGATCAACTCGGACTCCGCGGGCGACAGCCCCTTGGCCTCGTAGATCTCGCAGAGGATGTCGTGTTCCTGCTGTGGTGTGTGGTGGAGTTGGTGCCGCTGCAGGTCTATCTGATAGTCGAGCAGCTCGCGCTGCGACTGGACCGAGATGTACTCGCCAACGGCCATGGAGAACCCGCCTGCGAGCAGTCCGGCGATGCCCGCGATGACGATGGAGTGGGGATCTTCCTTGGCCGCGCCGGCCACGCCCATGATCAGCGACAGGTTGCAGACGAGGCCGTCCGTCGCGCCGAAAACGACCGGCCGGACCACGCTCGAGCCTCGAGTCTCGTGCGGACTCTCCGGTGCTTCCTTGAGCGATTTGATCCGTTGGGTCAGGGCCGAAGCCCTCGTTGCGAACTGCGACATCGTTTCCTTTGGCCTGCGGCGGGCGCTGCGGTTGCTGCTCGGGGCCGAGTGGGGGCGGTCTCGGGGATGCGGCCGTCACCAGGTTCGGGAGGCACGATTGTGCCCGAATGGAAGGGCCGGCGTGTGGGGCTCCCGAGTCCTGGTCGGCTCCGCGGCACCGCCAATGGTCTCCGGCGCCGCTAGTCCGCGAGCTGGCCCCGGGCTCCGAACGGAGTTGGCACCTTCGTGTTGGGACGCGTGATCGGCCGGCGCGGCCACGGACCTTCCTTGCCGAGCATGGGGTGGAGCGCTCCGGCGGGATGGCGCCGCGCTGCCAGCACCGCCGCCCAGCCGGCGAAGAAGAGAAGCCACATGTTGGCGTCGAGGGACCCGGCCCCCAGGACGATCAGCACTGCCACGTCGCTCTGGAGCAGCAGCACGGCCGGCAGCGCGAAGGCGAAGCCGTGGGGCCACAGCGCCGGAGACGCGAAGACGGAGGCGAGACCGAGAGCTGCCAGACCGGCGCGCCCCCGAAACGCGAGGGCCAGGGCAACGAATGCCGCGCACGCCACGGCGTAGACGACGGGAGGGATCTCTCTGGCGTACGAATAGCCGAAGAGGGCGGGCACTTCGAGCTGGGATGTTGCCCGGTAACCGAGCCCCTCCCACCAGGCTCGCCAGGCGTCCGTTCCCACGATTGGCAGCGTGATCAGGACGGCCACCGCCACCAGGACCGCGCCCGCGACAAGAGCCCGGAAACGTCGTTCGCGGATGAGCCACAGGACGGGCACCCCGGCCTGGACCTTGAAGAGCCCGTCGACCACGAGGGCGCCGCCGGCCCGGACCGACGCGGCGAACAGCAGGAAGGTCAGGCTGGCGACGTTGCCGGACTCGAAGCCGATGAACACCGGTGGAAAGGCCAGCAGCGCCAGACTCCAGCCGCGTCCGAGACCGAGCACACGAAAAGCCTGATACGAGCAGGCGACCATCGCCACGGTCCAGGCTGCGGCCACGAGCGCCTGGGGAAGCTGCTCCAGGAGGGCGAAGAAGGGGAGCAGCGGAGGAGGGTAGAGGAAGAAGTCGTTCCGGGGGCCATCGGGCCAGGCGGCCAGCGGGGCGGTCAGGTAGGCCTGGCCGCCGTCGAGCCAGCGGGCGGCGGAGCCCAGGTAGACGTTGAGGTCGTAGAGGTGATTGCCCTGCTGGAGGTATAGCAGGTCGTAGAGGAGCCACAGGGACAGGATCTGGGCGAGCAGCAGGGCCGCTCCGGACCTTGCCCTCGAGCCAAAGGCGATCGAGCCGGCCGCGAAGATGGCCAGCCAGAGCGCAAGCCAGCAAGCGGCGAACGGTACGACGAAGAACGGTATGCCGGGGACGGGCCGGCCCAGCTGGTCGAGCGCGTTGCCCACTATCAGCCCGATGCCGATCGGCACGGCCAGATCCAGTGGCCCGAGGCGAAGCCAGCTCAGCTCCAGGATCCGGCTCATCCGGACCCGGCCGGCAAGGGCCATCGAGTTGAGCCGCTCAGACGCAATCAGCATCGGCCGATTCTAGGGCGTGGGTGTGAGCCTGCGGCCGCGGGCCGGAGCATTGCGCTGCCGCCGAAGAACGCGGGTCAGTTTCGGACCCGCCGTGCCTCAACCGGGCCAGCCGCCCGCCGCCAGCCCGAGGGCGAACAGCGCCCCGAACACCAGCCCGACCCGGGCCGTGTCGCGGAGCACCAGGTTGAGCCGCCGCGGCTCGCCATCATGGAGGACGCTGCGGACCAGACCGATCGCCGGCGGGCAGGCAAGCAGGGGAATCAGGACAAGAAGGGAGGGGACGGGATCCCCGGTCCTCACCAGCCGAACCCCGAGAAGGGCGATCGGCACGAGCCCCGCGGCCGCCAGACAGGCGACGTACTCGCCCCGCGCGAAGCCCTTGCCAAAGCGAACGGCAAGCGTTCGCTTGCCGGCTTCCCGGTCCGTATCGATGTCGCGGAGGTTGTTCACGACCAGGATCGCCATCGCGATCGCGCCCGGCGGAACCGACACCAGCAGGAACAGCGGCTCGACGCGGCCGGCCTGCAGGAACGCCGTAGCGGCTACGCAAACAGGGCCGAAGAAGACGAAGACGAACAGCTCGCCGAGGCCCTTGTAGCCGAACGGCCACGGACCGCCGGTGTAGGCCAGGGCCGCCAGGACCGCGGCGATCCCGAGCCCGAGGATCCCGGGGCCGCCCACCAGGGTCAGGTAGGCGCCGTCGAGGCCCGCGGCGACGGCCACGACGAACATGCCCGCCTGCATTCGTCGCGGCGAGATCAACCCCGCCGCGACGGCTCGGGTGGGTCCGAGCCGGTCCGGGGTGTCGGCGCCGCGGCGGAAATCGGACAGGTCGTTGGCGAAGTTGGCGAAGACCTGGAGGAGCAGCGCCGCGGCGAGACAGCCGAGAGCGGTGTCGGGCCGGAACGGAGCCACGGCCAGGGCGGCGCCGATGCCCACGACCACGCCACTCGTCGAGGCCGGGAGAGTGGCCGGGCGGGCGGCGGCGATCCACGACGATGCGGCCGACGGTTTGCTGGAGGCGATCGCGGGCGAGCTCACGCCCCGATGTTGGCACAGCCGAGACCTCCGCGCGCCACCCGCCCGGGCCACGCGGGCCGCGCCGACCACGGCCGGCCACGCGTGCGGCCCCGCCGGGCCATGCGCGCCGCGCCGACCCGCCGGCAACACGGGGATGCGGCGGCGCCACCTCCGCCCTACCATCAACCAATGCTTCGCGGTGGCCGCACGGTGTCGCGGCGGTTGAGTCCTCCTTCCCTGGCCGGTCTGTCTCTTGCCGCCGGAGCGATCCTCATCTCGACTCTCCTGTCCGCCCTCCTCCAGGGCCCGATGGGCGTGCCAAACGCCGCGACGGTGTACCTGCTCGCTGTGGTGGCGGTCGGACTGGGATTTGGCAGCTGGTATGCGGTCGGGACGGCCATCGCCTCGTTCCTCGTCTACGACTTCCTGTTCGTCACGCCGGTCTATACCTTCGCCGTCGCCTCGGCGGAGGAATGGCTGGACCTCCTCCTCTTTCTCGTCGTGGCCATCGCCATCGGCCGGCTGAGCGCCCTGCAGCTGGAGCGGCGGCGCGAGGCCGAGCTTCGGAGCGCGGAGGCGTGGGCCATGTTCGCCATGAGCCGCGACGTCGCCACCGCCCCGAGCGCGCTCGAGGCCGCTCCGTCTCTGGCATCGCGCCTGGCCCGCGACGCCCAGATGGCGCGGGTCTGGATAGCCCTGGGGCCCTCCATTGGAGAGGAGCGGGTCGTCGCCGACTCGTTGCCGGGCGCTCCGAGGCCCTCGGCGGCCTCGCGCTGGACGCTCCACACGAGCGGCTCGGACATCCAACCTAGCTGGGCGCACGTCCGCGACATGGTTCCGACCGGTCGCGGCGGCCCGCCCTCCAAACGCGCCGCCGACACCGCCGACTCGACTCTGGTCTTCCGGGTACCCATCGTCGCCGGCGTGGAGCCCATGGGCTCGCTCTGGGCGATCCGCGGGGCGGACGAACCCTTCCCGGGCCGCTCGCACTCACGGCTCATGGCTGCGGCCGCCGACCAGCTCGGGCAGGCCGTCGTCAGGGACCGCCTGGCCGCGGAAGCCACGGCCGCCGAGGTGGCGCGAGAAGGAGACGCCCTGAAGTCGGCGCTGCTCGACTCGGTTTCGCACGACCTCCGCACCCCGCTTTCGGCGATCCGGGCGACGGCCGGGAACCTCATGGACACCAACGTCCCGTGGACGCCGGAGGGCAAGCGGATGGCGGCCCAATCGATCGATCGCGAGGCAGACAGGCTGAGCCGGCTGGTCCGGAACATGCTCGATCTGGGCCGGATCGAGGGCGGCGCGCTGAGCCCGTCGGTGCAGCTGTACGAACTGGCCGACATCCTGGAGCCGGTGCTGGCGCGGATGGCTCCGATGGTCAAGCCGTGCGAGATCGAGGTCGACGTCCCGGGCGATCTGCCGGCGGTTCGCGTCGACGCCATCTTCATCGACGAGATCATCACCAACCTGATCGACAACGCGGCCCGATACGCGGCCGGCCGGACGATCAGGGTTTCGGCGAGGGCGGCGGAGGACGTCGTCGCGCTCGTCGTCGAGGACGCCGGACCGGGCGTTCCGGCTTCGGAGCTGAGCCACATCTTCGAGCGCTTCTACCGGCTGCCCTCGCGGCAGGGCTCGCGCGTGGGTGGAGGCTCGGGCATCGGGCTGGCGGTGGTTCGCGGGCTGGCCGAGGCGATGGGCGGGTCGGCGCCCGCCCGGCGGAGCACGCTCGGCGGCCTGGCGGTCGTCGTCAGGCTGCCAGTGGAGAGCGTAGTCGACACCGCGGCCGAGCCGAGCGCCGAGCCGGAGACCGAAGCCGCCGAGCCGGAAACCGAAGCCGCCGAGCCGGCCGAGCCGGCCGAGCCGGTGAAGCCGCCGGCGCGGGTGGAACGCTGATGGCCGAAGTCGGGGCCGTCCTGGTCGTGGAGGACGAAGAGCCGGCCCGAGCCGCCATCGCCGCCAACCTGCGCGCTCGCGGCTACGAGGTGGACGAGGCCGGCGACGTTCGCGAGGCGTTGCGGGCCTGGGACAATCGCCGGCCGGACCTGATCCTTCTCGATCTGGGCCTTCCGGATCTCGACGGCCAGGCCGTCATCATTCGCGTCCGCCACGAGGCCACCACGCCGATCATCGTGCTCTCGGCGCGCGGCCGGGAAGAGGATCGCGTGGCCGCCCTCGACGCCGGGGCGGACGACTACCTGACCAAGCCGTTCGGGTTGTCGGAGCTGCACGCGCGAATGCGGGCCGTTCTCCGCCGGGCGGCCGGCCCCGCGGCGGACGTGGACGGCCGGCTTTCGCTGGGCCCGGTCGTCCTTGACGTGCCGCGGCATCAGGTCTCCGTAGCCGGGACTCCCCTCGAGCTGACCCCGCGCGAGTTCGAGCTGCTCAAAGTCCTGCTATCGCAGTCCGGACGAGTGGTGACCGCGGGCAGGCTGCTGCGGGCCGTCTGGGGCACGGCCTATTCGGACGAGGCGCACTACCTCCACGTCTACGTCTCGCGGCTGCGCCGCAAGCTGGCCGCCGCGGACCCCAGCGGGGCCGCCGGTCACCTGATCGTGGCCGAGCCCGGCGTGGGCTACCGGATCGTCGCCGAGTAGCGCGGCCGGGAGTACGTCCCCGCTACGGAGCGAGGATTGGCGTCCAGCTACTGCCGCCGTCTCTGGTGGCGTAGATCGTGGTGCGGATGAGCTGCCAGGGCTGGGGCGAGGCCGCCGAGGCAACGGATCTCGTGTCGGAGACCGCAACCCAACCGTCCTTGGGGCCCGAGAAGGCGACGGCATCGGGCGTGCCTGCGAGACCGCTCGAAGGAAGCTTCGTCCAGGTCAGGCCAGCATCGTGGCTGATTCTGACGTCCGCCCCACCTGTGGAGCCGGTGCCGTAGCCCAGCGCGATCCAGTCGTTCTCGCCGAGCGCCGCGACCTGATGGCCGGCGGCGTTGAACTCGTTCAGCTGCCCCACGGTGGACCAGGTCTGCCCGGAGTCGTTGCTTACGACCGTTCTGGCGAGCCCCGATCCGCCCCAGACGACGAGCGCCCGAAGGGTGCCGTCGCCCCGCCGCTGGAGCAGCTTCACGCTCGGCGGCGCGGGATATGCGGAGCCATCGGTGGTCGAGTCGACGATGACCGGGCTTGGCAGGTGTCCTGTAGTCCAGGTTCGGCCGCCGTCCTGCGTGACATACAGGGCGAACGAAGATCCGGCGTCGACGCCGTAGCCGAAAGAGCCGTCGACGAAAGTGACCTGCGACAGGCACGGCGCCGGCGCGCCCGCCGACCAGGAAGCTCCCCCGTCCACGGTCGAGTATTGCCTGCAGAACGCCGCAGTGGCCGAAGAGCCGGGCGCGGTGGCCGAGGGGACCGGCGTCGAGGTCGACGGTCCGCCGGTCCCGGGAGCGGTTCCGATTCCGAGTAC
This sequence comes from Chloroflexota bacterium, assembly GCA_027364875.1. Classification (GTDB taxonomy): domain Bacteria; phylum Chloroflexota; class Limnocylindria; order Limnocylindrales; family CSP1-4; genus Fen-1039. Next base: position 9,415 of record DAHXON010000105.1, read on the forward strand.
GACGGACAGCTCGCCGTCGAGCGCGTCGCGGAAATGAAGGGCGGCCGATATGTACGTCTGATCCGGGTTCCCGGGCGGCATGCCGATATCCAGCGGCGACTCCCGCCAGGTATTGCCGCCGTCGCTGGTGCGGAAGACGCTGACCGGCGTCGATCGGCCACTCGTCCAGGGCCCATATCCGGCGGCCCAGCCGTGGTCTCCGTCGACAAACTGGACATACGCGGCGGCGGACAGGATCAGATGCGGTTCGGACCAGGTGGCGCCGCCGTCCACGGTGGTTCGGATCACCGGTCCCGTCCTCATGTCCGTGAACAAGGACCAGCCCACGTTCGCGTCTACTCGACCCATGCTCTGGAAGAGCGAGTAGCTCGGCTGGGGCGCGTCGATCGACGGAAGGGGCGTATCGCTGACGGCTTCCGGAGTGACCGTGGGGGCCGGCGAGACGGACGCGGCCGGGGCGCCGAGCAGCATTGTCCACGTGGCGCCCCTGTCGTGACTCGCGTACAGCCGGCCTCCAGCCGCCCCGTTGTTAGAGACGGTTCGGACCAGGACCCAGACGTCCTCGGGGGACTCCCATTCGGCCATCGCGATCCGATCCGGCAGTCCGGCCGTTCGATAGCTGAGCCAGGTCCGGCCGCCGTCGAACGTCGCCTGCATGTCGCTCGGCGCCGAGCCCGACCCCGACTGGTCCGGTGAGTAGATCACGAACGGGCCGGTCGGGAGACTCAGGATGTTCGAGTATCCGAAATTGGTGACGGCCCCCGCGACCGACTCGCTGGACCGGAGCGACCAGGTCCGGCCGTCATCGGCGCTGACAAACGTCAGGATCGCAGTGGCCGACCCGTCGGGAGCCGCGGCGAAAGGATCGGTCGCATGCTGGCCTGCGGTGCGTATCACCAGGTCTGCTCCCTCCCGCACCGGCGGATCCGGCCAGCCGGTCAAGGACTCCCCCTCGGGAATTGGCAGGGCGACCTGCGACCACGTCCGGCCGCCGTCGGTGGAATGAGCGATCTGCGAGGTGCCGGAGCCCCCGGTCTGCGTGTAGCTCCAGCCCTCCGTCGCGCTGACGAACCGCGGCATCGCCACTGCGGCCATGCGTGAGACGACCGACCAGCTGACCCCGCCGTCGGAGGTCGCCAGGATGGGGGGGGCGTCGTCCGGCAGCGGCGCCGACGGAGTGGGCCCAGGCGTTGGCGTCGGCATGGCGCCGCCGCCCGTATCCGGCGTGCTCGATGCCGTCGCGTACAGGTAGTCGGTCCGGAGGATCGTTGCCCAGCCATGGCTGGCGTCGACGAAACTGACTGTGCCCACGCCGCGGTACGTCCCCGGGAGGTTGGACGACGACCAGGTCTGGCCGCCGTCACTCGTCCGCCAGGCTGTCATGGACGCAGCCGGCGACAGGACCGTCGAGTTGGGCAGCCAGCTCCAGCTCAGGAGCCAGCCGTGGTCGGCGTCGATGAACGTTGGGTAGTAGTGGTCGGGGAAGACGGACGACGTCGGGATGTCGACGGAGGATGGGTTCGATGGCGCCGGCCCCGCGGTGATCGGCGTTGGCGTCGCCTCATTCGGGATCGCCTCGGAGAAGCCCGAGTTGAGGTCCATCTGGGCGGGGGACCTGCCGCCGGGTAGCTTGCCCTTCGTCCACGTGGCGCCGCCGTCGCGGGTCATGTAGAGGTCCGATCCGGCCTCCGCCCAGGCCGTCTGGGCGTCGATCCGGCCGAACATCTCGACACCGTTGGGAAGATTCGGCGTTCCAGTGCGCGTGCGCGGAGACTGCCAGGCGAGCAACCCGGCGACGAGAACTCCCGCGATCGCAACGGACGCGGCTATCGCGGACAGGTTTCGGACCGTGTGCGCGGGTCCGCCGGTCACGCCTCGGCGAACCTCGCGCATCGAGCGCAGATTCCGGAGGTGCTCGTGCAGGAGCTCGGGTGCCGTCTCGGGCGGCCGTATCCGCCCGTGGAGCGCATCCGAAAGGCGCCGGCCAAGCTCTTCGTCCGTCATCGTTGGTCCTCCAGCACCGCGCGGAGCGCGCGCAGGGAGTTGTGAAGCCGCGACTTCACCGTCCCGGGTGGAACGCCGAGCCTCTCGGCTATGTCGTCGACCGTGAGGTCGGCCCAGAAGCGCAGGACGACCACGATCCGCTGGTCGGGATTGAGGGCGTCGAGAGCGCGACCGAGCTCGTCTCGGCTCGCGGCGGACTGGCTGCCGTCGGCCACCGAAGGCAAAGGGCTCAGGTCGAGAGGACGGACGCGACTCCTTGCCCGACGTCTGAGCTGGTCGCGGCACGTATTGATCAGGATCCGGCTTAGCCAGGCCTCCACCCTGGCGGGATCGCGAAGGCTGTCCCGCCGCTGCCAGGCCACGGTAAGCGCGTCCTGGGTGGCATCCTGCGCCTCTTCGTCGTTGCCCAGGATCGCCCAGGCAAGACGGTAGGCACGGTCTACGTCGCGCCGCGTGAGTGCGGCCAGCACGTCGGCCGGCCCTTCCCTCACTGCGGCCGGTGGCACAGGCTCCACCCTCATCACTCCCTCAGCGTCGGCTCTCTCCATGCGCGATATGACGACGCGACGACGCGGTTTCGTTCATTTTGACCGGGGGCTCGCCGGCGGAAAAGAGCGAAATGCGGAGCCCGCCGGCCTGTGCCGTGACCTCAGCTCCTCCGGGGTCAGATAGGTGTCGGGATGGGGG
>DAHXON010000106.1 GCA_027364875.1 Chloroflexota bacterium
ATCTGCAGGTGATCGTCGTTGAGAAGGCTCCGCGCTGCCGAGACGTGCACCCAGCCGAGGACCCGCGGCTCACCCGAATCGTGCCCGCCCGTCTCGACGGCGGGCTTCGCCTCCGCGACGAGGAGCGCATCGCCGGCCGGGAGCCTGCCGAGACGAGCGCACATGCTTTCTGCGCCGACCGGGTAGCCCAGCTCACCCGCGAGTCTGGCGACGACCTCGCAGTCGGAGTCCTTAGCCGGTCTGACAGTGACGGCGAGTGGGCCGCCGCGAGCGTGTGAGTCCGCCATTTGTCCTCCCGCCGAGCTGTTGGGCGGATGGCCGAGTGAAGGAAACGCGGCCGGGCAATCTGCACGGCCGCCACTACTTGCCTGCTGGGGTCGCCCCTCAGTCCACGATGGTCTGGGACTGCTCCCGCATGAACTGCTGGACGTAGTAGAGGCCGCCCGAAGCCTTGCCCGTGGTCCCGGAGCCCTTCCAGCCGCCGAAGGGCTGGATGCCGGGCCATGCGCCGGTGGTGGCGCCGGCTCGGCGGTTGATGTAGATGACCCCGGCTTCGATCGATTCCTCGAAGGCCTCGATCTCCTCGCGGTCCTCACTGTAGAAGCCCGCGGTCAGTCCGTAGATGCTGTCGTTGGCTCGTGCGATGGCCTCGTCGAGCTCGGTGAAGGGCGCGACGGCAACGAGAGGCACGAACAGCTCCTCGCGCCAGATCCGGTGGTCGGCGCGAAGGTCGGCCACGATCGTCGGGGCGACGAACAGGTCCGTCCCATGCCCGGCAAGTCGCTGCCCCCCGAAGAGGATCCGCCCATCTCGCTTCGCCTCGGCTACCGCGGCGTCGTATTTAGCCGCCGCGGGGCCGTTCACGAGCGGGCCCAGCCAGATCTTCCGGTCCGTTGGATCGCCGACCGTGATCGCCTTCGTCTTGGCCACGAGCGCCTCGAGGAAAGCCTCGTATGCCGGCGCCTGGACGTAGACGCGACTGCACGCGGAGCACTTCTGGCCGGCATAACCGAAGGCCGATCGCATGATGCCTTCGGCGGCTTCCTCGAGGTCGGCCCGGGCGCTGACGATGGCGGGGTTCTTGCCGCCCATCTCGACGACGACCGGCTTGGGGTACTGCTTGCTGAAGGTCCGGAAGATGGAGTTGAAGCCGACCTCGTACGAGCCGGTGAACAGCAGGCCGTCGATTCCCGCGTTCTCCTGGATCTCGGCGCCTACCACGGAACCCGCGCCGGTGACCAAGTTGAACACGCCGCGGGGCAGCCCGGCGAGGTGGGCGATCTCGGCCAGCTTGACGCCACAGAGCGGGGCGTCGCTCGAGGGCTTGAGGACGACGGCGTTGCCCGCGACGAGCGCGCCGCCCGAGGGACCACCGGAGAGGGCCATCGGGAAGTTGAACGGGCTGATCACGCCCCAGACGCCGTGTGGCTTGAGCACCGAGCGGGTGTGGACGCTCGGGTCGCCAAGGTTGCCCATCGGCCGGTCGAAGCCGTCCGTCGCCTGCATCTGATCGCAGTAGTAGCGGATCAGGTCGGCCGTCTCCTCGACGTCGCCAAGCGCCTCGAGGCGGTTCTTGCCGACCTCGATGGCCATCAGCGCGCCCAGCTCCATCTGGCGCTCGCTGATCAGGTCGGCCATCCGGCGCATGATCGCGACCCGCTCCGGCCAGGGAGTGTGAGCCCAGCCCGGCGCGGCGGCACGCGCCGCTGCGACGGCGTCGCGGACGTCCTGGCGAGTCCCCTTCGCGAACTTGCCCACGAGGGCGCCGTCGATCGGCGAGCGCTTCTCGAAGTGCTCCGTCGCGGGCCGCCACTCTCCGTTGATGTAGACGCCGTGCGTCCCGCCGAGCTCGGCGCGCGCCACGGCCAGGCCGGCGTCGTAGGAAGCGTGGAGCTGCTCGTTGTCGTTGCGGAGAGTGGCGTAGGTGATCTTGAGCCGGGGCTCTGACGTCGCGGTCATCCCGAACGCCTCCTGTAGGTCCAGTCGTCGCGGCTGCGACGCCGCGCCTGTCTCTCCAGCAGCAGGACGCAGCCGGCGTTTGGAGCCAGTCTAGCGCGAGCCCGGAAGAGGGGGCGCGGGCTGCGACTGCGAGCCGGCAGCCCGGTTGTCCGCTCGCCCGGCTGGCAGGACCGCAGGAAACCTTCAGGCGGCAGACCCGTGCTCCGGTCTGGTCCCGGCGAGGAAGATCGGACTATTGACAGTCGAGCGAGGTGCCCAGCCAATACGTCCCATGACGACAGCGAGCAGCGATGGTTCTTCCGTCCTTTCCTTGACCGCGGCATGGAGGCCGGCCGACGTCGCGGGCTTCGGCTTTCCGGTCGCCATCGGCCTGTCCGCTTGCCTCCTCTTTTCCCTCGAGTTGATGGTTGGGCAGATGATGCTGCCCCTCCTGGGAGGGGCGCCCTCCGTGTGGGCTACCACGCTGGGCTTCTTCCAGCTGATCCTCCTGCTCGGCTACCTGTATGCCCACGTCTCGGTGACCCGCTTCGGGCGCTTCGGGCCACCGATCCACATGGTGCTTGCAGTTGCCGCGGGTCTGGATCTGGCATTTGGCCCAAGGCTTGCGGATCTCCACTACGAGTCGCTGCAGCCGGTGCTCGAGGTCCTCGCGACACTGACCGTCGGTGTCGGCCTGCCGGCTTTCGTGCTGTGCACGACGACGCCGCTGATCTCGGCATGGCTGACGGTCGCGATCGGTGGCAGGACACCGGCGGGCGCAGAAGGCCGCGAGCCGGCCGGCGATCCCTACCGGCTCTACGTGGTCAGCAACGCCGGCTCGCTGCTCGCCCTGCTGGCGTATCCGCTGCTGGTCGAGCCGGCCCTTGGACTCAGCGCCCAGCGAGGCCTGTGGAACGCCGGGTTCGTGGCACTGGTCGTGCTCATCGGCGTCACGGCGACGATGCGCCTGACAGCCGGCCGGGATTTCGCGGAGCGAGCGGCATCCGCGGGGAGCCGCAGCGACGAGGACGCCCGCGGTCACGGGGAGCGCATCGCCTGGACGAGATCGCTCCGCTGGCTGTTCCTAGCCGCCGTGCCGTGCGGACTGCTTTCGGCCGTCACGAACTTCATCACCGCAGACCTCATCTCGACCCCGCTTCTGTGGGTCGGGCCGCTGGCCATCTACCTGGCGACGTTCGTCGTCGCGTTCTCGGCCCGGGGCGCCCGGATCGTGGCTATGGCGACCAGGCTCGCGCCGGCCATGGCAACGCTGCTATGGATACCGATCGGCTACTCCCCGTTCTGGCCCACGATCGCCCTGCTCGCCCTTGAGCTGACCGGCTTCGGCGTCGTCGCCCTGACGCTGCACGGCCGCCTCGCCGCCGATCGGCCCGGACCGTCGCAGCTGACGTACTTCTATCTCGTCGTGTCGGCCGGCGGCGTCGTGGGCGGAGCCTTCGTTGGATTCCTTGCACCCGTGGTGTTCCCCGGCGTCTGGGAGTACCCGATCCTGCTGGTCGCGGCGTTGGCCGGGATACCAGTCGGCGTGAAGACCGCGCGGGCCGCCATCTCGGGCAGGCATGGGCTCGACTTCCGACCGTTCGTCGCCGGCGCGCGCAGTCGGCTCGCCCCTTACCTGGTTCTTTCAGTCGCGTGTGCGGCGGCAGTCGCGATCGGAGACTCCCGGGTTCTCATCGTGATGGTGCCGTTTTTGATCGTCGGCGGCGCGATCCTCTTGTTCGGGTCAAAGCCGGGAATGATGGCCATGATGACCGGCTTCGTGCTGGCGGCGACCATCACCCTGGTGCCCTCCGGGACCATCTACCAGGCCCGAGACTACTTCGGCGTGGTGAGCGTAAAGCGCACCGACCAGGCGACGACGATGTACCACGGGACCACGAATCACGGCAGCCAGTGGACAGACCCGGCCCGCCAGCGCACGCCGCGCTCCTACTACGTCAGCACCGGCCCGTTGGGCGACGTGATGTCACTTGCGCAGAGCCGCGGCGGGCAGGACATAGGAATCGTGGGTCTCGGAGCGGGCGGAATCGCTGCCTACGAACGAGCCAGCGACCACGTCACCTTCTTCGAGATCGATCCTGCGGTCATCGCCGCGGCAGAGGACCCGAGCCTGTTCACCTATCTCTCGGAGGCACCGAACAGGCCGACGATCATCCTGGGCGACGGCAGGATCGAGATGCGCCGCATCCCGGATCATTCCTACGACCTTCTGATCCTCGACGCGTTCTCCGGCGACTCGATCCCGACGCACCTGCTCACGGTCGAAGCTCTCAGGGACGATCTCCGGCTGCTCAAGCCGGGCGGATTGCTGCTCGTCCACATGACGAACCGCTATTACGACCTGACTCCCGGAGTGGCCGGCGGCATGGCTCAGATCGGGATGACGTCGCTGACGCGCACGTATCATCCCAGCCAGGCTGAGATCGACGATGGAGCACAGGGGTCCAAGTGGCTGGTCGCCTCCGCCGACCCGGCGCAGCTCCCGGCGTTGAAGCAGAAGGGATGGGTTGCGACCACCCTGACGGAGCCGATTACCGACGACCACCCGGACGTCCTCCGGTTCGCCATGTTCGAGAGCTGGTTGTCCGGGCGCTAGCCGATCCCCTGCTCTTGCCTCACCGGCAATGCCGCAAACGGCGTTGCTCACAGGGTATCCTTCACCGGAACCGCCGCCACCGTCGCATCGGTTCGCGCCATGGGGCGCCGCCATCCCGGAAGGCGATCAGACCCGGGGAACCGTTGAGCAGTCTCCGCCTGGTGTTTCCGGGCGGTCGCCGGAGAATTGATGACCGAGTCCAGACCCCTCCACAGTGTGGTGCTGGTCAAGCAGGTGCCCGACACGCACAACGTGACGGGCGACGTGATGACCAAAGACGGCACCATGAACCGCAACGCCTTGCCGGCCATCTTCAACCCCGAGGATCTGAACGCGCTGGAGATGGCGCTGCAGATCAAGGAGCGAACCGGCGGCACCGTCACCGTCATCACCATGGGGCCACCGAAGGCCGCGGCCATCCTTCGGGAGTCGCTCTTCCGCGGCGCGGACAAGGTCGTCCTGCTGACGGACCGCAAGTTCGCCGGGGCGGACACTCTGGCCACGAGCTACGCGCTCACCTGCGCCATCCGCAAGATCGGCGACTACGACCTGGTGCTGGCCGGCAGGCAGGCGATCGACGGCGACACCGCCCAGGTTGGGCCTCAGACGGCCGAGAAGCTCGGCATCCCGCAGATCACCTACGCCGAGCAGATCGTCGAGCTGACCTCCACGCACGTAACCGTGCAACGCGCCCTGGACTCCGGGTCGGAGATCGTCCGCTGCAAGATGCCCGTGCTCATGACGGTGGTCGGGTCGGCGAACACTCCGCGGCCCGCCAACGTCCGGCGGCAGATGGAGCGCAAGCTCGCCGCGACGCCGCTCGAGTACGCCGCGATCCGCAAGGACTGGCCCGAGTTCGAGACGGACGAAGCCCTCGATGCGTACCTGGCCGCTCGCGACCTCCGCATCCCCGTCTGGAGCGCCGAGGCAATCGGCGCCACGGAGGGCAGCATCGGCCTCGCCGGTTCGCCGACGCAGGTCCACAAGGTCAACTTCGTGGTCCTCGAGAGCGCGGAGAGCAAGACCATCACGCCGGATCAGGAGGGCATCGCGGCCATGGTCGCCGAGCTCGTCCGCGAATACATCGTCGGGTAGCGGAAGATGACGAACGAGACCGCTGCCAACGCTATCTGGGTATTCATCGAGCACACAGACGGCGTCATCGCCGACGTCAGCCTCGAGCTGACGGGCAAGGCTCGCGAGCTGGCCGACCGGCTGGCCGCGTCCTCAGATCGAGCGCCCGAAGTCGTGGGCCTGCTGTGCGGGCACGACGTCGACGCGCTCGCGCACGACGTCATCGCCCACGGCGCCGACCGGGTCATCCTCGCCGACGACCCCGAGCTCGAGCTCTACCGCACTCTGCCGTACGCGCGGGTCGCCATCACGGAGGCGCGCAAGCGCGGGCCTGAGATCTTCCTGATCGGCGGCACCCCCAACGGCCGGGACTTCGCCCCGCGAGTGGCCAGCGCCCTGCGCTGCGGCCTCACCGCCGACTGCACGGATCTCCAGATCGGCGACTACTACGTCAAGAAGGAAGACAGGACCTACAAGGACCTGCTCTTCCAGATCCGGCCCGCCTTCGGCGGCAACCTCATCGCCACGATCGTCAACCCGCACACGCGGCCGCAGATGGCCACGGTTCGCGAAGGCGTCATGCGCAAGCCGGCCGCCGATGCGAGCCGCAAGGGCGTCGTCGAGAAGATCGCCGTCCAGCTCGAGCCCGAAGACCTCGTCCTCGAAGTCCTGAGCCGGCAGGTCCGGAAGTCGACCGTCAAGCTCAAGGACGCGCCGGTCATCGTCGCCGGCGGCGCGGGCGTGGACGGCAGCGAGGAGTTCGCGCTGCTTCGCGACCTGGCCAACCTGCTCGGCGGCGAAGTCGGCGCCTCGCGTGCCGCGGTCGACGCCGGCTACATAGACCGTGCCCACCAGGTCGGCCAGACGGGCACGACCGTCCGCCCGCGGTTGTACATCGCGGCCGGCATCTCGGGCGCCATCCAGCACCGCGCCGGCATGGACCAGAGCTCCAAGATCATCGCCATCAACACGGACCCGAGCGCACCCATGTTCCAGATCGCTCACTACAAGATCGTGGGCGACGTGGGCGAGGTGCTGCCGCTGATCATCAAGACCCTTCGAGAGCGCTCCATGGACCAGTCCGATGGCCACGCGGGCGAGGCGGACGAGGAATGAGCGAGAACTTCTTCACCGACAACCCCGACATCGCCTTCCGCCTGGCGCAGCTCAATATCGAGGAGGCCCTGAAGCTCAAGGAGAAGGGCTACGTCGACGGCGGGTCCGTCCCGGGCGCACCGCGCAACTACGCCGACGCCAAGGACAACTACCGGATCGTGCTCGAGGTCATGGGCGAGGTCTGCGGCGAGCGGGTCGCCCCGCGAGCCGCCGAGGCGGACGAGGAAGGCGCCCACTTCGAAGACGGAGTGGTCACCTACTCCGCGCCGACGCTCGACGCGATCGAGGCCTTCCGCCAGGCCGGTCTGTTCGGAGCGATGCTGCCCCGCGAATACGGCGGCCTGAACCTCCCCGAATCCATCTATTCCATGCTCGTGGAGATCGTCTCCCGGGCCGAGAGCGGCCTGATGACCGTCTACGGTCTCCAGGAGATCGCGGACATGATCGAGGAGTACGCCGACGAGGAGACCAAGGCGCGGGTGCTGCCGAAGTTCTCGCGCGGCGAAGTCTCCGGGGCGATGGTGCTGACCGAGGCGGACGCCGGGTCCGACCTCGGCGCCGTGGCCACGCGGGCGACCCTCGACGAGGCCACCGGCAAGTGGCACCTCAACGGCGTCAAGCGCTTCATCACGAACGGCCTGGCGGACGTGTCCGTCGTCCTGGCCCGGAGCGAGGAGGGCTCGACGGACGCCCGCGGCCTCTCGATGTTCCTCGTCGAGAAGGACGACACGGTCAAGATCCGCCGGATCGAGCACAAGATGGGCATCAAGAGCTCGCCCACCTGCGAGATCCAGTACAACAACACGCCTGCGGTCCTGATCGGCAAGCGCCGCTTCGGGCTCATGCGCTACGCCATGAACCTGATGAACGGGGCCCGGCTGGCGGTCGCGGCCCAGGCACTCGGCATCGCCGAGGCGGCCTACCGCGAAGCCGACCAGTATTCGCGGGAGCGCATCCAGTTCGGCAAGCCGATCCGGGTTCTGCCCGCCGTTGGCCGCCTGCTGCTGTCCATGCGAGTCGACGTCGAAGCCACGCGGGCGCTGCTCGCCGAAACCTCGACCTGGGTGGACCTGTGGAAGGCCTACGAGCGCGAGGTTTCCGCGGACGAAGTCTCGCCCGAGACGCGCGCCCGCCACAAGCATTGCGTGGCCCTGGCCGAGACGCTGACCCCGATGGTCAAGTACTGCTCCACCGAGATGGGCAACCGCGTCTGCTACCAGTCGATGCAGGTCCACGGCGGCGTGGGCTACATGCGCGAGTTCAACATCGAGCGGCTCTTCCGCGACGTTCGGATCACGAACATCTACGAAGGCACGAGCCAGCTCCAGGTGGTCGCGGCCATCGGCAAGCTGCTCAACCGCTCCCTCGATCCGCTCCTTGCCGAATGGTCGGCCGCCTCCTATCCGGAGGACATGGCGCCCGAGAAGGCGATGCTGATCGAGCTGACGGACGTCTACGGTCGATCCGTCGACGCCCTCAAGGCCCAAAGCGACCGCGCGAAGGTCGACTACTACGCCTGCGACCTGGTCGACCAGGCCGTCTGGCTGGTGTGCGGCTGGCTGCTGCTGCGCGACACGAACGTCTCCGAGTCCAAGAAGTCCGTGGCTCGGGCCTACGTCGCGTCCATCGCCCCGCGCCTGCGAGCTCAGGCCGAGGTCGTGACGGCCGCCAACTCGGTGCCGCTCGAGGCGTTCCCAATCCTGGTGGGATAGCCCATCGCACGGTTCAGTCCGGTGACCGCCAGGCCCGCCGGCCCGGCGGTCACTTCCCGTGCCATCCGCCAACCTCACGAGGCGAAAGTAGGCGGATGCGGTAGTGCTACCGTGGTGGGGTTGATGGAGTCCAAGATGACAAGCATCCGTTCCTGGTCGGCAAACCCGGCGACGTCATGACCTTCCTTCAGAACCAGGGGTCGGACGTCCGAGCCAACGTTCTGCACGATCAGGGCGTGCCGAACACCCTGCGAGGCGTCCCGCTCCCGGTTGTCGGTCGGGACGTGTTCCGGTTGATCGGTTATGCGCTGGCGCTCCTCCTGATCCCGGTCGCCCTCGCCTTTCTGTTGGTCCGCCCGGGCTGAGCCCGCAACGGCGAGCCCACCAGATTGTGTAGTACGCAGGTGCGGGATATTCTGCGTAACGCCCCGCGCGGGACGGGGTTAGGACACGTGGAGCGGCCGCACCGGGGCCGACGCCAGCGGAGGACGGACGCTACTCATGAAGCTGACACGACAGACTCGGCCTGCGGACCATACGAACGGCACCTCGGCGACGGCAGAGACCATCCTCTCCGAGACCGCTTCCGTCGAAGCGCCGGCCAGCGGAACGAGCGCGACTGAATCCCCGGCCGTTCCCCGACCACGCGGCCGCCGCCTCGCCCGCCCTGCCGACGACTGCGCCCGCGAGGGGCTGCTCAAGGGCAAGAAGGCCCTCGTGTTCGGCGTCGCCAACGATCACTCGATAGCCTGGGGCATCGCCAAGGCGCTCTACGATCAGGGTGCCGACGTCGGCTTTAGCTCCATGGCGTCGCTGATCAAGCGGCGCGTTCGACCGCTCGCCGCCTCGATAGGCTCGACCTTCGTGGAGGGCGCGGACGTCCGCGACGACGACGAGATCCGCAAGGTCTTCGAGCACTTCGCGGCGAAGGAAGGCCAGCTCGACATTCTCGTCCACGCCGTGGCCTTCGCCGAGAGGGAGGACCTCGACGGCCACTTCACGGACATCAGTCGCTCGGGCTTCCACACCGCATTCGACATCAGCGTGTACTCGCTCATCGCCATGGCGCGCGAGGGCCGGCGGTACATGAAGCCCGGCTCCTCGATCATGACTATGACCTACTACGCGGCCGAGAAGGTCGTGCCCAACTACAACGTCATGGGCGTGGCCAAGGCCGCTCTCGAGGCGACGACTCGCTACCTTGCGGCGGACCTGGGTCCGAGCGGCATCCGCGTCAACGCAATCAGCGCCGGCCCCGTCCGGACCCTCTCGGCCCACGGCATCGCCGGCTTCCGGACGATGTACGGCGCCTTCAAGGACGTCACGCCGCTGCGGTCACATATCAGCATCGAGGACGTCGGCAACACCGCTGTCTACCTCGCGAGCCCGCTTGCGAGCCAGACGACGGGCGAGGTGATCTACGTCGACGGCGGCTTCAACATCCTGGCACTGCCCGTCGCCGGCGAGGAATAGCGGCGCCTCGCCCTGAGACCCTACGTGGAGGGCGAGGAATAGCGCCGGCGCGTGCGCCAGATCTGCCAGGCCGTCAGCGCCGCCAGCCCGAAGAACGCGCCGACCGAGTCGATCCCGACGTCGATCGGCGAAGGGTGCCGGCCGCCCGTGAACGACTGGTGGAACTCGTCGCTCACCGCGTAAAGCGCGGCCAGCACCCAGGACCACAGCATCGGCCGGCGTATCGACGCAGCCGAGATGGCGCGCCACAGCAGGATTGCCAGCACGCCGAAGACGCCCATGTGGCCGGCCTTGCGGACGACGAAGTCGATGTCGTTCTGGCTCGAAACCCGAAGGTCCGGCTGGGCGGAGAACCAGAAGATCAGCCCCGCCCAGAGGACGACCGGCAGCCACTCCAGCAGCAATCGCCGCCGCAGCATCGCCGGTCGCCTGACGCTCGCCGCCTGGCTCAATCGCCGCCCGGCAGTTCGAAACGCATCAGCTTCCAGGTGGCCACGACGAGGGTGATGACCAGCAGGCCGATCGCCAGGGTCATTCCCGTCTCGGGGCTCAGGCGAGCCGTCTCGATCGGCAGCTTGTAGATCAGGCCGGCGGCGCCGAGTGCGTACTGGCGGATGGAGTAGTTGGCGATGCCGGACAGCAGCACCGACAGCGCGCCTTCCCAGATCAGCATGTAGCCGATGCCGAGGACGAGCGCGCGCCGGGTGAACAGGCTCACGGTCATGAACAGCGAGGCATAGCAGACCGAGCCGACGACCACTCCGAGAACCTGAGCTTCGACCACCTGGATTCCATCCGGAACGGAGCCGAGGACGATGATGCCCGCGATCGCCGTCGAGATGCCGGTCAGCAGGACGGCCATGACCATCGCGCTGACCGCCTTCGCCAGGACGATCCACACCCGGCGGATCGGCTTGGCCAGCAGGTAGACCACGGTGCCGTCGTCGATCTCGGCGCCGAAGGCTCCGGCCCCAAAGAGGATGGCGACCAGCGGCATCAGGATCGTGACCGTGATTGCATCGAACGAGGTGCGAGTGAAGCGGTCCACCTCGGTCGCGTTGGCCAGGCGGAAGGCCACTGCCAGCAGAATCGGGAGGGCCGACAGCAGGACCAGGAGCAGCGTTCGGCGCCGGCCGGTCAGCTGGCGAAGAGTGATGCGAGAAATCTCCAGAACCGCGGTGAGCGGAGCCAAGGTGTTACTCCTGTTCATCGCCGCACCAGATAGTCGAAGACGCTTTCCAGCGACTCGTCGGCCGACACGACTTCGGTCAGTCGAACGCCCGCATCGCGGCTCTTGCCGGCGATGAGGCACCGGAAGGCCGAGAGCTGCGACGTCTGGACCGCCAGACCCGTCTTGGTGAGCTCGACGGCGAAGACGGCCTGGTCGGCCATCAGTGCCGTTGCCAGCTTTCGATCGTCCGTGGAGCGGATCGTGATCTGGTGGGGCCTGTCGGTCATCAGCGCGCGGATCGCCCGGAAGTCGCCCGAGGCGGCCAGGCGGCCCGCGACGATGACCAGGATCTCGGTACCCACTCGCTCGACCTCTTCGAGGATGTGGGACGAGAACAGGATCGTGCGGCCCTGCTCGGCCATCTCGCCGAGCAGATCCATCATGCCCAGGCGCTGCCGCGGATCCATGCCGTTGAACGGCTCGTCGAGGAGCAGGATCTGCGGGTCGTGGACCAGCGCTCCCGCAACCTTGGCCCGCTGGCGCATGCCCTTGGAGTACGTCCCGACGGGTCGATCCATTGCGTCTGTCAGGCCGACGCGGGCGATTGCCTCGCGAGCCGCCTCCACCGGATGCGGCAGACCCTGGAGCCGGGCGTTGAAAGCGACATAGCCCAGGCCCGTGAGGAACGGGTAGACGGCTTCCCGCTCCGGCACGAGGCCGATCTGGCGGTAGACCGTTGGATCGCGATGGGGCTTGCGTCCGAGCACCCGGACCTCGCCTGCGGAGGGCGCCAGGAAGCCCGCGAGCATGTGCAGCAGCGTCGTCTTGCCGGCGCCGTTGGGCCCCAGCAGTCCGGTGACGCCGGGCCCGAGCGCGAACGAGATGTCGTTGACGGCCACGACGTTGCCGTACCAGCGCGCCGCATGGATTAGCTC
>DAHXON010000107.1 GCA_027364875.1 Chloroflexota bacterium
ATACCGGCGTCGCCTGGGGGAACCGCCTCGGGATCGCCGTCGCCGGGTCCGAGTCAGTCGCCAACGCCCACGCCCACGCCGACACCGACACCCGCGGCGTCGCCCTCGGCAACGCCGACTCCGGCAGCGACTCCGTCACCGACGCCCCCTCCCAGTCCGTCTCCGAGCTGATGGCAGGTTCGGATCGATTGGGCCCGTCACGCGGCGAACACCCTGATGAGGGCGCCCGCGGGACGGCTCCCACGGAGCGCCTTCTCGGCATCGATCTCGGCGAGCGCAGGATCGGCGTTGCCGTGGCCGATGCCGCCACCGGCACGGTCACCCCGCTGACCACGATTCGGCGGTCGCGCAAGGTTTCCGACGACGCCGCGGTGATAGCCCGGTTTGCCGCGGAGCAGCGGATTGGCGCGGTGGTCGTAGGATTGCCCCTCGACATGAACGGAACCGAAGGATCTCAGGCCCTCAAAACTCGCGAGTGGGCGATGGCCGTTCAGGCGACCACGGCCCTGCCGCTGCGCTTCCGCGACGAGCGGCTGACCAGCCTGCGCGCCGAGCAGCGACTCGGACGGACGGGCAGGGGAGCGTCCGGCGGCCCCCCTAGCGGGCCGAAGCTCGAGGCGTATCGCGCCAGGATCGACCGGGAAGCCGCCGCGCTGATCCTCCAGGACGAGCTCGACGCGCTTGCCGGCGCCTCGGGCGGCGCCGACTCGGGCACGCCGGGCACCTCGAGCGAGCCCGACGCCGCCTCCGAGACGCCCCACGAAACCACGGAGGGGGGAAACGCATGACGCTTCGCGGCGGAGGACACAACAGAGGCTCCCTCCGGGGCGATCAAGCGCGCCGGCACGTGGTGGACCAGGGTTGGGACGACTACCGGCCCCAGGACGAAGCCGAGCTCGAGGAGGAGCGAGCCCGGCGACGCGACGTAGACCGCAGCTACCGGCGCGGGCGGGGGAGTGGCCCGCGTCCCGTGCTCCAATTCGCCATCCTCGCGGTCGTGGTCGGCGGGCTCGTGACCGCCACGCTCTGGTACGTCGCCCGCCCGCTCGCCGTCAGAGGCATCGTGGACTGGGCCGCGGAGAACCCGACCGCGCTCTCGCTGCCGTTCGTTTCGGACCTGGTTCGGGCGGAGCTTCATGGCTCTATCACCGAGCCCGTGGACCCCAATGATCGGCGCACAATCCCGATCACGATCAACGAAGGCGCGACCCCGCGCGATATCGCCCAGCAGCTCGTGGCCGCGGGCATCATCAAGGATGAGCGCGCCTTCGTCTTCGAATCGATCGACAAAGGCCTGACCGAACAGTTCCAGGCCGGCCGCCATCTCGTCAGCAAGTCGCAGACCATTGACGAGATCCTGACGTCGCTGACCGCCAAGCCGGTCGCCTCGCCGCTGGTCAAGCTGACCTTCCGCGAAGGTCTTCGGGTCGAGCAGATGGTCGCCCTGATGGAGCTCAAGGAAGCCCAGCCCGACGATCCCAACACCGTCCTCAAGATGAACGTCGGGCAGTTCTACGAGCTGGTCATGCATCCGCCGGCGGATCTTGTCGCCGGCTACCCCTGGCTCAAGCTCCCTGCCGGCGGCTCGCTCGAAGGCTTCCTGTTCCCGGCCACCTACCAGGTCGCAACCGACATCACGCCGGTGCAGCTCATCCAGATGCTCCTGGACGCGTTCGTGAGCCACGCCCCGGACGGCTTCCTGGATCTGCCGCCGGACGTGATCTATCAGAAGGTCCAGCTGGCCTCGCTCGTGGAGACCGAGGCAAAGGTGGACTCGGATCGAGCGCTGATCGCGGGCGTCTACACCAACCGGCTCGACCCCAAGAAATGGCCGACCGGGCTGCTCGACGCCGACCCCACGCTCAACTACGCCAACGATTCGGTCTGGCTGCGATCCCATGACATCGCCACCTGGGTGAACTACTCGTTCTGGGATCCGATCAGCACAACCGGGCCGCTGAGCCAGGTCGTGTTCCCCGACGACCTCGCCGCGTTCAACACGTACCACCACGCCGGCCTGCCGCCCAACCCGATCTGCTCGCCGGGCGCCGCCTCGCTGGGCGCGGCGATGGCCCCGGACACGGCTGACGGCTATCTCTACTTCCTGGCCAAGAACGACGGCTCGGGCACGCACGCCTTCGCCAAAACCGCCGCCGAGCAGCAGGCCAACCTCAAGAAGTACGGCTACATCAAGTAGCCGCGCGAGGAGCGCTTCCGCCGCTCGGAGCTAGCTTGGTCCCGGGCTGCCGCAACGCCGAGCGCTTCTCTGACTCCCCGTTCGGTCGCGGCGGACGTTCCCGCATCGTTCGTGGGCCGCTACCATGAGGGGGTGACCGAAATCGTTCGTGGATTGCCGCACCCAGCCGATTTCCAGGCTCCGCCTGGGACGGTCGACCGCGCCAGATGGGCGGAGGCCGATCGGGCCGCCCGGCCGGCGCGGCTGGCTCGGTTGCGGGCATCGATGGCCCAGGCCGGCGTGGACGCCTATTTCGGGGTTCGGTCGGAGAACGCTCGCTTCCTGACCGGGTTCATCCTGGAGGACGGCGAGGACCGCGTGGCGGGCAATTCCGGCCGTTTCCTCGTGTCCGGGGACGAGGTGGTGGTGCTGGCGGACACCCGATACCGGCTCCAGGCCGCCGCCCAGGCCCCCGGCGCGCGCATCGAAGCCGTCACGTACGACCTCGCGGCGCTGTGGCCGGATCTCATGAAGAGCGTCGGGGCGAAGAAGGTGGCGGTCGAAGCCGGCTTCGTCAGCCGCCAGCTGTGGCAGCAGCTCGCCGCGGCGGCTCCGGACGTTGAGCTCGTGGAAGCCGGTGGCTGGGTCGAGGCGCAGCGGGCCATCAAAGAGCCGGCCGAGATCGAGCGGATCAAGTCCGCCTGCGCCGTCGCGGATCGGGCGCTCGCGTCGATCATCCGGTACATCCGGCCCGGCAGGACGGAACGCGAGCTGGCCCTCGCACTAGAGTGGGAGATCCGCACCGGTGGCGCGGAAGCTCTCGCGTTCGGAGTGGCGTGCCTGGTCGGGCCGAACGCGGCACTGCCTCACGGCTCTCCCGGGGCAGCCGAAGTGCGCGTCGGCCAGGTGATCCTGTTCGACTTCGGCGCGATGGTGGACGGATATCGCAGCGACATGACGCGCACGTTCTTCGTCGGCTCTCCGAGCGGCCGCGACCTGGCGGTTCACGGAACGGTGGCCGCGGCCCAGAGCGCCACGATCGAGCGCCTGCGGCAGGCTCTCCGGGGTTCGCAGCCGATCCCGAGCGGCAAGGAGGCGGACGGGGCGGCACGCGCGGTGATCGAGGCGGCCGGTCACGGTGAACACTTCGGCCACGGGACCGGTCACGGCATCGGCCTGGCCACGCACGAATCGCCGTCGCTGAGCCGGGCCGCGAGCGAGGACCCGCTGCCGAGCCCGACGGTCTTCAGCGTCGAACCGGGCATCTACCTCGACGGCGAGACAGGCGTGCGGATCGAGGACCTGGTCCTCTTCGACACGAGCCGGTCGGACGTCGAGATCCTGACCTGCTTCCCGCGCGACGTGGTGGTCGTCGGCGTCTGAGCGCCGCGGGGCGCCGGCTCGGAGGGCCGCCGGCCGCGGGGCCGCCGCCGGGGCCGCCGGTAATCTGCCAAATATCCGCCCGGTGAGTGCTATTCGCCAGGAGCCGCCGGTAACCTGCCAGACGTTCACCCGGTGAGCGTTAGGCGCGGTCGAGCCGTCCCCGCAACTTACTCGGGCCGTCTCGGAGGCCTCTGGCCGCCCCCGGAACCCGGGAAACGGTTCAAATGATCTTCCGGAGTGGCCAAATGCCCGGCCTTTCGAGCTTAGCTTTCGCCCGGTGAGAATCTGGCAATGACGGGGCGCTGCAACCAGGGACCCGGGCACGTCCGGGGCGCAACCGCCCTTATCCCGGTCCGGATTCCGCCCGGGAAAGACCACTCGCAAGCACGGTATTCAGCCCTGCGCGTCGCTACGGGCGGCGGCTCCGCTACAATCCTGACCTCGGCAGGTGGAGAACGTATCCCGCCCGCCATTCATGAGACCTTCAGCCGGGAGCCTTCACCGAACATGATTTCGACCAGCGACCTGCACAAAGGCGTCGTCATCGAGCTCGATGGCGACCTGTGGCAGATCCTCGACTATCACCACCTCAAGATCGGTCGAGGCTCGGCCCAGGTTCGCATCAAGCTCCGCAACGTCAAGCGCGGCCAGACGGTCGAGCGCTCGTTCCAGGCCGGCGATCGGTGGCCTCGCGTGCAGCTGGACCATCGCCAGATCCAGTTCCTCTACAGGGACGGCGACGACTTCCACTTCATGGAAACCGAGAGCTACGAGCAGTTCAGCGTGACGGCGGCTCAGCTCGACGACGTCGTCAACTACCTCAAGGACAACATGCTGCTCGATCGGACCAGCTACGAGGGCGAGACCATCGGCGTCGAGCTGCCGGTCACGGTGGACCTCAAGGTGGTCGAGACCGAGCCCGGTTTCGCCGGCGATACGCAGACCGGCGCCCGCAAGGCCGCCAAGCTCGAGACGGGCCTGACCGTGCAGGTCCCGATCTTCGTGAACGAAGGCGACACGATCCGGGTGGATACCCGAACCGGCGAGTACCAGACCCGGCTGTAACGCCTGGCGCCCGACGGTCATGAACGCCCGAGGCGATCGGTGAGCCCTTCTCGCAAACCCGACAGCGACCCTCTGTGGGACGACCTCGGGGCCGACGAGGCTTCGCGTTCGATCGGGCCAACCTCCCAGCCTCCGGATTGGGCGCTGCCTTCGTGGGATTCGATCGAGGAAGCGGTCGAATCACCCCGAGTGAGGCCTCCACGGGCCGAAAGACCGACGGAGCGACCGCCAGAACGACCAACCGGACGGACGCCCGATCCGGCCGCCGACGCCGCGGCCACCTCCGCGCCGCCCGCGCCGGTTTCGCCGCTCCGGCCACAGGAGCCCGCCGAGTTCGCCAGGCCCACGCTCCGAATCCTGGGCGTCAGCGACGTTACCCGGGCGATCCGCGACGCCGTTCGTGCGGAACCGGTCCTGCGCGACGTCTGGGTCGAAGGTGAAGTCGGGCGCGTCACCGTCTCGTCGGCGGGGCACTGCTACTTCACGCTCAAGGACGATCGCAGCCAGCTCGCCTGCGTCTTCTTCCGCGACGACCGGCTGGCGTCGCCATTCGAGGCCCGGACCGGGCTCCGCGTGGTGGCGCACGGCCGCGTCGACGTGTTCGAGGGCCAGGGCGTCTACCAGCTGTACGTCGCGGCGATCCAGCCGTCCGGCTTCGGCGACCTCGCGCTGCGATTCGAGGCCCTCAAGGCGCGATTGCAGGCGGAGGGCTTGTTCGCGACATCGCGGAAGCGTCCGCTGCCCGTGCGCCCCGCGGTGATCGGAGTGGCCACGAGCGCCACCGGAGCGGTCTGGCACGACATCTGCCACGTGGTCGCGCGCCGCTGGCCGCTCGCCCGGCTCGTTCTGTCGCCGTGCCAGGTCCAGGGCGAGGGCTCCGCCCAGAGCGTCGTGGCGGCGCTGGATCGCCTCGCTCGCTGGCGCGAACGCTTGATCGCCGCCGGCCGCGAGACCGAGGCACCCACCGTAACGATCCTGGCCCGCGGCGGCGGATCGCTAGAAGACCTGTGGTCATTCAACGACGAGCGCGTGGTCCGGGCCGTCGTCGCACACCCGATCCCCGTGGTTTGCGGCGTGGGCCATGAAGTGGACGTCACCCTGGCGGATTTCGCGGCGGACGTGCGAGCCCCCACGCCCTCGGCGGCCGCGGAGCTCGTCGTGCCGGACCGGATCGACGTGACCGCCGCCCTCATGGAGCTGGCGCGGCGCGGCCAGTATCGCGCCACGTCGGCACTGGGCCAGGCCACGGCCGAGCTCGGGGCCGAGGGCCGGGCAATGGAGAGATTGCGCCCCGAAGCTCAGCTGGCGCAGGCACGGGAGCGAGCCGGGCTGCTCCTGGATCGGGCGACGAGGTGCATCCGCGAGGAGATCCGCAATCGCGAGGCCCGGCACGCGGCTCTGGCGGGCAAGCTCACCCCGACGGTCCTGGCGCGCCTCGGCGCGGGCCGGGCAGCATTGGAGCGAAGCGAAGCGGCCCTCGCGGCCCTCGGCCCTCAGGCAACCCTGGAACGCGGCTACGCGATCGTCCGGCGCGATCCGGACGGGCTCGTGGTCCGCGACCCCGGCGAGGCGCCCGCGGGCCGGCTGCTCGCCGTCCGGGGCGCCCGAGGCCAGCTGTCAGCGAGAGTGGAGAAGTCCCCGGCGGACGAACAAACCGGACGCGGCGGCGCGTGATCGAGTCGGTCGGTTTCGCGGCCGCGCTCGTGGCGCTGGCCGTGGTCGCATTCGCCGTGTCGGTTCGACTTGGTATCCTGCTCGGGCGGGGTCTCGATCGCCGCATCGAGGCCCAGCGCAATGAAGAGGCCGTCGCCACCTCGGTGGCGGCCGATCCGCCGGCCGTCGCGCCGGAGGAACGGGAGGACGCACTACGTGACTGAGGGACCCGACTCCAGGAACGGGACCGACGTCTCCCAGCTTACCTTTGACGAAGCGATGGCCGAGCTCCAGCGGACCGTTTCCGAGCTGGAGCAGGGCGGTCAGCCGCTCGAGCGATCGATTGCGCTGTACGAGCGCGGCGTGCTCCTCCAGGAACGCTGCGCGACCCTCCTGGGAGAAGCCGAGCTTCGCGTCCAGCGACTCGTCGAGCGTTCTTCCGGAGCCATCGAAGTGGCCCAGATGAGGGCCGCGGAGGAACCGGAGGACTCGTAGGGCGTCACGGGCCCACGCGCCGGGCCGTCCGCAACACTTCGGGCGCCGTCGTCCAGCAACGCTAGACTGCCCGGCAGAAACGCGGTTCCGTCGACACCGGGGCCGCCAGCAGATACGCGGGTCGGGGGACCGCGCGGGACGAGGTCCCAAAGGAGCAACCGACTTGGCCATCCTGCCTACACTGCGAGGCCCGGCAGACCTGCGGGGACTCACGGACGAGCAGATGGTTTCGCTGGCCGCCGAGATCCGCCAGCAGATCATCTCCACCGTCGCCAAGACCGGCGGTCACCTGGGCTCATCGCTTGGCGTCGTGGAGCTGACCCTGGCCATCCACCGGGTCCTTGAGTCGCCGCGCGACAAGATCGTCTGGGATACCGGACACCAGGCCTACGCCCACAAGCTGCTGACGGGCCGCTACTCCCGCTTCGGGACGCTGCGCCAGCTCGGCGGGATAGGCGGCTTCCCGCGGCGCGTCGAGTCCGAGCACGACGTCTTCGACGGCGGCCACGCAGGGACGGGCCTGTCGATCGCTCAGGGTCTCGCCACTGCCCGGGACATGCGCCACTCGATGGAGCGGATCGCGGTCGTGGTGGGGGACGCGGCGCTGATCAGCGGGCTTTCGCTGGAGGCCCTCAACGACATCGGCAGCCGCCAGACCCAGATGATCATCATCCTCAACGACAACGCCATGTCGATCAGCCCCACTGTGGGCGCCTTCAGCCAGTACTTCTCCACGCTGAAGCTGTCCACCGCGTGGAAGCAGAGCAAGACGGCCTACGACCGGGTCGTCGAATCGCTGCCCGTCGTGGGCCAGCCGGCGTTGAAGCTGTCTCGCCGGATCCGGCGCATGGTCGTCAACTTCGCCCAGCCGGGCCAGCTCTTCGAGGACCTCGGCATCACGTACCTCGGCGTCATACCCGGGCACAACATCCGCGGGCTCGAGCACATCCTGCGGGCCGCCCTCGAAGTGCCCGGTCCGGTTCTGGTCCACGTTCGGACGCGCAAAGGTCGCGGCTACCGGCCGGCAGAGACCGACCAGGTGGGATTCCACGGCGCGGCCCTGCCACCCATGCCCGAGCTGGCCGTCGAGTCGCGGCCGATTCCGGACGGGTACGGAGCTTCCCACACGGCCATGACCGGACCGGCCCTGGCACGAATGGAAAGCGCGATGCCGCATCCCGGCAACGTCGACGAGGCTCCCGTAGAGCCCTACACGAACGGAAGCGGCAACGGCAGTGCCGGGTCCGCGGACATGGGTACGCCGTCCGACGCCGCCCGAGTCGCGGCCTCGCACCGGCCGCCCAACTACACGCACTTCTTCGCGGCGGAGCTGATGGAGCTCGCCCGAACCGACCGCCGGATCGTTGCCGTGACGGCGGGGATGCCCACCGGAACCGGACTCCACCACTTCGCCGAGGAGTATCCGGACCGCTTCATCGACGTGGGCATCGCCGAGCAGCACGCCATGGCCATGTCCGCGGGCATGGCGCTCGCCGGTCAGCGCCCGGTCGTGGCGATCTACTCCACCTTCCTGCAGCGGGCCTTCGACCAGGAGGTCCACGACGTCTGCCAGAACGACCTGCCCGTTGTGATCGCGGTCGATCGCGCGGGTCTCGTCGGCGAGGACGGCAGCAGCCATCAGGGCATGTTCACCGTCCCCACGCAGCGACAGCTCCCGTCGATGGTCATCGCCAGCCCGAAGGACGAGCAGGAGCTCCGATCGCTGGTCCGGACCGCTTTCGCCCAGGATCACCCGTTCGCGCTCCACTACCCTCGCGACGCGGGCTTCGGCGTCCCGCCTGTAGAGCCGAAGGTTCTGCCCGTGGGCGTGGGCGAGCTGCTTCGCGAGGGCCGAGACATCCTCATCGTCGGCTTCGGACCCATCGTGGATCGCGGTCGAAAAGCCGCCGAGCTGCTCTAAGCCGAAGGCTGGTCCGTCGGCCTCATCAACGCCCGGTTCGCCAAGCCGCTCGACCGGCAGCTGATCCTCGATCAAGCCCGGGGCAAGAAGCTCCTCGTCACGCTCGAAGAGAGCGTCGTGACGGGCGGCTTCGGGGCCGGAGTGCTCGATCTCGTGGAGGAAGCCAGGGCCGCGGACCCGGCGTATCGCGAGGTCGTCGTCCGGACCATCGGCATTCCGGCGGACCGATTCGTCGATCATGGAGCCGTCGATCAGCTCCGCCGCCAGCTCCGCCTGGACGCCGACGGCATCGCGGCCCAGATCCGCGAAACGCTCGCCCGGATGCGCGCCGCCGCTCCGGCATCGCCCACGTCCCACGCGAAATCCGCGGCCAGGTCCGACCGTTCGAGCTAGGGTCGAGCCAGGCGGTTGGCTGGGTGTCCGCCGAACCTCAACGGGATGCTTCGGTCGCAGCGCGGGGCGAAGCTCCCGTGGGCGCGGCCCGCGTGCCCGTGCAGCACGAGATGAGCCGGGTGTGCCACGATTGGCGACATGAGTGCCAGGCCGGACAGACCTACGAGACAGAGACTCGACCAGCTGCTCGTTGAGCGTGGCCTGTCTGAGACGCGGACGCGGGCTCAGGCCCTGATCCTCGGCGGCCAGGTTCGGGTTGGCGAGGGAGAAGCCGCGCGCAAGGACAGAAAGCCCGGCGATCTTGTCGATCCCACCATCGCCCTCGAGGTGGCCGCTCCGCCGCCGTTCGTGTCGCGCGGCGGCATAAAGCTCCGAGCCGCCCTCGACGCCTTCGGCATCGAGCCGGTGGGGCTGGTCTGCCTGGACGTGGGATCCTCGACGGGTGGCTTCACGGACCTCCTTCTCCAGCGCGACGCGACGCGCGTCTACTCCGTGGACGTTGGTCGCGGCCAGCTCGCGGAAGCTTTGCGCCACGATCCGCGGGTCGTTTCGATGGAGCGGACCAACGCCCGCGCTCTCGGCCCGGGCGTGCTGCCCACCCCCGTGGACCTGGCCGTGGTGGACGTTTCGTTCATCTCGCTCGATCGGATCCTCGGCCCGGTGGCCACCTGCTTCGGCCCCCGCGGCGGCCGGATCGTGGCCCTCGTCAAGCCACAGTTCGAGGCCGGCCGCCGCCAGGTACGCGACGGCGTGGTCCGCGATCCGCAGGTCCACAAGCAGACCCTCGAGACCGTGGCCCGCTACGCCCTGGCCATCGGCCTGAAGCTGCGCAACGCGGTCGCCTCGCCGCTCACCGGCCCGGCCGGAAACCGCGAGTTCTTCCTGGAGCTGGAAGTGCCGCCGGGCTTCGTGCCCGCTACGCCGGGCCCCGCGGCTGGCGCCGCGCCGCTGCCGGTTCAATGGGCAGTGAGATTCGGAGAGCTGGCGGGTTCATGAAGCTCGACCGGATCGGGTTCGCCTACAACCCAACCAAAGAGGCCGCGCTGGATCTTCGTGAGCGCGCCGAGGGCTGGTGTGCCATGCGCGGCATAGACCACTGGGCCGCGCCGGCCGGCGACCTCTCCGCGCTCGTGGCCGCGCTCCCCAACACCGGCGCGCTCGTGGTCCTGGGCGGCGACGGCACTTTCCTGCGGGCGGCCCGGGCTGTCGCCGAGGTGGACGTCCCTCTGCTCGGCGTCAACCTGGGCAAGATCGGCTTCCTTTCCAAGGTGGAGACGAGCGGCCTCGAGACGGTTCTGGGCCAGCTCGTGGCGGGCGACTTCCGGATCGAGGACCGCATGGCTCTCCAGGCCACGATCCATCCCGGCGGGCGCGAGGAGCCCGGCGAGTCCTTCGTCGCCCTCAATGAGATCGCCGTGGTGCGCGGGTCGCTGGCCCGGGTCTGCCGCATCGAGGTGGAGATCGGCCCCTCGCATCTGGCCACCTTCACGGCGGACGGCCTGGTCGTCTCGAGCCCAACCGGGTCCACGGGCTACTCGTTCTCGGCGGGCGGCCCGATCGTCGATCCGTCGAGCCGGAACCTGGTGGTGACGCCAATCGCGGGCTATTTGTCGGCGATCCGATCGATCGTGGTGAGCCCGCGCCACACGGTCCGCTGTCGCATCGCGGACGCATACGACGTGCTCATGAGCGTGGACGGGCGCGAGGATCGGCGTCTGACCATCGGCGACGTGGTGGCGGTCTGCGAGATGCACCGTCCCATCCACCTGATCGAACCCAAGGGGGCGCTGCCGTTCTGGGATCTGCTTCGCCAGAAGTCGGAGCTGCTCCCGTCATGACCAGGATGAGCGAGCTCGAGGCCCGAGGCGAGCGTGGGGGTGAAGGGGGCCGAGCCGGGTCGGAGGCCGCCCGGGCGAGCGACGGAGAGGACGCTCCCGCGATGCCCGACTTCGAACACGCCGGCCGCCTGACCGAGCTCAGCGTGCGAGACCTCGCCCTCATCGAGCGGCTTCGCATCTCGTTCGAGCCCGGGCTGAACGTGCTGACCGGGGAAACCGGCGCCGGCAAGAGTCTGATCATCGACGCCCTCGGTCTTGCCATCGGTGCTCGGGCGGACACGTCGCTCGTCCGGCACGGGTCGGACTCGGCCCGCGTCGAGGCGCTGTTCGACCGGATCCCGGAGCCGCTCATCTGCGTTCGGGAGGTCACCGCCGCGGGCCGTTCCACGGCTCGAGTGGACGACGAAGCGGTCACGGCCTCGCGGCTCGGTGAGATCTCCGGCCGGCTGGTCGAGATTCACGGCCAGCACGATCAGCAGCGGCTGCTCGACGAGCGCTGGCAGCGCGAGCTGCTCGACGCGTTCGGCCGCCTCGAGAACGAGCGCGCGGCGATGGCAGCCGCCGTCGCCGCCTGGCGGGCAAATCAGGCGGCTCTCGCGGAGCTGGCCCTCGATCCGCGCGAGCTGACTCGGCGCCTGGAGCTGCACGACCATCAGGCCTCGGAGATCGCCTCGGCGAAGCTCCGGCCCGGAGAGGCCGCCGCCCTGCAAGCGCGTCTCGCGGCGGCCCAGAACGGCGAGGCAATCGCGCGAGGCACCGAGGAGATCCACGAAACGCTGACGGGGGAGGGGAGCAGCGCCCGCGAGGGAGTGGCGCTGGCCGCCCATCGAGCACGCGAGCTGGCCCGGTCGGA
>DAHXON010000108.1 GCA_027364875.1 Chloroflexota bacterium
CGTCGTACACGCTGCTCCAGGTCGTACACAAGGACTGCCAATGAGCGCTGGGTCGTCACAGAACGACAGGAGATCCGATCTTCGGCCCGGCCGCATCGCTCTGGCCTACTGCCTCTTCAGCCTTGTCTGGATCTTCGGCAGCGGCTACGTCGTATCGGCGCTCACGAGCGGGGCGACATCCACGTGGATCGAGGTGGGCAAGGGCGCCGGCTTCGTCCTGGTCACCGCCGGTGGGCTCTACATCGTCCTGGCGCGCCGGGCCCGATCCATCCGGATCGCCGAGAAGGCGCGCGAGGCTGCCGACGAGGAGCGGATCCGGCTGGCTACGGCGGTCGAGCAGGCAGCCGAGGCCATCGTCATCACCGACCCCGCCGGCCTGATGGTCTACGTCAACCCGGCCTTCCAGCATATCTCCGGGTACGAGCGCTCCGAGCTCCTTGGACGAAGCCCAAACATGCTCAGCGGAGCCGACGGGCGGCCGGCCATCTCGGTCTGGCCGAGCCTGATCGACGCGGAAGTCTGGCGCGGGACGCTGCTGAACGTGGCCAAAGACGGCACCGAGTACGAGGTCGACACCGTCATCAGCCCCATCCGAAACGCGGCCGACGAGATCGTCTGCTACGTCGGCGTCGAGAGGGACGTCAGCCACGAACGAGCTCTCGAGCGCGAGCTGGTGGAAGCCGGGCGGATGGAGGCGGTCGGACAGCTTGCGGGCGGCATTGCCCACGATTTCAACAACCTGCTGACGGCGATCGCCGGATACGCGGGCCTTCTCCGCGAGGAAGTGGCCGAGAATCCGAGTGCGATCGCTGACGTGGACGAGATCCTGCGGGCGTCCAACAGCGCGGCCGGTCTCGTCAGGCAGCTCCTCGCGCTGGCCCGGCGGCAGGTCCTCGATCCGTCGGGCATCGCCCTCGACGATCTGGTGGAGCAGCTCCAGCCGATGCTCCGCGGCCTCCTCGGACCCCGGATGGAGCTGGAGGTCCATTGTCCCGAGTCGGTGGACCCGGTGTTCGCCGATGCCGGCCAGATCGAGCAGGTGCTCATCAACCTGACCGTCAACGCTCGCGACGCCATGCCCCGTGGAGGCAAGCTCACCATCTCGCTGGCGAACGTCGAGATAGGACCGGAGGACGAGCGGGCGACGCTGATGAAGCCCGGTCACTACGTCCTCATCGCCGCCTCCGATACGGGGATCGGCATGGACGAGGCGACGCGGGCCCGGGCCTTCGAGCCGTTCTTCACCACCAAGGGCCCGGGCCAGGGGACTGGCCTCGGCCTTGCCACGACCTACGGGATCGTGACCCAGTCCGGCGGGTATCTCGTCGCCGAGAGCGAGGTCGGCGTCGGATCGACGTTCAGCATCTACCTGCCCAGGCACTCGGGTCCCGTCTCCGCCCGCCCGCTCGAGGCCAAGCCGGATCCGGCCCCGGGCGGGAGCGAGACCATCCTTCTAGTCGAGGACGAACCGCCCGTTCGGGTGCTCGTCGCACAGGCTCTGGAACGCCTGGGCTATCGGGTGCTGGTGTGCGCCGACGCGGCGGCGGCCCTGACGCACGCCGAATCGGAAGGCTCGTTGCCGCTTCTCGTGACCGACATCCGGCTGCCGGGCCAGGATGGCCCGTCACTGGCGGCTCAGCTGCGGGTCAGGAACAACGGCATGCGAGTCCTGTACGTGAGCGGCTACGCCGGCGACGCCATGGCGAACAGCGGCCTCCTGGGGCCCGACGAGGCATTCCTGGCCAAGCCCTTCAGCGCCGACGAGCTGGCCCGCCGAGTCCGGACGCTGCTGGACGGCGAACCGGCGCGCTAGCCGCCCGCTCGGCGGTGCGAGCTCCGGCGCGCTAGCCACCCGCTGCGGCGGCGCGGCACGAACTCGTAGAACCTCAAGCCACCGGCTCCGCGGGATGAGCCGGCGAGCGGAGCGCCTCCGCGGTGCCCAACCATGAGGTTGATCGCGCCGCCCAGAAGACGGCCATGCCTTCGAGGCGCGAGGCGTACGAAGCGCGTACGGCCGAGAAAGCCAGCCAGGCGTCGTCCGACGGCGAAAGACGATAGCCCGCCTCGACCAGCCGGACGCAAGCCGCGTCGAAGGCGTCGTGGTCCAGCCTCGCCTTCTCCGAGATCGATGGGTCATGGCGCTTGAGTCCGCCCCATTCGGCCCGGAACCCGAGGTTCGAGATGTCCTCGACCAGATGGGCCCCGACTCGCCTGAACTTCTCGGCCTCACCCCGGGGCACGTCCTCGATCGTCGTCAGGACGATGCTGGCAGCGTCGAGCATCGAGCCGAGCGCGCCGATCCAGGTCAGGTTGTCATGGCTTGACCGGAAGTACCCCAGAAGCGGGTAGGCGACGTGGGTGTCCAGGACGTCCGCGGCCCAGCGTTCCCACTCCAGGAACAGGTCCGGCAGCCGGTCGGTGAGGTCGAGACGGCGGTACTCCTCGAGCAGCGCCACGGCGGACGGAGGCGCGCCGGCGACGCCCTGCAGCGTGACGACCTGGACCTCGCGGCGCTGGTAGGAGGCGTAGAGCGAGAAGAAGTAGGTGACGACCAGCGCCACCGAACCCAGCCCGTTGGCCGCAGCGGCCACGGCGACGATCCGCGCCGGCACCCCGGTGGCCACGATGTCGCCGAATCCCAGCGTGAGGACGCAGGTCGCGGCGAAGTACACGGCCGTCGGGAAGTCGGCGGGCGCGGGACGGAGCTCGGCGCGGAACGCGTAGAAGATCAGCCCGTACCCCAGCATCAGGGCCGCCAGCCAGATGACGAGCAGTACGATCGTGATCGCGGGGGCGAAATAGCCGAGGAGCCGCTCGCTCCGAGGACTGTTGGGGCGGGCAAGCGGCCTCACCAACCGCCAGGCGCCCCGGATCACGTACCGGCTGATGCGGAACCAGCCGGGCGACGGCCGCGGCAGGACGATCGACTGGAAGAGGTCCCACAGGACCAGCCAGATGAGCAGCTGCCCGGCGACGAAGAAGACGGCGTCCATCGGCCGATCATGCCATTCGTCGCGATCGAGAGGGTCAATCGTTCCGGTTCGGAAATCGAGGGTTCGGGTGTGGGAGCGCGTCCGGCCCGAGTTGGGACGGATTCGGGCCGGTTCAGGCTGTCACGCCGAACCCGTTGGTGGGTCCGGCGGATGGCGCTACACTGTGCCGGCCATGATCCGCTAGACGTCTCCTTCCGCGCCCCCACCGGCTCCGTGCCGGCCGCCGGCGGCGCCCGCCGCCCTCGATCATTCGAGGGCCCACACGTCTTCCCATACATCATGGAGATCCCACCTTGTTCAACCAGCTCGAGCTCATCAACGAGCGCCCCGCCGTCTTCGCCCACATGACCGTCGCGGACCTGTGGACCGATCCGCACGTCTCCGAGCAGATGCTCCGATTCCATCTCGACGGTACGGTCGCCGTGTCGTCGGGCACGACCGAATGGATCGAGGCCGCCACGACGTGGATGGCCCGCGAGTTCCGGCTCGGCGGCAACTCGCGCGTCCTGGACCTTGGCTGCGGCCCCGGGCTCTACGCGATCCGCCTCGCGCGGACGGGCGCCCGGGTTACCGGCGTCGACTTCTCCGCGCGGTCGATCGCCTACGCACGAGAGGCGGCGCAGAAAGCCGGCCTGCCGATCGACTACGTGCATCACGACTACCTGGCCTACGAGCCGGCCGGGCGGTTCGACCTGGTCACGATGATCATGCGCGACTACTGCGCGATGGAGCCGAGCCAGCGTCTGGCTCTCCTGCGCACGATCGGCAGCGCGCTGGCTTCCGGCGGTGCCTTCGTCTTCGACGTCGATTCGACCGTCGCGTTCGCGAACATGGCCGAGGAGGTCTCTTACTCGCACTCGCCGCGCGGCGGGTTCTGGTCGGCGGAGGCCTTCTTCGAGTTCCACAACCGCTTCGTCTACCCCGACGAACGCGTGGTTCTGGACAAGTTCGTGGTCGTGGAGGCCAACCGGACCCGGACCCTCTTCAACTGGATCCAGTGCTTCGACCCGACGATGCTCGCGGCCGAGCTCGGGGAGGCAGGTCTGCGGATCGACGCCACGCTGGGCAACGTCACGGGCGCCCCCTTCGACCCGGCGTCTCCGGAGTTCGCGGTGGTTGCCCGCCGCTGACGCGAGCCCGCCGGGCGGGCAATCGCCGTGGTGACTCGGGACGAGATCCTTCTCAGCCCTCGTCCACGGCCCTGAGCAGGACGCAGCAGCGACCGTCACCGGGCTCCAGGGCGGTCCGCATCGACGTGACCCCGGCGCCTTCGAGCAGACCGGCGAGAAGCGACAGGTTGGCCGGGCAGATGAGGTCTCCGTGGCTTTCCGTGAGCCCGTCGAACGGGCAGTTGCGGAGTGCCACGGAGCCATCGTCGAGCCGTCGCGGTTCGTAGCCCTGGTCCGCCAGGACGCCGACGACGGCAGCCTCCAGGCTCACCCCACTCTCAGCTCGAGAGGCGGCCCGCTCCCCGAGATTCCTACCTCGAGCTCGCGCGGCCGAGTCCAGCGAGTCGGATCCCGAGCTTTGGGCAAGGGCATCGGCGAACAGCTCGGCCGCGAGCCTGTAGTCGCGGGCCGGCAGGTTGACTACCAGCTCCCGGCGAGCGGCGCGGTAGAGCTTGGAGGGCCGACCCCGCCGCCGACCACCCGCGGCCGCGGCCGGAGCTGCCGCTGCCTCGAGCAGCCCTGCCTCGAGGAGCTTCTCGAGGTGAAAGGTCGCAAGCGGCAGCGCCAGGCCGGTCGCCGACGCGGTCTCCTCGCGCGTCACCGGTCGGTCGGTCGAAGCGACGAAGCCGAAGACTCGCCGGCGGGCGGGTTCGAGCAGAGGGCCGAGCCGATCGATCGCCTCGTCGATCGCCGGAAGAAGAGTGGGCTGGTTCATGCAGTGAGAATATCGCTAGCGGACACTATCGTAAAGTTGACGGTATCGCTAGCCCGGACTAGTTTTATTGCACAGAACCTCTCACCTCGGAGTGCCCCATGACTTCTCTCAGTATCCATGCCCTCGTCGCTGAACCGGGGCAGCACGACGGGCTGCACGGTGAGCTTGAAGAGGAACAACGCGACGACCTGATCGCCTCGATAGTCGGTTCCGGAAGGCGGCAGATAGGCGAGGCGGAGCGCCGCCGGCTGGAGCGATACGTTGCCGAGATCCTGTCGGCGGTCGGGCTGGACCTCGACACGCCCTCGACCCGCGACACGCCGCGACGGTTCCTGGACGGCCTGATCGACGCCACGAACGGCTACGACGGCGACCCCAAGCTCGTCACCTCGTTCCCCACCGAATGCCGCGGCGGCGCCAACTGCGAACAGGCTCAGATCGTGGAAGGACCGATTCCATTCACGAGCCTGTGCGAGCACCACGCGCTGCCCTTCACTGGCCACGCCTGGCTCGCTTACGTGGCCCATGAGGAGATCCTGGGCATCAGCAAGCTGACCCGCCTGGTCCGCGTCCTGAGCCAGCGTTTCGGCGTCCAGGAGCGGCTCACCCATAACCTCGCCGACGCCCTGACCCGGTTGACGAACGCCCACGGCGTGGCCGTCTACCTGGAAGCGGAGCACATGTGCACGCAGATCCGAGGCGTCCGGGAGCACGAGTCGAAGACCCGGACCACGGCCTATCGGGGCGTCTACCAGACGGATCCGAACCTCCGGACCGAGTTCCGGGAGATGGCGCTGGGGATCCCGGCGCGATGATCGAGCTTCCGTCGAGAGCGCGTCCAAGGGGCGACGAGGTCATCGAGCTTCTGCTCGAAACCGGGGCCGAGACCGGGGCCACGGCCTCCGCCGAAACCCGGGGCGACCTGAACGACGGCCTCATCCGGCGCTACGGCGGCCCGCTTTCGATACCGCTGCGGCCCGGTCGCCCGACCATAGTCGCCAACTTCGTCCAGACGATCGATGGTGTGGTTTCCATGGACGCCGGCAGATCCGGTGGCGGCGACGTCAGCGGCTTCAGCCCGGCGGATCGGTTCGTGATGGGCTTGCTTCGGACGCTGGCCGACGTGGTGCTGGTGGGCGCGGGAACCTTTCGCACTTCCGGCGGGAGAGGCTGGACGCCGGCGCGCGCATTTCCGGCCGCTGTCACGGAGTTCGCCGAGCAGCGCCGGAGCCTCGGACTCGCTGCCAACCCCACGACACTGGTGGTGACTTCGACCGGCGATCTGGACCCGAACCATCCGGGCCTCCAGGACCCGGCGGCTCCGGCGGTCATCGCCGGGCCGGATCGGGCGGTCGAACGGCTGGCCGGCGCCGGCCTCCCGGCGCACGTTCGGCGCGAGACGCTGGCCGCGGATCGACCGGCCGGCGAAGAGCTTTCCGACCTGGCCGGGCGACTCGGGGCCAGGATCGTCCTCTCCGAGGCCGGCCCCCACCTGGCGGGCGAGCTCATCTCCGCGGGCGCAGTCGACGAGCTCTTTCTGACGTTGTCTCCCCAGCTGGCCGGACGCAACGCGGCCACGCATCGCCTCTCGCTCGTCGAGGGCGCGGCACTGTGGCCGGCGAGTCCTCGCTGGCTGCGGCTGCTCTCCGCGCGACGGGCCGGCGACCACCTTTTCTTGCGATACAGGTTCGAGGAGTCGGGCAATGAAGGATGAACGAACGCGCCCCTGGGTCATCGTCGGCGGCGGACTGGCCGCGGGCAGAGCGGCGACCACGCTCCGCAAGGAGGGCTTCGACGGACGCCTCGTGGTGATCGCGGCCGAGAACCGCCAGCCCTACGAGCGGCCGCCGCTCTCCAAGGACTACCTTCGCGGGGAGACGCTTTTCGAGAAGCTGCTCGCGGCCGAGGCCGGATTCTGGTCGAGCCCGGACGTGGAGCTGATGTCTGGCAGGCGGGCGACCAGCCTGGAGCTCGACGGCCGGCGGATCGGGCTCGACGACGGCGGGACGGTGCCGTTCGGGCGTTTGCTGCTCGCGATCGGCGCGTCACCCCTCCGGCCATCGATCCCGGGAGGATCCCTGCCTTTCGTCCACTTGCTCCGAACGGTCGAGGACTCCGACCGGATCAGGGCCGACGCGAGCTCCGCGGCGTCGATCGCCGTCGCCGGAGGCGGCTGGATCTC
Organism: Chloroflexota bacterium; assembly: GCA_027364875.1. Lineage (GTDB taxonomy): Bacteria > Chloroflexota > Limnocylindria > Limnocylindrales > CSP1-4 > Fen-1039. The sequence goes on from DAHXON010000108.1 coordinate 7,060, forward strand.
GGCCGAGGTCGCGGCGTCGCTCCGTCAGCTGGGCCACGACGTGACGCTCGTCATGCCGACCGCGGAGGTCCTCCAGCACCACCTGGGGCCGGAAGTCGGAGCCATCTACTCCGGAGTCCACGAGCGGCACGGGGTCCGGCTGGTCAGAGGCGCGCGCGTGGTCGAGGTCGTTGACGATGGCCGCGGACGCGGGCTGATGCTCTCCAACGGGGACTTCCTGCGCGCCGACATGGTGGTCGTCGGCTTCGGGACAACGCCCAACGTCGAGCTGGCCGCCGCGGCCGGACTCGAAATCGATGGCGGAAGCGGTGGAATCGCTGTGGACGCGGAACTCCGGACGGCGGCGCCGGAGGTCTTCGCCGCCGGCGACGTGGCTTCGGCCTGGCATCCGCGCTACGGAAGGCGCCTCCGCGTGGAGCACTGGGACAACGCCCGCCAGCAGGGCCGCGTGGCCGCTCTCAACATGCTCGGCCGCGCCACGGCCAATGACCGCGTCCCCTACTTCTACTCCGACCAGTTCGACCTGGGCATGGAAACCTTCGGATTGCCAGGCGACGCGGGCGAGCTGACGGTCCGGCGCTGGCCGGGCACGGACCGGTTCGTGGCCGTGTGGTTGCTCGAAGGTCGCGCCGTCGCGGCAGTCCACGGCAACGACTTCGACGATTCGAAGGTCATCGGCCGCCTCGTTCGAGAGCGCCTGCCACTCGATCGCGACCGCTTCCTGGATGCCTCGATCCCGCTGGCGGAGCTCGTACCGGCCGAACAGCCGGCCTGAGCCGCCCCGCCGCGGCCGCTCCGTGTCTGCGTCCGCTCCTTAGGTGGCGCCCCAGCCGGCGCCTTCGCCGACTACGATCCGCTCGATCCGCCGCCGCCGCGCGGCCGGGGATCCAGCCCGGCCATGAGCCTGGCGGCCCGGACCAGCAGCGTTGGATCGAGCGCCTCCGGCTCCAGGTAGAAGTCCAGGGCCAGGCCCGTCCCAAGGGCGTTCAACAGGATTCCCAGCTCGCGGCCGGTGAACGGCGCGTCGAGGCCCATCTCCGCCAGCTTGGCGTCCAGTGTCTGACCGCTGAGATCCGTGAGGCCCGCGGTCTTCTCCAGGTACTTCGCCCGGATTGCCGGATCGCGGGCGGCTGCGAGGAAGAACTCGAGCTGGAGAAGGACCCACTGGCGGTCCTGGGTCTGCTTCTCGAAGATGGCGTCGAGACCGTCGAAGAACTGCTCGATCGTCTGGGTCTCGAGCTGAGCCCCCTGGACCGCTTCCTCCTGCTCCACGAAGCGCTCGAGCAGAGCCATGAAGAGGTCCGCTTTGGTGGCGAAGTTCGAGTAGACGGCTCCGCGCGTGTAGCCGGCCGCCTCGGCTACGGCCTCGAGCGAAGTGCCGTTGTAGCCGGCCCGATCGAAGACGACGGCGGCGGCGGCGAGGAGGTTCTCGCGTGTCCGCTGACGGGCTTCCTCGCGCGTCAGCCGGCGTCGAGGCTCCGCAGGTTCGCTGGGTCGGCGCGTGTCGCTGGTCACGCGTAGAGGGTACCGCTCCGCATCTGGATTTCGCAATGCATTGACATACACATGTGTATCCGAATACTCTTGTGCATGTCAAAACCAGAGAGAGGACGCCTGCGGCAACCATGCTCCTGTCGATATCGGATCTCACCAAGGTCTATCGCGGCGGAACCCGCGCCAACGACGGCGTGTCGCTGTCCGTGGAGGAGGGCCAGGTCTTCGGATTGCTCGGCCACAACGGCGCGGGCAAGACCACGCTCGTGAGTCAGGTGGTCGGGCTTCTCCGGCCCACCTCCGGCGCCATAGCCATCGACGGGCGCGACGCCGTGGCGGACCCGGGCTACGCGCGGCGAGTCTGCTCGATCCAGCCGCAAGCCCAGGTACCCATCACGGGCGTGACGCCGAGACAGGCGATCGACCTGGTCGGCCGCCTCCGCGGCGCTCCGCGTTCTCTGGTGCGCCGCCGGATGGACCGTTTCGTTGAGGCCCTCCAGATAGGCGAGTGGCTCGACGTGGACGGCGAGCGGATCTCGTCGGGCGTCAAGCGGCTGACCTCCTTCTGCATGGCCACGGTTTCCCCGGGCCGCGTGGTCATCCTCGACGAGCCCACCAACGACGTGGATCCGGTCCGCCGGCGCCTGCTCTGGACGCAGGTTAGAGCGGTCGCCGACGAGGGCTCGGCCGTGCTGCTGGTGACCCACAACGTTCTCGAAGCCGAACGGGCCGTGGATCGGCTCGCGATCCTCGACCATGGCCGCGTGATCGCCGAAGGCACCCCGGCCGAGCTCAAGACCGGGCTCGCGGACGAGCTTCGCCTGGAGCTGGTGCTCGAGCCGGGCGTCGAGCTCGGCGCGGCCGAAGTCCCGGCCTTCGCCCGCCGCACCACGACTGCCGGGAACCGGCTGATCGCCACCGTCGCGCCCGATGACGCCGGCGCCGCGGTCCGCTGGGCCGGCGATCTTCGGATCGCGAACCGCATCGAGGAGTACAGCCTCGTGCCCGCGACTCTTGAAGACGTGTATGTCCAGCTGGTCGGTCGGGCCGACGCCGACGCCACGGCCGCCGCCGCCAATGCCACCGACTCTGCCGCCAGGGAGGGCGACGATGTCCGCGCTGCGTAGCTACGGTTTGCTCATCCGCTGGCAGGCCCTTCGATACAAGTGGATGCTGCCCATGACCATGGTCGTCCAGGCGCTCTTCGCCCTGGGCATCGTGGCCGGCTATCCCCTGCTCTTTCCGGAGATCGACAGGACCACGATCCTGTTCCTGGCAACCGGCGCGCCGGCGATCAGCTTGATCATGATGGGCCTGGTGGCGGTGCCGCAGGTGGTCGCCCAGGGCAAGAGCGAGGGCTCGGTCGAGTACATCCGCTCGCTGCCGATCCCGAGGCTGGCCTTCCTCGCGGCCGACCTTTCGGTCTGGACGGCCATCGTGCTGCCGGGCGTCGTCTTCGCCGTCGCCATTGGGGCGCTTCGTTTCGGGCTGCCGCTGTCGGTCAGTCCTCTCGTCGTGCCGGCGTTCGTCCTCGTCGCACTGACCGCGAGCTGCGTCGGCTACGCTCTCGCGAGCGTGGCGCCGCCCATGGTCTCGGGGATCGTCTCGCAGGTCCTCATCGTCTTCGTGCTGATGTTCTCGCCGCTGAGCTTCCCGGCCGAGCGTCTGCCCGACTGGCTGCGCGCGATCCACTCGGTGCTGCCGATCCAGGCGATGGGCGAGACGATCCGCGGCAGCCTCGCGACCACGTCGTTCCCGCTCTCGAGCGGGGCCTTCCTGCTGCTCGGCGCGTGGTGCGCGGGCAGCCTGGTCCTGGCGCTGGCTGCCCTGAACCGGCGGGCCTGATCGGCCGTGGCTCGGTCGGCCGGACCCGCCATCCGGCCGAGCCCATACGTCCGGCCGGACCCGCCATCCGGCCGCCGCGGGGGACGATCGTCCGATTGCCGGCCGATCGGCTCGATCCCATACTCGGCCGCGATGGTCGGCCCCGACGATTCGATCGCTCCGGAGATCAGAGCCCAGGCTCCAGGCGAGCTGGCGACCGTCGTCGAGGTCAACCAGCTGGCATTCGGGCGGCCGGACGAAGGGGAGCTCGTCCGCCGGCTGGTCGAGGATTGTCCGGACGTCATCTCGCTCGTCGCGGTGGTGGAAGGCGCGGTCGTCGGGCACATCCTGTTCAGCCCGATCGTGCTCCAATGCGACGACGCCTCCGAGCTTCCCGGCATGGCCCTCGCCCCGATGGCGGTGCTGCCCGACTGGCAGATGCGGGGAATCGGGATGCAGCTCGTGAACGCGGGTCTGGCGGCCACCTACCGCTCCCAATGCCCGTTCGTCGTCGTGCTCGGCCACCCGACCTACTACCCGCGCTTCGGCTTCGAGCGAGCCTCCAGGTACGGCGTCCGCTGCCCCTGGGAAGCCCCCGACGAAGCCTTCATGGTGATCGCGGCGGACCCCGACGCTCTCCACCCCGGCACCATTCGCTACCGCTCCGAGTTCGAGGCGCTGGCGTAGCCGCCGAAACCGTCAGGACAGGCCGACGCGGTTTGGAGGATGATGGGCGCCCGCCATTGCGGGGACGATCAGCTCAAGAGGTTCCAGTGGTCAAGCGTTCAAGGTACGAACGGGAACAGCGAGCCGCGCAGAACGCCCGGATTGTCGCCATCGGCGAGGCGATGCAACGCGCCATTCCGCCGGATGTAGCCGAAGCCTTCGCCAAGCAGGTGGAAGCCTCCCGGGCGCGCGGCCCGATCGCTCCCCCGCCGAACATGGCTCCCGGCACGCCGCCGCGACCCCCGCGCCCCGGTCATGAGCCCCGCCCGCCCAAGGAAGAGCAGCGCCGACCTCGGTATTAGCGCCGACCTCGGTATTGGCGCCGGCTGCGGTTATTGGCG
>DAHXON010000109.1 GCA_027364875.1 Chloroflexota bacterium
CCCGACGCCCCCGCAGAGCTAGGGCGCCCGACCCGCGCGCCGTCGTCGACGCCCCAGGTCGATTTCGCCCGCCGGGACGCCCGGGGTCGGTCGGGACCGGCCGGACGAACCAGCCCTAGCGGACCTCGACTACCTTGAAGTCCATCGTTCCCGCGGGAACCTGAACGCGGATCGTCTCGCCGGCGCGATGGCCGATGAGGGCTTTGCCGATCGGTGAGGTGAAGCTGATCTTGCCCGCCGTTGCGTCCGCCTCGGCCGAGCCGACGATCTGGAACGTCTCCTCGCCGTGCCGGTCCGTCTCCACGACGACCGTGCTGCCCATGACGATGATCGAGCCGGTCTCGCCGCTAACGTCGATGATCACCGCGTACTTGATCATCTGCTCGAGCTGGAGGATGCGGCCCTCGAGGAACGACTGCTCCTTGCGGGCGGCTTCGTAGTCGGCGTTCTCCGAGAGGTCGCCGAGCTCGCGGGCGGACTTTATCCGGGCGATCACTTCCGGGCGGCGCAGAGTCGTCAGCTCCTCGAGCTCGTCGCGAAGGGCCGCCAGGCCCTCGACGGTCACGTGGGTCTCGAGCGCGGCCTGGGATGCCTTCGCCGCGGCCGCTCGGGAGCTCTTGCGGATCACCACCGGCACGATGGCCGAGGGACCGGTCTGCGGAGCCGCGGCCGCCTTCTTCGCGGCGGCACGGCTCGGTGCCCGGGTCCCCGACCTGGTCGCCCGAGGGCTCGTCCGTTTGGTCGCGGTCGCGCGCGCAGCGGGAGCGGAGACCGTGGCGTCGGCCGCCGGAGCGTCGTCGGAATCCGGCAAATCCTCGGCAGTCGCCCGAGCACTCGAGGTGGAAGCCGCCGCCGCGGTTTGAGCTCGGGCAACCCCGCCCCGCCCTCGCTCGGGTCCGCTGCTCAAAGCCATCTCCTCTTCGTTCGCGTCCGGCAGGACCGTCACTTTGGTGATCTTCACCGGCTTTGCCGGCGGCGCGGAATCGTGGAGAGTGCCCGTCAGCCCGTGGCTCCGCGTGGCCCCGGACGGCGTCGCGAGGACGGCGTAGGGGAGCGTGCCGGCGGCCTTCATGAAAGCCTCGAGGAGCATGTCCTCGTACAGATCCGGATCGGGCGCGGGTGCCCACCAGATCCGGGCCCGGCCCAGATCGTGGAGAGTCTTGAGCCAGAAGCCGGACGGCTGCGGGCGCCGCTCGCCCAGCGGCGTCTTGTACATGCCCGCGATTCGGGCGGCCACGGATTTCTGGCTGGAGCCGATGTAGATGATCTGCTGGCTCGGAACCCAGAACGACGCGAGCCGCGTCTGCAGCTCGGCAACGCTAGGCCGCTTGCCGTCGAGGAGCAGGTCCGGCGCGCGCGCGAGCCATTCGCGGATCGCGTCCGGATCGATCGAAACCTTGGGCGTCGGGGCGGGCAGCTCCACGACGAACACTCCAGGGCTGCTGCCGACCACTGGCCGGCCCCAGAGAACAGGGCCTTCGACGGAAAGGCCGATCGCGCGCAGCAGGTCGCGACCGTTGAGCAGAGGGGGCTGAGAAGATGATGTCATGACCTCCGAACCGTGCCCTGCCGGAGCCCAACTGTCAAACGTGCTCCCGTTCTGGTTACCGCAGCACGCCAGGCGATCCGCGGCGGCATCCCGAAGGGGTCGTTTGGGCGTCTCGTCGCCGGCGGTGGCGGCCTCCCGCCGCGCCGATTTCCGCGTCGCGTCGCCGGCCGAAAAGGTCCACCGGATGGCGATTTCGGCAAGATGTGACGATCGGCTCATTGATCCGGCCGACCCCTGGGGATAGGGTGCCAGACGCCCCTGCCGAGCAGGGCTAGCGTTGTCGTGCCGCAACTGGTGGTCGTACAGGGGAAGAGGCCCGCCCATGCGTATGCTCGATCGATCGGGTTCCCACGGGAAGCCCGAGGCCGGCCCGTCACCGGCAGGAACCCTTCGACGGCTCGGCCTGAGCCGCGCCATCCTTCCTCGGCGGACCCGCCCGATCCTCACCGCCCTGGTTGCCTCCCTGGTCCTCGCCGGCTCCGGCGCCCTCGCTGCCGTGCCGGTCGCGCTGGGGGCCGCGCCCGACGCTCCCACCGGTGTAACTGCGGTCGCCGGTAATGGCCAGGCGAGGGTTTCGTGGACGGCCCCGGCCAACAACGGCGGAAGCACGATCATCCTGTACACGGTCTACAGCATGGTCGATGCCAACGAGTGCACCGTGTCGAACCCGCAGCCGGACACGCCGCTAACCTGCGTCGTCAACGGGCTGGCCAACGGTACTCCCGCTACCTTCGAAGTCATCGCGACAAACCTATCCGATGGCGACGGGCCGCCTTCTCTTGACTCGAACGCGGTCACGCCCGACGGCAGCCTCCCCACGGAGCCCGGCACGCCGACGGCCACGAGTGGCTTCCTGTCGGCGAACGTGAGTTGGGGCGGATCCAGCGGAGCCACCAGCTACACCGTCACAAGCTCGCCCGACGGCCAGACCTGCACCACGGGCGGGACCAGCTGCAACGTGCCGAACCTGTTGGCCGGGACCTCGTACACCTTCACCGTCGTCGCGCATGGCAGCGGCAACAGCATCGCGTCAGATGCGTCGAACAGCGTCACGCCGACCGATGTTCCTTCGCAGCCGGCCAAGCCGACCGCCGTTCCGCACAATGCCTCGGCCACCGTTTCGTGGGCTGCGCCGTCGGACGGCGGCCTGACGATCACCAGCTACACGGTGACGAGCTCGCCTGACAACCAGACCTGCGGCTGGACGAGCGGCCCGCTCAACTGCACCGTGACCGGCCTCACCAACAAGGCCTACACGTTCACGGTCACGGCCCACAACGCCAACGGCGACAGCCTTCCGTCCGCATCCTCGGATTCTGTGACCGTGACCACCGTCCCTGCGAAGCCCGCCGCGCCGAGCGCGACCGCCGGCAGCACGGTCGCGGACGTCACCTGGACCGCTCCGTCCGATGGCGGCTCGATCATCACGAGCTACACGGTTGTCAGCTCACCGGCGACGACCACCTGCACCTGGACGACCGGTCCGCTGAGCTGCCACTTCACGGGGCTGACCAACGGGCAGCACTACACCTTCACCGTCACTGCCCACAACATCAACGGCCCGAGCACGGCGTCCGATCCCTCAAATAGCGTCACGCCGGCAACGGTTCCGGGCAAGCCGAACGCCCCGACCGCCACCGCGGGCAATACGGTCGCCGACGTCACCTGGACAGCGCCTTCGGACGACGGCGGCGCCACCATCACGAGCTACACCGTCGTCAGCTCGCCCGCCACTACGACATGCACCTGGACGACCGGCCCGCTGAGCTGTCACTTCACCGGGCTGACCAACGGCCAGGCCTACACCTTCACGGTCACGGCGCACAACTCCGTCGGCGCGAGCACCACGTCCGACGCTTCGACGCCAGTCACGCCCTCGACCGTCCCCGCCAAGCCGGCCGCGCCGAGCGCGACCTCGGGCAACTTAGTCGCCGACGTCACCTGGACCGCTCCGTCCGACGGCGGCTCGCCCATCACGAGCTACACCGTGGTCAGCTCTCCGGCAACGACCACCTGCACGTGGACGACCGGCCCGCTGACCTGCCACTTCACCGGGCTGACCAACGGCCAGGCCTACACCTTCACCGTCACGGCTCACAACGCCAACGGCGCCGGCCTGACGTCTGACGCCTCGACGCCCGTCACGCCGTCGACCACTCCCGGTCAGCCGGCTGCCCCCACGATCACCGGAGTGGCCAACCAGAGTGCCACCGTCAACTGGGTCGCGCCCGGCACTGGCGGCGCCGCCATCGACAGCTACACGGTTGTCAGCTCGCCGGCGACGACCACCTGCACGTGGACGACCGGCCCACTGACCTGCCCCTTCACCACCCTGACCAACGGTACGAGCTACACCTTCACGGTCACCGCCCACAACATCAACGGCAACAGCCTGACGTCTGACGCCTCGACGCCCGTCACGCCGTCCACGGTCCCCGGTCAGCCGCTGGCGCCGGTCGTTCAAGCGGGCAACAAAGTGGTCGTCCTGACCTGGGTGCAACCTGACACGGGCGGCTCGCCGATCACGAGCTACATGGTGAAAAGCGTCACGCCTGACGCGTCCAAGTCATGCACATGGACAACCGGGCTCCTGACGTGCACCGTAACCGGCCTGACCAATGGGCAGTCGTACACGTTCACCGTCACCGCCCATAACGCCAACGGCGATGGTCTCGCCTCGCCTGTCTCCGCTGCCGTCATCCCGGCCGCGGTGCCGGACAAGGTCGTCGGCGTTAGTGCGACCCGCGGCAACGGCCAGGCGACCATTCACTGGGCCATCCCGAACAACAACGGCAACCCGCTGACCGGGTTCACCGTGACCGACGGCGCGGGGCACACGTGCTCCGGCGGCCCGGCCGATGTTGCCTGCACGGTCACCGGCCTCGCCAACGGGACGCCGTACTCGTTCACCGTGCTGGCCTCCAACACCGTGGGACCCGGACCGGCCTCGGACCCGGTCGTCGTTACGCCCGCCACCGTCCCCGGCAAGCCGACGGGCGTCAACGTCGTCCGCGGCAACCAGTCGGTGAACGTGTCGTGGGTGGCGCCCCTCAACGGCGGCGCTCCAATCATCAGCTACACCGTCTCGGACGGGGCCGGCCATACGTGCACCGGCGGCGCGGCAGCCACGAACTGCACCGTCACCGGCCTCACGAACGGCACGGCCTACACCTTCACGGTGACCGCGACCAACAGCGTTGGCTCCACCACATCCGATCCGTCAGAGTCGATCACGCCCATCTCCGGCGCGACATACCACGCCCTGCCGCCGGCCCGGATCCTCGACACCCGGAGCGGGAACGGACTCTCCGGATTGTTGGGCTCTCACCAGGCCAGGACGTTCACGGTCTGGAATCGCGGTGGAGTGCCCTACGGGGCTACTGCAGTGACGGGCAACCTCACGGTGACGCAGCAGTCTCGCCAGGGTTTCTTGTTCATCGGACCGAGCCCTCAGGACTACCCGACGAGCTCCACCCTCAACTTCCCGACCGGCGACGACCGGGCCAACGCGGTGACGGTGGCACTGAGCGCGAGCGGGACGCTCTCCGTCACCTATGCGGCCCCAACTCTTGGGCCCACCGCTCATGCCATCTTCGACGTGACCGGCTACTTCACGGCGGACCTGAGCGGCGCGTCCTACTCGCCGCTGACGCCCACACGCATCCTCGACACACGCAACGGGACGGGTGGAATCGGCGTGCTGTCCTCGCACGTCGCCCAGGGCTTCCCGGTCCGGAACCAGGGCGGCGTACCTGCCAACGCGACGGCCGTCACTGGCAACCTGACCGTGACCCAGCAGCAGGCGATGGGCTTCCTTTTCATCGGCCCCGATCCGATGAACAACCCGACCAGCTCCACCCTCAACTTCCCGGTCCGCGACGACCGTGCCAACGCGGTCACCGTCCAGATCGGCGGTGACGGCAAGCTCTGGGTCACCTACGCGGCGCCGTACCTGGGGCCGACCGCCCACGCCATCTTCGACGTCACCGGCTACTTCACCAACGACTCGTCGGGGGCTTTGTGGTTCCCGCTCAACCCGACCCGCATCCTGGACACCAGAACCGGGATGGGCGGGCTCGGAATCGCCAGCTCGCACGTTGCCCAGACCTTCACGGTTCGCGGCCGCGGCCAGGTTCCGTCCGACGCCACGGCCGTGACCGGCAACCTGACCGTAACTCAGCAGCAGCTCCAGGGCTTTCTGTTCGTCGGACCCGTGCCGATGAACGACCCGACCAGCTCCACCCTCAACTTCCCCTACGGCGACGACCGGGCGAACTCGGTTACGGTCCGGCTCGACGGGAACGGCGGACTGTCGGTGACATATGCAGCCCCGGTCCGCGGGCCGACTGCCCACGTCATCTTCGACGTGACGGGGTACTTCGTCCGGTAGGGGACCATCGCGGAAATGAGGAAGCCCGGGCGTTTCGCCCGGGCTTCCGATTATCTGGCGGGTGACTCCGTGGGGAGCGGCGCTACTTCGCGAGCAGCGCCGGATCCTCCGCGACGGGGATGCCGAGCAGGAGCGGCAGACCTTCGCGGTTGGTGTAGATCGGGCGATAGCGCTCGGTGTTGTACATCGTGGGGATGTCGATCGAGCGAGGACCCATGTTGGGATCCGGAAGCGGCGAGTGGCTGTACTTGCCGCCGCGGATGGCGACCATTCGACCGCTCACGCCGTTCGCCACGAGGTTCATGGCCACGTTGGCGAAAGTGATGCCGACCATCGAGTCCACCGCGTCGGGATCGCCGGAGCGGAGGTCGTAGGTCAGCTCGGAAGCTAGCGTCTCCTCGCCGGAGCGGGCCTGGATCTCCGAGGCGAGGACCTCGGCGATGTTGGCCTTGTGCTTGTGCCCGAAGGCGTCGGCCGGGCCGTACTCGCCGATCTCGCCGCCCTTCCAGATCGCTCCTTCGGCCGCGAGCACGATGGCGTACCGCGACGGGTTGTTCTTCTTGTCTTCCACGGCAAGCGAGACGAGCTTGTCGAGGTCGAACTGGTACTCGGGGATCAGGCAGCGGCAGCTCGTGACGTAGGCCGTGTAGAGCGCGGTGAAGCCGGCGTCGCGGCCGAAGATGCGGAAGACGCCGATCCGCTCGTGCGAGCCGAGGGTGGTCCGCTGGCGGTTGATCGCGTCCTTCGCCCGGGAGATCGCCGTGGAGAAGCCGATGCAGTACTCGGTGCCCTGGACGTCGTTGTCCATGGTCTTGGGCACGGCCACGACCTTGACGCCCTGGTCCGCGAGGACCTGGCTGAAGCTCAAGGTGTCGTCGCCGCCGATCGGGATCAGGTAGTCCAGGCCGAGCTTCTCGATGTTCTCGAGGACGACGGGGGTGAAGTTGTAGACGCCTTCCTTGACCTCGAGCTGCTTGAGCCGCTCGGGGCCGATGTGAGCCGGCGTCTTGCCGGCCTTCATCTTGCGGGCGTTCGTCCGGGAGGTGTGGAGCCAGGTGCCGCCCGTGCGATCGATCGCCCGGGTGTTGGTCCGGTCGAGCGGAACGACGTAGTCCGTGTCGAGCCCGGGGCCCGGCTTCATGTGGGTCAGGGATTCCCAGCCGCGGCGGAGTCCGTAGACCTCGTAGCCGAGTTCGGTCGCCCGATAGACGACGCTCTTGATGACGGCATTCAGACCGGGGACGTCGCCGCCGCCTGTGAGGATGCCGATGCGCGGAGTTCGACTCATGCGTGCCTTCCGTGCTTGGTTCGGTCGCAGCCGAAGGAAGCGGCCGCGTTCATCTGACGGGGGGCATTTTAGGGCGCCCGCGCCGCGAGGTACGGGTCCGAAGCGCCCGAAAGGCTGGCACGGCCGTAACGGCGGCCGGTGGCGGTGGTCCAGGAGCCTGCCTGGGGCTCACCCTGCAAGCTTGCCCGCATAGAAGACGGTGCCGTCCTCGTCGCTTGCCACTAGTCCGGTCGGGCCGAGTGCCATCTCCGGGTAGCCGGTCGGAACGGTTCCGGATTGACTCACCGGGCCGAGCGTGAGATCGCCCCGAATGGACCCGATGACCATCGGTGCCTCCACGTCGTCGGGGTTCACGGCGATGGCCAGAGCGTGGTGCCCGTCTGTCTGTACGGTCCCCGGCCAGACGGTCGCGATGCCGGGTGCGCCACACCATGTTCGACCGTCGGTGGTGACCCAGGCCATGCTCCAGGAAACGCTGCCCGACGTGTCCGCGTAGGCGTTCTCCCTGGCCATTGCCGCCGAGGGGCTCAGGCGGGCGAAGGTCAGGCTCATGCCCCCGATCATGGCGATTCCGGGCCGGAGACCCAGCATCTGCGTTCCCGTCCAGGTAGCCCCGTCGACTGACCAGGCCGACGCCGGCGTCAAGAGCTCCTGGGGCTCGTCCAATCGAACCGTCGCCGCCACGAATCCGGCGTCGAAGCCTGCGACGCCCTTGGCTCCCCAATCCATCGCGTTGGGGATGCTGAAGTCCGAGTCGAGCGGCCATGACGACTTCTGCCAGGTGACCCCGTCGGACGAAGCCCAAACGAAGGACTCGTAGTCCGGACTGGCTTCGAGGTAGCCGAGGGCGACGTAGCCCGAGCGACCCGCCTCGATCGCCTCGATCGTCGCGCCGCCGAAGACATCGCCGACCCATGCGTAGCGCCACGACTGCGCGTCCGACGACTGGAGCAGCAATGACGGTCGGCGAACCGCGGGGAAGTCGGAGCGCGACGCCGCCCAGACACCTATCGCGATCAAGCCGGCCGGCCCCTCGACGAGCTGAGAGATCCGGACCGGCATGCTCATCACGCCCGCGGAGCGCACCGTCAGCGTCTGCACAGTCGTCCAGGCCAGACCGTCCGCGGACGCCTCGATCGTGATGGTTTCGCTTCTGGCCGTTTCGGCCACATTCTGGTGTCGGAAGCCAAGGTATCCCCCGCTCCAGGCAAAGAGAGAGAAGGTCGACTCCAGTGGGCCCGCGCCCGAACCCGCCTTTGAGCCGCCCGGGCGCGAGGTCCAGTCGATGGAAGTGACCGCATCGAGGCCGGCCAGGCTGCCGCACGGCGAAGCGATGGGCTCGACGGATGCCCATGGGTTCCTGGTAGGGGTCGGCGCCGCAGTCGGAGGGACGGTCGGCGTCGGGGTCGCCTCTGGCGAGGCCGTCGCCGTCTCGGTCGGGCGCTCCCACGCTGTCGTCATCGGCGTCGGTGTCAAAGTCGGTGCCGCGCTCGCGCTCGCCGGGGCGCTCGTCGCGGCCAGGGGCGTGACTACAGGGGGAGGCGACGCCATCTGGGCTGACACGCAGGCCGACACACAGAACACGGCCAGGAACACGGTCGACAGCGCTCGCTGCGAGCCTGAAACGCGACCACGCTCGATCCGAAACACCGCACCCACCTCGCTTCCCCTGGTGAACGGCTCGGAACGAGCGAATGACGAGGGGGCGCATCCGTCCGTGATGCGGGTCGGGCCGGGACAGGGATCGGCCGGCACTTCTGGGACCGGGACCGGTGGTCTACTCGCCGAAGCGATAGCGGAGGAAGAGGTCGTCGCCGGCCCGGCGGATGGCGGCCAGGCGAGCCCAGGAGCCGCCGGCGGCGATCAGGTTTGAGCCCTCGACCAGGCCCAGGCGCCCGGCTCCATCCGGCCGGCCCACGACCTGCGGCGCCACCGTCAGGAAGAGCTCGTCGACGAGTCGCGCGCCCATCAGCGCGCCGAGGAGGTGCGGGCCGCCCTCGCACAGGGCCACTCGCGCCCGGGTGTTCATCCCGACCGCGTCCAGCAGCTCCCCGGGCTTCACGTCGTCGCCGTTGCTGTTCACCACGACTTCGAGGTTGGCCGGCAGCTTGACGCTGTTCAGGCGCCGCGCTCCGGCGTGGGTCGTCACCACGAACACAGGCACGTCCGGCGCGCTCAGGCCCCCATGCCGGAGGTCCACGTCGCCGCTCGCCGTGACCACAACCGTGGTTGGCTGCGGCGCGAGACCGAGCTCGCGGCGCCATTCGGCGAACACCGGCGCGAGGTCCGGTCGGAGGTTCCGGGCCGTCCACTCGTGGTTCCGGCCGACTCGAACCGTGCCCGCTCCCACGATCACCACGTCGGCGAGGCAGCGCAGAAGAGCCATCATGAATCGATCGGCCTCGGAGAAGCCGCTGATCTCGCCTCCGCCGGTGGATTTCTCGTCCGGGCCGAGCGCAACCACGCCGTCGATGCTCGAGACGAAGTTGGCCACGACCATGGGCCGGTCTGCTCGAAGCTCGAACGCGAGCTCGCCCGCGAAGCGAGCCGCCAGGGCGTCAGGCAGCCGCCCGCCACGCCGGGACGGGCCCGGTTCGGCAGCCGCCTCCCACAGCGGTTCGAGGAGAAATCCTTCGCTTCGGCCGACCATGTGTGTCGCCTCCCTCCCGTACGTTCGGCGCCCGGCCTCAGAGCCGCCGCAGCTCGGTGGTCTCGCCTTGCTCGATCGTTCGGGCGCACGTGGGGCAGTACCAGCGCGCCTCCAGCGGAGTTCCGCACGAGTCGTGGCGGACCGTGGTCGGCTCGCCCACGCGGGCGCCCCACGTCGCGAGCAGCCGCAGCGCGCCCGCCAGCTCGCGACCGTCGGCCGTCAGCTCGTAGCTGAGGCGGACCGGTCGATCCGAATAAGGCCGCGACGTCAGGACGCGGTCGCGTTCCAGGCGCTTGAGCCGGTCCGACAGGATGTTCGGGGCGATCCCGGGCAGAGCTGCCTGTAGGTCGTTGAAGCGTTGAGGGCCGTCGAGCAGCGACTCGACCAGGAGCAGGCTCCAGCGGTCGCCGACGCGCTCCAGCGCGACCCGGAGTGGGGATGGGGGATTGGCTTCTTCCACGCGTTCATGGTACCCGGCTCGCCGCGCGGTTCGGGCTTGCGATGCCGCTGGTTGCGTGGTAGCTTGCGAATTGCTAGTCACTACTCACACATGACGAAGGTGCGGCCGGCCGGTCGCGGTGGCCGCGGGAGATCGAGAAATGGGCGTCCTTGACGAGTTCCAGTCGGCGATGACGAAGGTGGCGGAACGAGCCGCGCCTGCGTTGGTAGGGATCGGCGGCCGATGGCTGCGCGGCAGCGGGCTGGTGATCGCGAAGGATCGAGTGCTCACGAACGCGCACAACGTCCACGGCGACGGCGCGACGTGCGTCTTTGCCGACGGCCGGCGCGAGCGCGGGCGGCTGCTGGCGGGCGATTTCGACGGCGACCTCGCGGTGCTCGAGGTCTCCACGGGCGACACGGCTCCGCTCGAATGGGCGCCTTCGATGCCCGAGGTCGGCGCAGTCGTGTTCGCGGTCGCGAAGGCGGCCAACGGCGGCGCCCGAACCACTTTCGGCTTCGTCTCCGGGCGCGAGCGGTCGTTCCGCGGCCCCGGCGGCAGGCTCATCGGCGGCAGCATCGAGCACACGGCACCGCTGGCGCCGGGCTCTTCAGGGAGCGCGATCTTCGACGCCGAAGGGCGGCTCGTGGGCCTGAATACGCAGCGGATCGGCGAGGGTTTCTACCTGGCTCTGCCCGCGGATGCGGACCTCAAGGCGCGAGTGGACGCGCTCGGCCGGGGCGAGGAAACCGTTCGGCCTCGGTTGGGAGTCGCCGTCGCGCCGGGCCACGTCGCCCGGCACATGCGCCGTGCGGTGGGCCTGCCCGAGCACGACGGGATCCTGGTCCGGGGCGTCGAGGAGGGCAGTCCGGCCGAAGCGGCAGGCATCCGCGAGGGCGACTTGATCGTCTCCGCCGACGACGTCGCGATCGCCGATCCGGACGCGCTCCACGCCGCGCTGCTCAAGGCGGGCACGGGCTCGGTCAAGCTGGGCC
>DAHXON010000010.1:0-41020 GCA_027364875.1 Chloroflexota bacterium
CCAAATCCGCCCGCCCCACCCAAAACCCCGCGACGTTCCACCGGAGCTGGAACTGAGTGAAGAACCCGCCGACCCGCCGGCCACTACGACAACCTGACACGTTCTGGCAGCTTAGCCGCCCATTCTTGCCCTCGACGATGGCGCGAGAG
Organism: Chloroflexota bacterium; assembly: GCA_027364875.1. Classification (GTDB taxonomy): domain Bacteria; phylum Chloroflexota; class Limnocylindria; order Limnocylindrales; family CSP1-4; genus Fen-1039. Next base: position 150 of record DAHXON010000010.1, read on the forward strand.
GCGGTACCTTGCAGACCCTGAACCCACCACCCGGCGCGCACCGCGACCTGGCCGAACCGCCAGCGAAAGTCCGCCTCGGGGATGATCCAGCCGGCCGGGGCTTTGCAGTAAACTCCGTCCCCGCCAACCGCCACCTCAGGAGCGGAAGCCACTCGATGCCGCCGCTGATCGAAGCCCACGGGCTGACCAAGAAGTTCCGACAGGCAGTCAAGGAACCTGGTCTCGCCGGGGCGCTCAAGCATTTCTTCGTCCGTCAATATCGAGACAAGCTCGCCGTGGACCACATCGATCTCGCGATCGAACCCGGCGAGTCCGTGGCATACCTCGGACCCAACGGCGCGGGCAAATCCACCACGATCAAGATGCTCACCGGAATCCTCGTGCCGAGCTCCGGGAGCCTGATCGTCAACGGCCTCGTGCCGTACGAGAAGCGCCAGCGCAACGCCCGCAACATCGGCGTGGTGTTCGGCCAGCGGACCCAGCTCTGGTGGGACATCCCCGTCGTGGAGTCGTTCAACCTGGCTCGCGACATGTACGAGATCCCGGCGGACCGCTACAAGAAGAACCTGGGCGAGTTCACCGAGATGCTCGGCCTGGCCGAGTTCATGAACGTCCCCGCGGCCAAGATTTCGCTGGGCCAGCGGATGCGGGCGGACCTGTGCATGGCCCTGCTCCACGACCCCAGGATCCTGTATCTCGACGAACCCACGATCGGCCTGGACATCGCGGTCAAGGACAGCATCCGCAAGTTCGTCCGGGCAAGGGTCGAGGAATACGGGACCACCGTGATGCTCACGACCCACGACCTCGGCGACATCGAGGACATCTGCCGTCGCATCGTGATCATCGACAACGGCAAGATCATCCACGACGGCGACCTCGCGACGCTCAAGGACACGTACGCCCGCGATCGAGTCATCCACTTCCAGCTCGCCCGCCCCGCCGAATCGATGGCCGCGATCTGCCAGAAGCTGCCGGCCTGCGAGGTCGCGTCCGACGGGCTGCGCCTGTCCGTCCGGTTCGACCGGTTCGAGCATGCCGCCGGCGAGATCGCCGGGGCGGTAATGCCGCTCGTCGAGGTCATCGACTTCCGGATCGACGAGCCCGAGGTCGAGGACCTGATCAGGCGGGTGTACCTCGGCCAGCTGAGCCTCGCCCCCGGCGACGAGCCCGAGCTGCGGTCGGCCAAACCGGCAGTCGTCGCGGAGGCCTGACGTGTCGGGCTTGCGCAAGTACGTCTCGTTCGCCCGGACGAGCCTCGAGATCACGTTCGTCTACAGAGCCGGCTTCGTCCTGAACATGATCGGCACGATCTTCTACGTCGTGGCGATGTTCTACCTGTGGCAGACCGTCTTCCTGGGCAATCCCGGGTCGCTCGGCGGCTTCACGTGGCCCGAGATGAAGGCCTACATCCTCGTCAGCTTCCTGCTGAGCTCTCTGCTGACCTGGTACGACGAGTGGGTCATGAGCCAGGACATCCGCGAGGGTTACGTGGCAGTGGACCTGGCCCGGCCCTTCGACTTCCAGGCCAGCCGCTTCGCCCGGGCAATGGGCCCGATCATCTTCGAGGCCACCTCGGCCGTAGGTGTCGCCGCCGTCGTGGCCCTCGTGTTCGGCGGTGCGGCGCTGCCCGCCGATCCCGGGCGCGCGGCCCTCTTCGTCGTCTCGTGCGCTCTGGCGACGATCATCAAGTTCGGGCTCGTCTACTGCGTGTCGATGACTGCTTTCTGGACGACGAGCATCGAAGGCATCATGGTCGGCCGCAGCGCCATCCAGAACATCTTCTCAGGCGCGCTGATCCCGCTCGTCTTCTTTCCGGATTGGCTGCAATCGGTCGCGGCCGTGCTGCCCTTCCAGGCCATGATCTCGACGCCCGCCCTCGTCTACCTTGGCAAGCTCGACGCGCAATCCACCGCCGTGGCGATAGGCGTCCAGGTCGTCTGGGCAGTCGGGCTCCTGTTCCTCGGCCGGCTGGCCTTCCGCCAGGCGGTCAAGGTGGTGACGATCCATGGCGGTTGAGATGCACCCGAATCGTTCGATCGTGGACGCGCTTGGGGCGGACCTGCGCGCTCGAGCGCACGGCGCTCGCCGTGGCGTCTACCTCTACTTCCGCTGCCTGGGCCAGCAGATGAAGGCGATCATGGCCTACGAGACCGACTTCATCGTCCTCCTGCTCTCGGCCGTCCTGGTCCAGCTGGCGGGCTTCGCGGTCATCTGGGCCATCTTCCAGCGAATTCCGAGCGTCAACGGCTGGACCTTCTGGCAGGTCGTGATGATGTACGCCCTGATCTTCGTGACCGAGGGCGTGGGCTCGCTCTTCTTCGAGGGGACGTGGCGTCTATCGAGCCTGGTCTACACCGGCCAGTTCGACCAGATGCTGCTGCGCCCCGTCTCACCGATCGTCCAGGTCCTCGCCGGCGCGGTGGGCTTCAACGGCCTGGGAAACCTCGTGACCGGCTTCGTCCTGATCGGCATCGCGGTGACCAACGTGCCGGTGGAGTGGACGCCGGGGCGGCTGCTCATGCTCGCCATCCTGATCGTGAGCGCGTCCGTCATCCGCGTGGCGATCAACCTGGCCTCGGCCGCGAGCACGTTCTGGATCCGCTCTCCGTGGAGCATGGTGCCGATGTTCGTCCACCGTCTCGGCGATTTCGCCAAGTACCCGATCACGATCTACTCGTACGCGGTCCAGGCGCTGATCGTGGTCGCGGTGCCGTTCGCGTTCGTCAGCTTCTTCCCAACGGCGTGGGTCTTCGGCGTGGACGCGTGGAGCCTGCCGGGGCTGCTCACTCCCCTCGTGGCGATCTACGCGGTGTTGATGTCGGTCTGGCTGTTCCGGGTTGGCCTGCGCCGCTACGAGTCGAGCGGCCACTGAGGTCGGCGGGGGGGCAGGGCGGCGCGAACCCGGCCGCAACGTCGGCCGGCCGGGGATGGCCCGACTCTGAATCCCCGGCGTCCTGTGCTAGACTGCCCCTCGCTCGCGTGGGGATGTAGCTCAGCTGGGAGAGCACCGCGTTCGCATCGCGGGGGTCAGGGGTTCGAGTCCCCTCATCTCCACCAACTCCTCCGAGCATCCAGCCGAGAACGACGACGACGATGCCGCCGGCGATGCTGCCGGCGACGTCCAAGCAGGTCACGCGATGGCCCACTTGGCTTGGAGGAGGAGCCACCGGACCGCAAGCGGCTTTTCCTCGGTCTCCCGGACGGACTCACAGCTCAGCCACCCGCGGCGCCGCCGCTTCCGTCCTGGATTGCGGCAACCACACGTCGATCTTGAGCCGTCCATCGGTCACATGTGAGATCGCAACACCAGCCTCGCCGATCGCCCTCTGGAGTTCGACGTGCATTTCATGTGGGAGGGTATAGAGCCCTACCGGCGCCTCACTCGTGACTTGGAGCCTCACGTGGGCAATTGCCCAAAAGCCACGGAGCACCGGGCGGAAGACCCTCAATGTCACCTGGATCGGACCTGTGGGAGTGGTCGAGCGCGCCACGGACAGGACCGTGCGGACCAGCGCAGTCGCCCCATCCTGCGGTAGATCGACGACTATGGGAGACACACCGACCTCAAGGCGCAGGTCTGGGCGCGTCCCCCTTTCCCTTGCAATCTCGTCGGCCACGAGTTCGGTGAGGTCGCACTGTTCGCCGTTAACCCGAACGCCCTTACCGGACAACGCCGCCATTGGTGCCAAGATCCTAGACATCCTTTCCGCGGCCAGGATGGTCTCCTTGAACGCCCAAATGGTGTCGTCCGGGTTGGCAGTCTCCAGGACCAATCCGCCAAAACCGCCGAGAGACGTACAGATGTTGTGCAAATCGTGGTGTGCCTGCGCAAGTACGTAGGCCAACATCTCCGCCTGATCCTCGGCGGCCTGCAGCTCGTCAACTAGGTTGGCCACGAGCTCCGACTGGTAGAGGCGCGAGTCCTGGGCGGGATCTGCCCCCTCAGTCCCGTCGTCCCGCTCAGGCCCTGGCATCGACCCATCCCTCACGGAGCGCCAGCACCGCAAGCTCGACCCGATTGGCAATCCCGTAGCGATCGAAGAGACGACGCAGGTGGGTCTCTACAGTCCGGCTTTCGATCCCAAGCGCCGCTGCTATCTCCTTGTTTGCAGAGCCATTCACGAGCAGCGTGAGCACCTGTCGTTCCCGAGCGGTCGGGCTGCGTGGACCGCGCCTTACAAGCGCGAGCACTTGCTGCGAGAAGGCAGTGCGGCCCGCAGCGACAGAACGGATGCCGGCCACCACGGCATCGAGTGACTCGTATTTGTGCACATAGCCAGCGGCGCCATTCTCGACCGCCGCCGACACGATGTCGGGTCGAATGTGAGCCGAGAGGAAGACGACTCTGGGGCCCGTCGGGCCTAGCTCGAGCGGAAAGTCGAGTGACCACTCGTGGTCGGCTAGCTCGGCGTCGGCGAGCACGATGCTGGGTTGCTCGCGCGCGACCAACTCCCGGGCTTCCGCCAGTGTCGTGACGACGCCCACGACTTGAATGCCGGGCACGGCGCTGAGCGCGGCCGCGAGGCTCGTCCCGACCACTCTGTGGTCCTCGAGCACCGCCAGCCGAATGACCTCGCCCACCAGGCACCCCTCTGTCGTGGAGAACCCGTAACGGCGCGTGCGTGCCGCCACGTTCCCCGAAGGCATCGGCGGCCCGAGCCTGGACAGAAGGGCGGCGAGCAGGTGCGTCGCTTCGAGTGTAAGGGGTGCAAGGTGGCCGTTCTCGTCGTCGATGATGATCCGCTCATCTGCTCGGTTGTCGCCCGTGTCCTTGCGCGGGCTGGACGAGAGGTGCAGACCTGCCCCGACGCCGACTCGGCGCTGGTGGCGTTCGACTCGACCGCGGAGCCATTCGAACTGCTGCTGACCGACGTCTCGATTCCGGGTGAACTCGACGGCATCGCCCTTGCGGCGCTTGCATCCGAACGCTGCCCGCAGCTACCGATCGTGATCATGTCGGGCAATGCAGAGTCGCTCGCTCGAGGGGGCGCGCTGGCCGGCGTGGCGGCCACACTTGCAAAGCCGTTTACCCTCGCCGAACTCGGCGCCGTGCTTGAACTAGCAGGCCGGCCGTGAAGGCCCCGGTTGACGTCCGCCGCGTCTTATCAGCGCGCCGTTGCCGGCGGCTCCGCTGCCGGCGCTAGGAATCGGCCGTGGCTCAGCTTCGGGCCGAGAGCGACGCCTCCAGCTTCACGATCTTGTCCAGCATCTCGTTGATCGCCTTGTCCTGTTCGAGCAGGTGGGCCTGGATCTGCTGCGACTCGTGGAACGTGGCGTCGGCATCCTGGTAGGTCATATCCGCTCGCTTGTCCGAGGCTCGAGACAGGATGTTCTGGCCGACCATGATGACCGAGAGCATGACCAACTGGATGAACGTCTGGCTCACCCACTGGATGAGCAAGAGCGGACTGCCCGTGGCCGACGGAAGCGCCACCAGCGCGAGCACCGCGAAGGCATAGGCGCACCACATCGTCCCCACGACCGTGGTCAGGATGAGAGCCACCTTGCCATTGAAGCCGACGTGCTCGTCGGTCGTCTTGGGTGGCTTCGATTCCTTGTGCTTGGCGATGTGCGGGTGCGGGACGTGCGTGTAGGTGATGCTCATGACGATCCTCTTGCGAGCTGCGGGCGGCACCTCGATCGGCACCGCACGATCGGTTCGCACATATTCGCGCCTGGAACGAGCGAACGCTACCGATCCGCTTGGAGCCAACCCTGTCTTTGGGCCACATTGACCAGAGACGTCCGGCTCGAAACGTCGTACCGGTCGAACATCCGCCGCAGCTGGCTCTCGACCGTCTTGATCCGGAGCGACAGGCGCTCGGCGATCTCGGCGTTGCTCAGGCCCTCGGCGACGAGGGCCAGGATCTGGGCCTCGCGCGGGGTTGGCGATCGAAGGGCGGTGCGCGCGGCCCGGCGCACTTCGACCGGAAACGCCGTGCCACCGGCGGCGACCGTGCGAACGGCCTTGAGGATCTGCTCGATCGTCGCCATCTTGGAGAGGTAACCCTTCGCCCCGCGCTCCACCGCCGCGACGTAGTAGCTCGGATATGAGTACGCGCTCAGGATGATGAACGCCGGGCCCGGGGTGTGGCGGGACAGGACCTCGAGCCCGTCCACGGTCCCGGCCAGGCGGATGTCGCACAGAACGACGTCGGGGGCCTGGGACTCCAGGAGGCGATCCGCCTCGACGCTGTCCCGGGCAGTTCCAACGACCAGCACATCGGACTCGTCCCTCATCAAGGCCGTCAGGCCGTCGGCGATGGCGGGATGATCCTCGATGATCGCGACCCTGATCATTCAGTGGTCCCCCCTGCCGGCCGTGCGCCACGCCTGGCTGCGGGCTTGCGGAGCGGGAGCCGTACGACGACCGTGGTTCCCTTGCCCACGGTCGACTCCGCCTCGATGACCCCACCATGTGCGGTCACGATCTCGCGAGCGAGGTAGAGCCCCAGACCCAACCCGCCGGACGCCTTCTGCCCGAGTTGCGTATACGGCTGGAACAGCAGCGGCAGCATGTCCGCTGGGATCCCCGGACCCTGATCTCTGACCTCGACGATGGCGGCCGACGGGGACCGACTCACGGTTACGTCGATTTCCGGCGAGCTCGACGCATGCTCCACGGCGTTGGAGAGGAGATTGACGAAGACCTGCTCCAGGCGACCTCGATCCGCCTGGACGAGGATCCGCTTGGGATGCTCGGATATGCGGATGGCCGGGGCGTTCGGAAGGAGCGCGGCAGTCTCGGCCGCGTCGCGGACGACCGACACCAGATCCACGGACGCGACCGCGAGCTCGAACCGGCCGGCCTGGATGCGACTCACGTCGAAGAGGCGCTCGACGAGCTCGCCTACCTGCCGGGTCTGGGCGAGCGCCCGGGCCGCATAGGTGCGAGCCTGCGCGGAGCTTTCCGGGCCAAGCCCCCGTTCGACGAGCTGCAGGTACCCGTGCAACGCGGCCACCGGGGTCTTGAGCTCATGACCCGCCGCGGCCATCAATCGTTCCAGGCTCAGTCGCATGGTCCGCTCGGAGAGATCCCGGATCGTCAGCACGCCGCCCCAGGTCCGGTCGCCGGCGGTGAGCGGCTCCGCCACCGCTTCGAACCAGCGTCGCGTTCCGTCCGCCGAGGAAACCGCGAACTCCATTCGGAACCGCTCGCCTCGAGCCGCGCGCTGCTGCGGCCGGTCGGACGGAGGGATCGGTAGGCCGGCCACGTCCTGGGGTTCGATCTCGGCATTCGGGCCGCCGAAGAATCGATCGTAGGCGTCGTTGGTCGTCATGATCCGGCCTTCGTGGTCGACGGCGACGATGGCGTCGCCCAGACTGGCCAGGATCGATCGGAGACGGTCCTGTTCCTCCTGGGTATCCAGCCTCTCCCGTTCGAGTACGACCGCCTGGGCGCTCAACTCACCGGTCCGCGTGGCCAGATCCTCGTTCGCGACCCGCAACTCCTCGACGCTCGCGGTCAGCTCCTCGTTGAGCGTTTCGAGCTCTTCGTTGGTGGCCTGGAACTCTTCGTTGACGGTTTCGACCTCTTCTCGGGTCGCCTGCGCGTCTTCGCTCGCCAGGAGCATCGCCTCGTTCGCGGATCGGAGCTCGGCGACGAGGGCCGTCAGTTCCTCGTTTGCCTGAAGAAGCCGGCCGTTGGTTGCTGCCACTTTCGCCAGCCGCTGCTTCGTCCTGAGGGCGGCCTGACGCTCCTGCTCGAGCGCCGTTACGTCTATGAGCTCGACCACGGCGCCTTCGCTATCGCGCGCTTCACCGCGGTAGGGCCGCACCGTCGCTTCGAGGAAATGCGGCGCTTCGCTGGCGGCGTCCGCGGGCTCCGTTTCGAACACGGTCGAAGTCGTTCTGCCGGCCAGGGCTGAGTCGATCGCGGCGCGGATCGAGCTCGGCGGAAGAGCCTCCGCAAGATGGACGAAATCCTGGCCGTAGGCCGTGCCGTGTATGCCGAGCATCTGGCGCGCCGCGGTGTTGATCCGGACGACGTAGTAGCGCGGATCGACGACGACGATGCCGACCGTCAGGTTCAGGAGCAGGTCGTCCGCCGACGCGGAGGACTCGGCCATGCGCCGGACGTCGCGATGGGTGACTCGAATGGCCTCGTCGAGTCGCGATCCCGCGGCCCGGCGCGGGCGGAGGACCGCAGGTCGCATCGGTGGGATCGCGTAGCTGCCCGCCAGTCGTCGGAAGACCCGCAGTGACGAGTGCTCCTCTTCGAACGGCTCCGGCAGAGCCAGGACGCTTTCGGACGCGCCGAGGGCCAGCCGGCCGCCGGGCCGCAGAGAGAAGGCGAAGGTCTCGAGGGCGACGCGCTGCATGGGCGAGGAGAAGTAGATCAAGACGTTCCGGCAGAGAAGGAGGTCGATTCTCGGGAAGGGAGCCCTTTCCGCGAGGTCGTGCTCTCCGAAGGCCATCACCGCTCGGAGGCGTTTGGCGACCGTGTATCCGCCGTCCGACTTGACGAAGTAGCGGTCTCGAGTGCCCGCGGGCAGATGCTTGAGCGCGGCGGCGGGATACACGCCGCGGCGCGCAAAGGCGATCGCCTCGCGGTCGATGTCCGTCGCGAAGATGCGGACGTCCGGCCATGGCTCGTCTCCAAGAGCCTCGGCGACGATGATGGCCAGCGAGTAGGCCTCTTCGCCGGTCGAGCAGCCGGCCGACCAGATCCGGAGCTCCCGGCCTTCGCGCCGGGCATCCGAGATCAGCTCCGGAAGGACGCTGGCGCGGAGGTAGTCGAAGACCTTCGGGTCCCGGAAGAACTCGGTCACCTTGATCAGCAGGCTATTGAGGAGGCGCGCGTACTCTTCGGGATCGGTCTCGAGATACGCCGCGTAGGCGGCCAGGGTTGGCCGGGCAGTGGCGCTCATCCGGCCGTGCAGCCGGCGCAATATCGTGGCCGGTTTGTAGCTGCGAAAGTCGATGCCGCTTCTCTCGTGGATGCGGCCGAGGAGGGCTCCCAGTTCGTCCGTCTCGGCTGCCGCGGCGTGGCTTCCGGCTGCCAGCAGATCGCAGACGATCGGCCCGATCGCGTCCAGATCAGCCGTCGCGTCGACCAGAGACGGGGGGATTGAGCTCGGCATCGAGGGGAACATGGCGGTCGCGGGGTTCTCGATCACGACGGCCCCACCGGCGTTCTTGACGTGCCAGGCTCCAGAGGCTCCATCGGACCCGCTGCCGGTCAGGATCACGGCGATCAGCCCGGAACCGAAAACGCCGGCCGCGCTTTCGAACAGCACGTCTATCGACGGCGCGACCGCGCCGGCCCTGGCCGCACGAAGCCTGAGGTCGCCGTGGCTGATCTCCACGATCCGGTTCGACGGAACGACGAAGATCACGCCGCCCTCGAGGGCCTCCCGCTCTTCCACCACGCGGACGGGCAGCGTGGCGTGGCGGGCAAGGATCTCGTGCAGGTGGCTGGGCCGGCGGGGGTCCAGGTGCTGGGCGATGACGATCGGCGCCGGGAAGTCCGCCGGCAGGCTCGCGACCACTCGCGAGAGCGCCTCGATGCCGCCCGCCGACGAACCGATCACGACGAGTTGAGATTCCTGTGAGACCGCGGCTCGGGTCATGTACGGGACATTCTAGGTGGACGCCCCGCTTAGGGACACCGAGTCCATCCCGCGGGCCGGACCTCCCACCGACGCGGGTTTTCATCCTCGCGGAAACGGGCGCCGGCGCCCAACCTGGCTGAGCCAGGGCGAAACGCGTCGCCCTCATCCAATTTGCGAGTTCTCGGGGCGCGGACGCGACCTGACGCCTCGACGTATCGACGACGGAGATCAACATGAGATTCCACAGGAACGCGCACGAATCCCTCGGAAGTGCGCCCGGCGCGATTGGCCGGGTCCGCAGAGCTGCGTCCGACGCCATCGGGCACGTGCCGACTCTGGTCGGCAGCGCGGGTCGTCACGGCGCCCACGTCGCCGTACGACTCCCGACCACCTGGGGCAACTTCCAGTGGAGCGCCGAGAGCACCGTGACAAGCCTGCAGAAGATGCCCGACTCCGAGCTGGGACTGCTGGCCGCGGCATCGCTCGGGCTCGGCGCCGGGCTTGGTATCGCCGGCGCGCCGCGCCTGGCCACGCTGGCCAGCTTCGCCGGCGCTTCGATTCTCGGCTTCGCAATGGTCTCCCGGCCGGGCTTCCGCGGGCACAACGCAGCGCGAGCCTAGTTCCACGGTCTCTGGGCGGCCTTTGACATGCCAACCAGGACCTGGCGAGGGATCCAGCAGGGAGAACGCACTATGAAAGCACGCAAAAACGGGTTCAGGTTGTCACTCTCGGCCGGCATCGCGGGCGTCGTGACGATCGGAATGCTCGCCTCCGGGGGAACGGCATACGCCGCCGGTCCAACGTCGGTCGGGCTCGGGACGGCAGCCCCGTTCGCGGTCCTCGCTGGCACGGCGGTGACGAGCACCGGCGCAAGCAGCCTGACCGGAGAGCTCGGCATCTCCCCTGCCAGCGCGGCCGCGGTCACAGGGTTCCCACCCGGGACCGTGAGCGGAGCGATACACGCGGCAGATCCGGTCGCGGTGCAGGCCAAGGTCGATCTGGCCACCGCGTACACGGTCGCCGCGGGACTGCCCGCGACTGCCACGCACGGGACCCTCGGCGGCTTGACGCTGGTCGGTGGCGTCTACAACGCAGGCGGCGCGGTGATGGGTCTCACGGGCACCGTGACCCTCGACGGCCAGAACGACCCGAGTTCCGTCTGGGTATTCCAGGCCACGTCGGCTCTCACTACGGACTCGGCGAGCAGGGTTGAGCTGATCAACGGCGCGAGCGCGTGCAACGTCTTCTGGCAGGTCACGAGCTCAGCCACGCTGGGCTCCGGCTCAACGTTCGCGGGCACGATCATGGCCCTCACGTCCATAACGATGGCGAGCGGCGTGACCGTCAACGGTCGAGCGATGGCCCGCAACGCGGACGTGACCCTGATCGCCGACACGATCACCAACACCTGCTCGGCGGCGTCAGCCCCGACCCCGGCGCCAACCCCCACCGCAACGGCATCCGGGACAGCCGCGGGAACGTCCGCGACACCCCCGCCAACGAGCACCGTGAGAAACAGCTCGAGCGGCGGCTCGACTCTGCCACTCGGGATGATCGTCATCGCGCTGGTCGGATTCGGCGTGGCGACTGCATTCACGAAGCGTCGGAGCCTCCACCGCTAGTCAACCTGCAAATCCTTGAGGCGATCCCAGCCGACGCGGGTTTTCATCCTCGTGCCGCGTCGGCCGCAGGTCCATTGTCAGGTCACGACCACCGACCAAAGGCTCCTCCGGCGCGATTGCCGGGTGCAGGTCCTTCGTCCGTAGCCGGGAAGTAGTTCTCAATGACAGTTCAGGAACAAAGGAGCGTCACCACCGACGCTCCGACCACGACTGAGTCCGGCGGGCTCAGCAACCGGACGACAACACGCCGCCAGATCGACTACCGGCCCAGCAACAACGAGACTGCGCGGCGGATCGTGATCCTCGTGGCCGGCCTCTTCCAGTTAGTGATAGGCCTGCGGATCGTCTTGCTTCTGCTCGACGCCCGAACAGGCAACCTGCTCGTTTCCATCGTCAACAACGTCGGCGGCCTCCTGGTCGCACCGTTCCAGGGCATCCTGAAAATCAGCGCGGTCTCGTCCGGGGGCTCCGTGCTCGACATCGCGGCGGTGGTCGCGCTCGTCGGCTGGACCATCGTCGAGCTGATCGTGATCTGGAGCCTCGGAATCTTCCGTCGCGAGCCCGCGACGGCCTAACAACTCACCAATCAAGCAGCCGCGCCGAAGGCTTCGGTTCGGGGTTGCAAAGAAAGAACGAAGGAATTCGATGGATATTCCCCAAATGACTCTCGTCTCCTGGCTCGTCGTCGGCGCGATTGCCGGCTTCCTCGCCAGTCTCATCATGGGAGCCCGTGAGGGCCTCGTGATGATGGTGGTGCTCGGCATCGTTGGCGCCGTCGTCGGCGGATGGCTTGCCGCGGACGTCTTCAAGATCGCCAACGTGACCGGCATCAACACCACGAGCGTGATCGTCGCCGCCGTCGGGGCAGTGATAGTCATCTTCGTCGTTGGTCTCTTGGGTGGACGCCGCAGCACTCGTTTCGGCTGGGGCCACTAATCGAGCACACCGTGGCAATTGCCCCGAAGCAATCCAGCAGGAACGACCCTCAACATCGAGGGTCGTTCCTGCTATCTCCCGAGCCGCCGGCACGCGCGGCTGACGAGCTCGCTCACCTGATCGACCTATCGCAGCCGGCGATTCGACGAATCGTCGACGCAGCCTTCCGCAAGGGCGTAATCCTCGACATCAGGCCGCTGCCGGGCGGGGCTCACACCCCCGAATCGGCCGCGGCGGCAGTCGGCGCAGAACTCGGCCAGATAGTCACGACGATGGTGTTCGTTGCCCCGCGCGCCGGAGGCACGCTTGCCCCGGTCATCTGGCTCGCCTCCGGGCGAAGACGGGTCGACCCCCGCCTGCTGGCGGCACTCGCCGGCGAAGTGTGGTTGCGAGCAGCCACGCCGGCTGAGACCCGCGACCTCACCGGCTACGAAATCGGCAGAGTCCCGCCCTTCGGACACGGCCACCAGGTGCGGACGCTGATGGACGGGGACCTGCGAGATTTCCAGTGGGTTTGGGCCCTCGCGGGCACGGCGGACGCCGCGTTTCGCGTGCGGCCGCGAACACTCGCCGTCCTATCCAGCGCGGTAATCGTCCCCGTCGCAGAGCAGCTACCGATGGGCCCGGCAGGCGCGCAGTTCGAGCCGTGGCGCCCTCTGGAGGTCGGCGCGGCTTAGGGTTCACTGTGATGGCAATCGGGCGGGTCCCCGGCATTCTGGCGGGAGGAGTCGTGTGCGATATCCGGAGGTGGATGTGGCCGACCGACTGACATTTCTCGGCCATTCGACCGTCGTCATCGAGCTCCAGGGTGTTCGCGTGCTTACGGACCCGATTCTCGGCCACCTGGCTGTGGCGATCCGGCGCCAGGTACCGGCCGTGGCCGCGGACCAGCTCGCAGGCATCTCGGCGGTATTCATCAGCCACGGACACCTGGACCATCTGGATCTGGCCTCTCTGCGGGCCATTCCCGGCGAGCCCGCGTTCATCGTGCCGGCCGGCCTGGGGCGAGTCGTGGCAAAAGCGGTGCGTGGAGAGGTACATGAGATGGTGGCCGGCGACCGGATGTCGATCGGCGGCCTGACCCTGGAAGCCGTCCCTGCCGAGCACGGACGCCGCCGCTCTCTCCTCACTTCTGCCGCAGGACCTCTCGGAATGCTCCTGACCGGGTCGATGAGCATCTACTTTGCCGGCGATACCGGGCTCTTCCCAGAAATGGCCGGTCTGGCCGGGCGTGTCGACCTGGCGCTCCTGCCGGTCGGCGGTTGGGGTCCAAGACTGGGAAGCGGCCATCTCGACCCGGAGCGTGCCGCCGAGGCAGCGGTTCGGGTCCGCGCCTCGGCCGCGGTGCCGATCCACTGGGGCACGCTCTACCCCCTTGGCCTGAGGCGTCTGGCGGGCTACCGTTTCGAACAACCGGGCGAGGCCTTTCGGAAAGCGGTTGCGGCTCGAACAGCCGCCATCGAGGTGCACGTCTTGCGGCCGGGCCAGTCCATCCTTCTCGACGGACGGACGCCACTGTGACGGCCGAGCCTGGTCGCGCCGGCAGGCGCGGGGTCGGCACCATCGGGCTCTACAGGCTCGAGGCTCGACTGGTGTGGGCCTGGCGGCCGACACGCCTGGCGATGCTGCGACGCGGGATCCTGTCCTACCTGGGCGCCTGCCTGGCGTTGGCGATCACCGCCACCCTTCTGCCGGGCCTGAGGATCGACGGCCCCTTCGCGCTCGTGCTGGCCGCCCTTCTGATGCTGGCCCTCGACAGTTTCGCCGACGTGTTCCTCCAGTGGCTGCTGGTTTCGCGGCCGATCTTCGTTGCCCAGACCCTTGGGCTCGTCGTCCAGGCCTTCGCCATCGTCGCGGTTGGGCGGCTGGTTCCGGGCGTTTCGGTGGACGGAGTCGCGACCGCGGCCTGGAGCGCTGTGCTGCTGACGCTCCTGAATAGCCTGTTCGTCGAGCTCGTGGCCGTGAGCGACGACGATTCCTACTACGGGATGCTCGTCCGGCGTCTGGTTGCACACAACTTCAAGCGCGCCGCTGTGTCGACGCCCGGCTTGCTCGTGGTCCAGATCGACGGCCTGAGCCTGCCCGTGCTGCGCGAGGCCGTAAGAGGCGGCCGCGTTCCCGTGCTCGGCGGTCTCGTGCGCGATGGCGCAGCCACGCTCCAACCCTGGGTGGCGCTGCTGCCGCCCACCACGCCGGCCAGTCAGGCCGGCATCCTCCACGGTCGCAACGACGGTGTCGCCGGGTTTCGGTGGTACGAAAAGGCGACCGCCAGGCTGATCGTGGCCAATCATCCCGACGACGCGGCCGAGATCGTCCGGCGGGTCAGCGATGGCAAGGGCTTGCTCGCCGATGACGGAGCGAGCGTCGGCAACCTCATGAGTGGAGACGCGCCGCGCAGCTACCTGACGATGTCGACCATCGGCGAAGGCGCCCCTTCCGACGACGCGAGGCGGCTGCGCGGCTTCCTCGCCACTTCCGTCAACTACGTCCGCCTGCTCGCACTAATGGCCGGCGAAATCTTCAAGGAGCTATATCAGGCGGAACGCCAGCGGGCTCGCTCGGTCGAGCCGCGCATGCATCGTGACCTGCATTTCGCGGTCGAACGAGCCGTCACCAATATCGCGCTTCGAACGACTTCCACGGCCTTCGTGATCGAGGAGATGTACCGCGGCGCCCCGACGATCTACGTGGACTACACGGGATACGACGCCATCTCGCACCACTGCGGCCCCGAACGCGAGGAGTCGGTCGACGCGCTTGCCGGAATCGACCGGGCAATCGGATCTCTGCTGAAGGCCGGCCAGTACACCTGCCGGCCGTATCGCCTGGTCGTCCTCTCGGACCACGGCCAGTGCCTCGGGGCGACGTTCAGCCAGCGCCACGGCCGGCCGCTCGAGGCGGTCATCGCTTCACTGCTACCGGGCGACATGAGCGTCGTCGGTACCACTGACTCCGTCGAATCGGCCGGCATGGGCCGGCGCATCGTGGCCGAGCTGGGCCGTGGCCCGGGCATCGGATCGATGCTTGGACGCGTGCTGCCAACGGGCCTGCGGCGTTCCGGAGGCGGCGACGAGCACGCCGGCGCGACCCCCGACGTGGTCGTGGCTTCGTCGGGCAACCTGGCCCACGTCTACTTCACGGGCCTGCTCGGGCAGGCTGCCGTCGATGCGATCCAGGCTCGACACCCAGGCCTGATCGAGGCACTGGCGGGCCATCCCGGAATCGGGGCTGTCCTGGCACGACCAGCAGCCGGGCAAGCGTTGGTGTTCGGGCAGCACGGGCGAGTGGACCTGACAACTGGCCTTGCTGAGGGCGACGATCCGCTTGCCCAGTACGGCCCCCGCGCCGCCGATGACCTGTTGCGTCTCGAGGCCTTCCCCAACTCCGGCGACCTCATCCTCCTCGGCGCGGTGGATGCCGGCACGGGTGAGGTCACGGGGTTCGAGCAGCTCATCGGCTCTCACGGCGGCCTCGGCGGCTGGCAGAGCGAGCCGTTCATCATGTATCCGGCCGAGCTTGCACTGGCCGAGGACCCGATCCTGGGCGCGCCGGCGATCTACCGGCAGCTCGTGCGCTGGCGAACTCAGCTACAAGCCGGGACCGGCGATTGACGCGAGTTGCCGCTTGCGCCTTTTCGGCCCGGCCGCTCGACGAGTCGCCTTGCCTATCCCACAGGGTGGGCAACACCGGGCGTCCCGCTTGACCCGGCGTCGAGTACGTCCGAGTCTTCGACCGACCACCCCCAGCCGAGCGAGTTGGCATGTTCGAGTCACTCCTCCTGATCGTCCTGGCAGGGCTGATCGGGCCGCTCATCGCGGCCGGTCCCCGACCGCTGGTCCCGGCTGTAGTCGGCGAGCTCGCGGCGGGCGTGATCCTCGGGCGAACGGGCGTCGGGGCGATAGACCCGACGACCCCGACCAACAGCTTCCTGTACGCACTCGGCTTCGCGATGCTGATGCTCGTCGCCGGATCGCACGTGCGACTCGAGGGCGGGATGGCCTCGGGTCTTCGGTCGGCAGCGATCGCGTTCCTGCTGGTAGTCGTGGCGGCCGTGCCGCTCGGGCTTGCCATCGCGGTGGTGTTCGCGCCTTCGGCGCCTCTTGCGCGCTTCCCGGTGCTGCTGGCCGGAAGCTCGGCCGCGGTCGCGTTGCCGATCCTGGAGGAACGTGGATTGCTTGGCCCGTCGGTCGCGCTCCTGCTGGCCTGGATCCCGCTCGCGGATGCGGTGACCGTCCTCGTCATGCCGCTCACGCTGATCGGCCCGGAGAAGATCCCCGGCGCCCTGGCAGGAGACGCGGCGATCATCCTGCTTACCGCAGCCGCTCTCTTCGCGGGCGAGCGGATCGAGCGGGTTCCCGGCGCCCTCACGATGCGCGATCGGTCCCGAACGCGAGGCTGGGCTCTGCAGCTGCGGCTGACGATGCTGATTCTCATAGGGCTCACGTTCGTGGCCACTCAGACCGGCGGTTCCACGCTTCTCGCCGGGTTCGGCGCCGGCCTGGTGCTGGCACGCCTGCGCACGCCCGAACGCCTGGAGCTGCAGCTCTCCGGCATCGCCGAAGGCTTCTTCGTCCCGGCGTTCTTCGTCCTGCTTGGAGCCGAGCTGGACTTCCGGGCGCTCGCCGGCGATCCGCGAGCGATCGGCCTCGCGATCGCCATGGGCGTCGCGGCAGTCGCCGTCCATGTCGGGGCGGCGCAGCTTGTGGCGCCCCCGCCGAAAAGCGCCTTCGGGCTTGCCGCGTCGGCTCAGCTCGGACTTCCGGCGGCGGCCGCGTCGCTCGGCCTCGCGACCGGCCATCTCTCGGCCGCGGTCGCCGCGGGCGTCGTCGCGGCGGGCTGCATCACCGTCCTGCCGGCGTCGATAGGCACGCGCCGCCTGGCCGATCGCCTCGCGTCGGGCGGCGCCGCAGCCACGTCTTCGGCTCTCCCATCAGGTTCGGAGGTCTCGACATGAGCAGATCTGAACGCATCGCCGCGATCGACATCGGCAGCGACACGATCCATCTGCTGGTAGGTTCGGTCGCAAATTCCGAGGACGGGCCCGTCGTGAATCGCCTGCGGCAGGACGGACAGTTGCTGCTGCTTGGCGGTCGGCTGGCGGTAAAGGGCCGGATCGGCGCTCGTGCGACGTCGGATCTCGAAAAGGCGCTCGTCCGGCTCGTTGCGGTAGGCCGGCGGCGCGCCGCGCGTGTCGTCGTCGGCGCCACCGAGGCGTTGCGCCGGGCCGAGGATGGACCGCAGATCGTCGAGCGCCTGAGTTCGGCGGCCGGCGAGCCGGTCCGCGTCCTCTCCGGAGAGCGCGAGGCAGAACTCGATTTCGAAGGGATAGTCCACCGTCTCGATCCAACAGGCACTCAGCTGGTCATCGACTCGGGGGGCGCCAGCACCGAGATCACCCTGACGGAAGGCCGGCGACGGACCGACTCGGTGTCGCTGCCGGTAGGCGCGGCGCTGCTCGGAGCCACGCTTCGTGGCGATCCGCCCGAGGCGCTTTCCTGGGCGCTTCGGGCCCAACAGATAGGCACCGCCCTCGCTGCCGCCCCGGCCGGCAAACCCGTCAAGGCGTGGGCGACGGGAGGATCGGCCCACAACCTCGCGGGCCTGGAGCGGACGCGGGGCAAGAGCGGGCCGCAGGTCCTGACGACGCGGTCGCTCAGCCATCTGGCGCAGGAACTGCTGACGCTACCGTCTCGGAAACTGGCCAAACGCAGCGGCGAAGATCCAGGCCGGGTCGCCATCCTCGCGCCGGGTCTTCTGATCGTGGCTGCCGCAATGGAGCACTACGGCCTGGATTCGCTCACGGTCGTTCCGGAAGGCGTTCGTGACGGGATGATCCTCGCTGTTTCGACGCTTGGAGACGACTGGTGGCTCGACCGGCAAGAGCCGGACCGGCCGCCAGCCGCAAAGCCAACCAGGGCCGACGCCTGACTTTTGGCTCAGCCCGCAAGGCTTCGCCGGTCGTGTCGGGCGGCAATCGGGCCCGCGATCGCCCGCTCCCCCCGCCGATGGGGGCGGCCCTCCTGGTACCTATTGGTACTTATTGATTGCATGCATGACCGTCTAGCGTTTCCGATGCACGGATCGACGGGGTGCCACCGGCGATCCCACCGCAGAACGCAAGGGAACCGGGGGCAACGGTCCTGAAGTTGGGCGGCCTCGGTGCCGATGTCTATATAGGAAGTGCTGACGGCGCATGCCCGTTTGGGTAGATCGGTGCGTGTCGCCGCCCTCTCGCTTGACCATCAGGTCCGGCCTGCAAGCAGGCTCGGAAGGGAGTATCGCCCCATGTTGAGCAGGTTGATGGGCCAGCCCGGGTGGACGCTGCTGAAGTCACTCGACGGGCACCATCACTGGGTCCACTCGGTGGCATTCAGCCACGACGGCCGCTTCCTGGCATCCGCCAGCGCCGACACGACTGTCAAGGTATGGAACCCGAGCACCGGACGCTGCCTGACGACTCTCGAGGGCCACGACGATGCCGTCCTGGCCGTCGCCTTCAGCCCCGACGGCGCGGTCCTGGCTTCCTGCAGCTGGGACCAGACCATCAAGCTGTGGGATCCCCTGTCCGGTCAGTGCCTGAGGACGCTGGAGGGACACACCGGTTGGGTACTCGACGTCGCCTTCAGCCCGGGCGGCGCGCTCCTGGCTTCCGCGAGCGCCGACAAGACGATCCAGCTCTGGGATCCGGCTTCCGGCCGAAGCCTGCGGACCCTGAAGGGCCACAGCGACGAAGTGAACGCCATCAAGTTCAGCTTCGACGGCACCCGAATGGCCAGCGGCAGCTCGGATCGCAGCATCCGGCTCTGGGATCCGGTAACCGGCGGCCAGACCAAGCAGCTCGAAGGCCACGCCAACTGGGTGAACGACGTGGACTTCGCCTCGGACGGCAAGTCGCTCGCCTCCGCCGGCCACGACCACACCGTTCGTATCTGGGATCCGGCAGCTCCACCCATGTCGGCGAAGCGGCTGACGGGCCACACGGGCTCGGTGGACTCCGTGTCGTTCAACCCGAGCCGCAAGATGGTCGCCTCGGCGAGCGGCGATCGGACGATCCGGCTGTGGGACCCGAACTCGGGCAAATGCCTCGAGACCCTCGAGGGCCACACGATGGGTGTCCGCAAGGTGGCGTTCAGCCCCGACGGCAAGTTCCTCGCCTCCGCCAGCGCGGACAAGACGGTCCGGATCTGGACTCGGCCCTCCTGACCCTTTGGCGCCGCGGCAGCGGCCTGCCGGGCGTGGTCACGGGCGGCCGACGGCGCGGCGGCCCGGGCCTACGAAGAAAGCGGAACCACGTTCGACGGGGCAGTGACGACGTTGGTCGGATCGTCGACGTTGGTGATCTCGAACGTGTACCCGGACGGACTGCCCGCCTGCGGCACCAGGTAGCGGCCGCCCACCGGAAACGCCCCGTTCCTCGCGACCCAGAGCTCGGCCTGGAAGGTTCCGCCGGTCATGCTCGCGTACAGATTGCCGAGCGACTCGCTGCCAGAGTAGTGAGTGCAGGCGACGTCGTTCCTGGTCTCGTCGCCGACCGCGCCGAAGCCGCTCACATGCGGCTCGAACCAGGTGCCGTAGTAGGCCGCGGGCAGCAGGTCGGTCACGTCCGCGACGTTGTCGAGCGGCGCCCAGACCTCGCCGTCCACGGTCGTCCAGCCTGACTGTCCGACGACCACGTACTGGACGGCTCCGATCGAGATGCGGATCGACCGGCCGCCCAGGTTGACCATGGTGCCCTCGATCCGCAGCGACCCGGCCGCGACTGCCGGCGACGGCGGCGAGCTCGCAAGGGGCGCCGAAGGCGAAGCGCGGGTCGAAGACGCGGACGCGGAAGCGCTCGCCCCGGCGGAGCCGCTCGCTGTTGCCGAGGCGCTCGCGGTTGCCGAGGTTCCAATGGTTGCCGAAGCACCCGCGGTTGCCGGGCCAGGGGACGCGGAGCCGGCCGACGCGCTAAGGCTGGCGCCGGCGTTCGACGCGGCGGCAGCGGACGCCCCGGCACTCGCGACGGGCTCGGCCGGCAGCGCCGAGTAGATGATCTCCGAGAAGCGATAGCTCTTGAGCTTGTCCAGGTTCGCCGCGAGGCCGGCCGGCGGCGACTTCGCGTCCGGCGGGAGGGAGGCGGGCGGAGCGGTGGAGCTCACCGAAGGAGCGCTCGAGCCGCAGGCTGTCGCCACGGCCAGCACGGCCAGCAGGGCGGCGAGCGAGACGCCAAATCGGCGGGCCGGCATTCCCGCCGGTTGTCCGAAGCCGTTCACGACCAGGGCCGCTACGCCGCGTCCGGGGCGACTACGCGCCGCCGATGTTCGTTGGCGCGGTGACCTTGTTCGCGGCGTCGTTGACGTTGCTCAGGTCCAGCAGGAACTCGTAGGCCAGGCTGTTGTCCTTCATCTTGGCCACCAGGGCGATGCTGACCGGATACCCGCCATCCGTGGCGAGCCAGATGTCGGAGGTCCAGGTGGCGTCGGTCACACCGAGCGTCGAGCCGTACTGCTCGAGTGCCTGAGCGCCGGCGGTGCAGTGGATGGCCTGGACGTTGTCCTTCGTCTCGGTGCCGGCGACGCTGTATCCGCTGCCCGTCGACGAGGCGACGGTCGTCTGGTAGATCTGGGCCGGCGAGAACTGCTCGGCGAGGCCCGGTCCCGCGGCCCCGCTCGGGCTCGCGCCGGCGTCCGGTGCGGTGGCGGACGCGTCGGGGGCGATGGAATCGCTCGCACCGGGATTGCTGTCCGGGCCGACCTGAGTGAACGTGCCGTTGCCATCCGGATCGAAGTAGTCGAAGCCGCCAACCTCGATCAGATGGAACTTGGCGATGGTGATGTCGGCCGCCCATTGCGGCTGATTGACGATCGTGCCCTTCAGCGGATAGCTGTCCGCCTGGTCGAGCTGCAGGGTCGCGAGAGCGGTGTCCGCGGCTCCCCCGGCCAGCGTCATGGTGAACTTGTAGCTGCTCAGGTTGGTCAGAGCCGCGCCGGCGCCGGTCAGATCGCAGCCGGTGACGGGGCTGGCGGTCGCCTCGGGGGTCGAGGTCTCAGAGGCCGGAGTGGCGGAGGGAGCCGCGCTCGGGGTAGACGTCGCGGTGCTGCCGTTGCAGGCGGCGAGAGCGATGGCCGCCACAGCTCCGAGTACGAGCAGGCTGCGACCACTCCCCCTGGCTACCGCGAACATCGCCACCTCCTGGTCCTGCGACCCTAACTCGGGCGTCCGCCTGGACGCCACCCCGCTGCCGAACCGGCATCCGATCGGCACACGGTAGCACGAAGGATGGACCCGGAGGCGGGCACGGAGGCCGAGACGCGGATCCGGTTGGCTCCGCGAGCGTGACGCATCGGTGCCGGGCGAGCTCGGCGAAGGCATGCGCCGCCCCCGGCGTCGCGGGACGCGAGCCGAGTGGCGCTTCCGAGCGCACCCACTTGACCGACCCCGCGTGTCTCCGTCATGATTCATGCGTGACTTCGCATTCATTCGCCTGCTTCTGTCCCCGGCGGCCCCGCCGCAGGAGGTAGCAGGCTGCGTCGCGCTCCCTGAGGGAGCCCGGCGAACCAGTCCCGGGGCCGCGGTCATGTCAGAACCGCGGCCTTCTTGTTTCCTCCCATCGGACACGCCGCGTCACCCAACCACGGCGAGACGAGAGCTGCCACCCCGCTCGCCGCCGCACCAGCTTTCTTTCGAGGCACCGATGGTTCTCCCGCTCAGATCCCTGCCCAACACCAAATCCAATCAATCGGCGGATCCGCTCGACGGGCTTGCCGAGCGGCTTCACTCGGTCTTGGCCGACGACCAGGGCACGCATCTGGCCAAGACCAGGGTCACGGCCTGGATCCGTGCGCTCCTCGACACGCTCTTCCCCCAGACGGCGGAGAGGACGTACGCGACCGCGAGCGAAGTCCGAGACGCCCTCGACCGTTCGGCGGCCGAGCTTCGATCGATCCTTCGACCGCTCGAAGGCGAGGTCGAGGACCCGGCGGAAGTCGCCCGGCAGTTCTTCGCGTCGCTGCCCGAGATCCATCGCCAGCTGCTCATCGACGCGGCGGGGATCGAGCGCGGCGATCCGGCGGCGGAAAGCGTCGACGAAGTTGTCCTTGCCTATCCCGGGTTCCTGGCGATCGCCGTCCACCGGATCGCCCACAGACTGCACGAGCTCGGCGTGCCTCTCATCCCGCGAATGCTGTCCGAGTGGGCGCACGAGCGGACCGGCATCGACATCCATCCCGGCGCGACGGTCGGCCACCCGTTCGTCATCGACCACGGGACCGGCGTCGTGATTGGCGAGACGGCCGAGATCGGCAACAACGTCAAGCTCTACCAGGGCGTGACTCTCGGCGCCCTGTCGGTCAACAAGAACCTCGCATCCACCAAGCGCCATCCGACGATCGAGAGCGACGTCGTCATCTACGCCAACGCCACCATCCTCGGCGGCGAGACCGTGATCGGACGGGGCAGCGTGATCGGCGGCAACGTCTGGATCACCTCCAGCGTCCCGCCGGACTCGATCGTCTACCAGCGCGCGGAAGTCCATGTCCGGCAGGGCCGGGCCGATTTCGAGGATTCCGACTGGGTCA
The DNA here is from genome assembly GCA_027364875.1 of Chloroflexota bacterium. Lineage (GTDB taxonomy): Bacteria > Chloroflexota > Limnocylindria > Limnocylindrales > CSP1-4 > Fen-1039. The sequence goes on from DAHXON010000010.1 coordinate 22,821, forward strand.
TCTGACCCCGACTGCCAATTCGACTTCGAATTCCAGGCGGTCGATCATTGGATCGGCTGCTGCGTCCCAACCTTTTGAGGAAACCCCGTGGCCAAGGTCAACAGCGCGCTCGAGCTCATCGGCAACACCCCGGAGCTGCGCATCAACAAGCTCTTCGATTCCCGGGTGGAAGTTTGGGCCAAGCTCGAGCGTCAGAACCTGGGTGGCAGCATCAAAGACCGTATCGCCCTGTCGATGGTCGAGGACGCGGAGCGGCGCGGGGTCATCGGCCCCGGCAGCGTCATCGTGGAGCCCACGTCCGGGAACACTGGCGTCGGATTGGCCCTCGTCGCCGCGGTGAAGGGCTACAAGCTGATCCTCGTCATGCCCGAGTCGTTCTCCGTGGAGCGGCGCAAGCTCATGGCCGCCTACGGCGCCAGCTTCGAGCTGACGCCACGCGAACTGGGCATGAAGGGCGCCATCGCCAAGGCACAGGAGATCGTGGCCGCAACGCCGGGCGCCTGGATGCCGATGCAGTTCGAGAACGCCTCGAACCCGGCCGTCCACCGCCGCACCACGGGCCAGGAGATCCTGCGCGACTTCCCCGACGGCCTGGACTTCATCTTCGGCGGAGTTGGGACGGGCGGCCACATCACCGCCGCCGGCGAGGTTCTGCGGCAGCGCTGGCCGAAGCTGCAGGTCCTCGCCGTTGAGCCCGAGCTTTCGACGGTGCTGAGCGGCGGCACGCACAGCCCGCATCCGATCCAGGGCATCGCCGCCGGGTTCGTGCCCGGCAACTTCCACGCCCCGGCGGTGACCGGCTACGTCCAGGTTTCGGCCCAGGACGCGTTCACGTACACGCAGCGCGCGGCGAGGGAGGAAGGGCTGTTCGTCGGCATCTCCTCCGGGGCCGTTCTCGCGGCCGTGGCGCGGAAGCTGCCGGAGATCTCCGACGGAGCCCGAATCCTGGCCTTCACCTACGACACGGGCGAGCGGTACCTCTCCGTGCCTGGCCTCTTCGACATTCCCGAGGCCGTCACGGTGGCATAGGTCACGGCGCCTCGACTTGGGCTACTCGGGCCGGCCGCGGGTTTCGCGGCCGGCCTTCGTTTGTTAGGCAGATGCCGCTCTTCGGCCGCGAAATGGCGAGCAATCTAATGCACATACACAATATTTAGCGATTCGCTTAGGGACCTCCGCCCTGCCGGATGAGGGCGATGGGGCCCTGCCCGCGCACCAGTTTGGAAGCCAAACTTTGGACGTGGGCCGGGCGCTTGCCCGACCGGAGGCCGCGCAAGCGGAAATGCCGTGCGAGAAGAACTCGTCAAACACTTCGACGTCGTGGTCGTCATCTGGGTGCTCGCCCTGGCGGTCGGCTGGTCCGTTATGACTCTGTCCCGGGCCCAGCTCTCCTCCGACCAGTGGTCGTCGGTCCCACAGAACGGCCCGGCCTGGGTCGTCCCCGTAGCCGACTGACGCTCGCCGCCTCCTCGAGCCCTGGGCTCTTGCAGTCATGCGCACCGCGCCCCCGAGCCACCTCCCGGCACCCTCCACCTAACCCGCGGCGGAGACGCTCCCAGCCCGCCCCCTGACGCCCCGCAGAATCATCTCGGCCGCGGTCTCGTAGCTGATCCGGCCGGTGTTCACGATCAGGTCGTACTCGTCCGGATCGCACCACTCGTGCCCGTAGAGCTGCTTCGTGTAGGCGGCGCGGTTGACGTCGGTCTCGTGCATCTTGCGACGGGCATCGGCCTCGCTGAGGCCGAACCTCTCGACGAGGTTGCGGACTCGGACGTTCTCGGGCGCGCGCAGGAAGACCCGGAAGACGTCCGGGTCGTCCCGAAGGACATAGCTCGCTGCCCGGCCGATGATGACGACGTTCCCCGATGCCGCCGTCCGCCGGATCATCTCTTCGGTGAGGTGGATGATCTCCGCCCTCGGGTCGTAGAACGGGTCCGGGTACGGCGGCGTCCATGCCGCGCCGATCCCGGGCTCGAGCGTCGAGAACGAGCGCACGACCCGCTCGAGCATGGTTCGAGGCCGCTCCGTCTCGGCTTCGACCTCGCTCGGGTTGATCTGCAGCCTCGCGGCGACGTCTTCGACTATCTTCTTGTCCACGATCTCGGCATGGAGCTCGGTCGCGACGAGCGCGGCTACGCTCGAACCGCCGGCGCCGAACTGGCGAGAGATTGTGACGACGGGCATCGGGGCGCTCCTTCGTCCACTGGCACCGACGGCTCGCCGGCCGTTCGACCGCGGGTGATCGGCGCATGCTCACTGTAGCCACGGGGCTGCGCGGCGCCAAGAGCCGGGCGGCAGCCGCCCATCGGGATACCGGGGCCATGCGGGGCTATCCATCGAGGCAGGGCCGGCGTCCGAACGTCACGCCCCCGCACGACGGGAAACTACGGCCCGGGACGCCTCAGGTGCGGCCGTTTCCGTCGAGGGCCGAATGGAGTTCGAGAGAGTGCTCCCGGAGCCAGCGCCGCCACTGGCGGTGGTCGGCTCGATGCGTCGCGACGATCGCCCAGAACTCCGGCCCGTGGCCGAAGACGCGGAGGTGGGCCAGCTCGTGGACAACCACGGTCTCGAGGGCCTCCGGCGGCGCCAGCACGAGCCGCCACGAGAACGACAGGCGCCGTTGCCGGGAGCAGCTGCCCCATCTGGTCCGGGCATCCCGAACGGTCACCGCCGCCGGCTGCACGCCCATCGCCGTGGCGTGCCGTTCGATCTCCCGTACGATCGCCGTCCGAGCCCGGACGCGCAGCCAGGCCTCCAGGACGGATTCGATGCTCCGGCGCTCTCCGGCGGCCAGCCGGACCACGAGCTCGTCGCCGCTCTCTCCGCCTTCGCGGCTCACGCCGGTCCGATGACGCGGCTCGGCGGCCACGATCCGGAGACGGTGCGGCTCGCCCCGGAACCTGAACGTGCCACCGTCGCGGAGCGGACCCATCGCCTCGATCCGGGCTCGCTGATGGGCCTGGCGGTCCAGGTGCCGGCGCAGCCACTCCTCTCGCTCGGCCACGAACGCGGCCGCGACTCTCTCCGCGTCGGCCTTGCTTCGAGCGGCCCTGCTGGGGACGGTGACGACGGCGTTGTGCCTGGGATCGATGGTGAGACGGAGGAGGCGAGCCCGCGACGACCGCCTGATGGTCAGCTCGAGAGCGCCACCGGCCAGGTGGAAGGGCGCGCGCCATTCGGTCGAGACTGTCATCGGCGGCTACATTAGCGGTTCGGGCTCACTGTCGACCCCCGACGCGGCCGCGATGGGGTCGCGGAAAGCGCCGGCGTTCGGCCCGGAGGCCGGCGCTCACGGGTTAGCGTCCCGACGATTCGAGCGGTCGCGGCTTCCTCGTCCGAAAGTCGATCACGCCTACCCAAGAAGGCCGCAGCGAGATCCGGGCCATTCGGGTTCCCGGCGCGCTCATGCTCGCCACGTAAGCGGCACCGTTCTCCGGGCCCATGTAGCGCCGAGCGCAGCTGGCGTATTCGGGCACGATCCCCTGCATCTCGAGGATGTCGACGGAACCGCGGAGAAGCAGCACCTCTGTGGGGTCGAGCGTATCGATGGTCACCGCCACGGCCGGGTTCGCCCGCAGCGCGCGGACTCTCCCTGCTCCCCGTTCAGTGCCGGGCGTCCACAGGAACGCCGCCGTAACAAGCTCCTCGCCGCTCCATTCGAACCAGGTCGGATAGACCCGCGGCGTGCCGTCGAGAGCGATATAGGCGATGCGCGCCAGGATCGTCGCGCTCAGCAGTCGCCGGGCGACGTCGGTTTCGAGGAGATCGAGCGAGCCTTGAGGGACCTCTGATGTGCTTGGCATGGTTTCCGCGTTCATCTACCTCTCCTCTACCTCTCCTCGATCGAACGGCGACGATGACGGACCCCGCAAGTCTGGCGCGTCAGCCTAGATTTGCCCGCCGGCGGCCGAGCCGGCCCCCGATGGCACGCAGGCCCTTCGTCATCGTGGCTGCCCTCAAGCCAGGCGAGTCCTGGCCAACCGTCATCAGGCGCGGCTGTGCGATCGCCGCCTACCTCGTGAGTTCGTTCGTCAACTTGACCCACTCGATCTGGCCCGAGCTATTTGCACACGCGGTGAATGGCTGGACCGATTGGCCCTCGGATGTCCAGGCTTTCCTGCCCGCCACGTCGGTGGTCGGCACGTCCGAGTGGTAGTCCGCCGCCTTCGGCAGCTCGATGCCGCCGTAGGAGAAAAGGATCGCGTCGCCCTCGTCCCAGGCAATCCGCCAGTTACCCTGGTTCGGCCATGCTTCCCAGCAGCCTGGCTGTTGCTCAATCGGCCTGAGAATCTCGAAGAATCGCGGCGGGCCAGTGCGAGCAATGGCGAGATTGTTTTTCTCAGGTATGGCTCCAAGGACTTGCGTGTCCGCTCGGTGCTGCGGCTGATCAATCGTCCGACCGTCTGCCATTGTGAGAAGCCAACCGTCGCTCGAGTCTTCGACTCTGTCGATCACCGCGGCGAAATCCGGCCGCAGCGGCGCAGCGGGCGGCGACGGATAGGGGTCGTAGCCCTTGCAGCCGCCAGAAGTCAGAAGAAGGACAACTGCAGCCGCCAGCAGCAGAGGTCGACGTCCTGATCGCTCCCCCATCGGCGTGCCCTCCAGCGCCTCGCGACCCGCCTCCTCGCGGTCCTCCCAGGTAGTAAAGCCAGTTGGCCGAGGCTGTCAACTCTGCGGGCGGATCTCTGATCGCTTGATCGCGCCGCTCGCACCATATCGGCCCTTCCGCCCATGGCGCCGAACAACGCTAGTAGATCTTCCGAACCTGGCCCTCGCGGTTGAGGCAGATGACCCCGCCGGTGATCCGCGCCGAGAACTTCGGATTGCGGCCGCCCTCGTCGAAATCAGGCGCCTTCTGAAGCGTTATGCCGAAGTCGAGCTCGACGGTGGTGTCCCGCTCCTCGCCGTTCTCCACGAGGCCGTAACAGAGAACGGGCATGTCCGAAATGTCGCGGAGTGGAGCGACGAGCATCCAATTGCTCGGCTTGGAGCCCGCGATCAGGAGGTCTCCCGCGTTGGGGCTGGGACCCAAACCGGTCTGGGGACCACCCTGCATCTCGTAGGTGCGGCCGTCATCGAAGGTGACCTTGTATACGCCCGAGTTGCCAGCCGGGGTCCACTCGACCGCTGCGACCACACCGATGGCATCGATCTCCTTGTGAGGCGTCGAGCAGCCGGCCACAGCGGAAGCCATCACGAGCAACGCGAGCGCCGCGATCACGAACCGCTGCCTGGTATTCCCTCGCATCCCCACCTCCCGTCGACTCCAGGGCTCCTCAACCCGAGACCGCCGACACCGTGTTCGTACGCTAGCACTCGATTCAGACATCGGATCGGTCAAATCGCACGCACTCGGGCAGCTAGAGCCTCATCGTTGCCGCTGGAGCAGCAAAAAAGGGGCGCCGAGAACGGTGATGCTGTATGATCCCCCGCGCTGGTCCGCAAATAGGCTCTTCGAGCGGTGAACTACCGTAGAAGAGACGAATCCGATCAGTAATCCGCTCACATTGAGCGTGAATCGTGGGGCTATAGCTCAGCTGGGAGAGCGCCTGCATGGCATGCAGGAGGTCCAGGGTTCGAATCCCTGTAGCTCCACCATTTGATTCTTCCGGCGAGCGCCCAGCCCCGGTCCCGATCGCAGAATGAGCGGTTCAGGCTGCCCGACGGGTGACCCGGCCGACCGCCCGTGACGAAGGAACGGCGAGCGAGAGTGAGCCGCCAGCCGCCATCCGGTCGTCCTCGCCGAACTTGAAGCGGCTGACCAGCTCGTCGAGCTGGCGGGCCATTTGCGAGAGCGAATCCGCGGAGGCCATTACCTCCTCCGCCTGTGCCGACATCTCTTGAGTGGCCGCGGAGACTTCCTCGGTCGCGGCCGAGTTCTCTTCGGAGACGGCCGCGATCGACTCGACAGAACGGGCCACCGTGGCCGCGGCGCTCATCATCCGGCTCGCGGCCGCGTTGGTTTCGCCGGCGATCGCGGAGATGGCCTCCGACGACGCGACGACTCCGGAGCTGGCTCCATCCATTGCGTGGACGGCAACGGTGATGCGGGCCGTGGCCGCGCGTGTCGCCTCGACTGAGTCGCGGATCTCGCCCAGCGCCGCGCCCGCCTGATCGGCGAGCTTCGCCCCGGATTCGACTTCGCGGGCGCCCACTTCCATCGCCCGAACGGCCTCTTCTGTGCCGGCCTGGACTTCGGTGATGAGAGCGGCGATCTCCTTGGTGGCACGCGAGGAGCGCTCTGCCAGCTTGCGGACCTCGTCGGCTACGACGGCGAAGCCCTTGCCCTAGACGACAGGTAAGTCCCAGGTGATCGGCATCTGGCAAGGTCGCGCCGTGGAAGATCAGAGGCTCAGCGCGCTGATCCGGAGCGTCAGGCTGCGGCGGAGCATGCGCCAGGAAGACCTGGCCCGGCTTGCGGGCGTGAGTCAGGCCACAATCTCGCTGGTGGAGCGCGGCCACTTCCGGAAGCTGTCGATCGAGACCCTCAGACGGATTGCCGGCCCGTTGGATATCCGTGTGGACGTACTGGGACGGTGGCGCGGCGGAGATGGAGATCGGCTTCTGAGCCGAGCCCACTCGCTGCTCGCGAATCAGGTCTCCGCGGTGCTTGGCGACGCCGGGTGGGTCGTCCATCCTGAGGTTTCCTTCTCCATCTACGGGGAGCGCGGAGCCATCGACCTGCTCGCCTGGCATTCGGCGACCCGTCACCTCCTCGTCATCGAGCTCAAGACAGCGTTCGTCGACGTCAACGAAATGCTCGGAACGCTGGACCGCAAGGCTCGACTGGCAAGGAAGATCGCCGCGGAACGTGGACTGACGCCCGACCAGGTCAGCGTCTGGCTGATCGTCAGCGAGTCGAGGACGAATCGACGGCACGCCCGACAGCACGCGTCCCTGCTGGAGTCTCGCTTCACCCTCGACGGTCGATCGCTGAGGCCGTTCCTTCGACGGCCGGGCACCGCGACGTGCGGCATGGCCTTCTGGCCAGATAGCAGTGGGGGTGTTGCGAGACACCGTGCGACCGTTCCTGAGAGCCGCTGAGAGGCGGGAGTCGCCGCTTTCCGGCCATGGTGTTGGGGCGTGACTGCTATATGGCCAACTCTCGCGGCCGCTCGGCGGCCTCTGCGCCATCGAAGGCGGCCGGGTACCACCGGGGGTGCTATCTGGCCAGATTGGACGGCACCGGCGGCGCGGGGCCGACGCGGCCACCGGCGCCGGTCGGCGCGGCGGACGCAGGCACGGGCCACGAGGGGCGGCGGACGCGGGCACGAGGGCCGGCGCGGCCACGGCTGGGCACCGGTGGCCGGCCACCTTTCCCCGCCGCTGAGTAGCGCTCGGCCGGTGACGGTAAACTTGGCACTCCGGACCCGCGGCTCCCTATCGGCCGCTCGGACAAGCCACGGAGAGGTTTCGTCGTGTCGGCACCCGAGAGAACAGAACGCATCCGCATCGATCGCTACGATCCCGCGGCCATCGAGCCGCGCTGGCAGCAGCGGTGGGCGGAGCTCGGGCTCTACGACACGAACCTCGCCGACGAGACGAAGCCCAAGTACTACCTGCTGACGATGTACCCGTACACATCGGGCAACATCCACATCGGGCACTGGTACGCGAAGACGCCAACCGACGCGATAGCCCGCTTCCACCGCATGCAGGGCGAAAACGTCTTCTTCCCGATCGGCTTCGATGCCTTCGGGCTGCCGGCCGAGAACGCCGCAATCAAGAACAAGATCAACCCCCGCGAGTGGACGCTCAAGAACGTCGAGAATATGCGGCGCCAGCTCCGGACCATGGGCGCCACCTTCGACTGGAAGAGCGAGGTCGTCACCTGCGAGCCGGACTACTACCGCTGGAACCAGTGGGTCTTCCTGCAGTTCCTCAAGGCCGGACTGGCGTACCGGGCGAGCTCCCCGGTGGATTGGTGCCCGAACGACGGCACGCTGGCGCGCGAGCAGGTCGAGGGTGTCGATCGGCACTGCTGGCGCTGCGGCGCGCGGGTGGAGAAGCGGCTGCTCGATCAGTGGTACCTGCGGATCACCAGGTACGCGGACGAGCTGCTCGACTTCTCGGGGATCGAATGGCCGGAGCCGATCCGCGTCATGCAGACCAACTGGATCGGCCGATCGGAAGGCGCCGAGGTCGACTTCGCGGCCGAGACCGGCGACACGCTTCGCGTCTTCACGACCCGGCCCGACACGCTGTACGGCGCGACCTTCATGGTCCTGTCGCCCGAGCATGCGCTCGTTCCCAAGCTGACGACGCCGGATCGCAGGGCCGAAGTCGAGGCCTATGCGGAAGCCGCCGGGCGCGAGACCGAGATCGAGCGGATGTCGACCGATCGACCCAAGACGGGCGTCTTCACCGGCGCGTACGCGATCAACCCCGTCAACGGCGAGCGGATCCCGATCTGGATTGCCGACTACGTGCTGGCCGGCTACGGCACGGGCGCGATCATGGCCGTGCCGGCGCACGACGAGCGCGACTTCGACTTCGCGAAGAAGTTCGGGCTGCCCATCAGGCGCGTGATCGCCGGCCCGGAGATCTCCGACGCGGACGCCGAGGCTCCACTGGAGGTCGCCTACATCGCTCACGGCGACGCGGATCGGATGGTCAACTCCGGGCCGCATTCCGGCAAGCCGGCAAAGCAGGGCTTCGCCGACATCGTGGCGATGCTGGAGAAGGAAGGTCGCGGCAAGGCCACGGTCAACTACCGGATCCGCGACTGGCTGATCAGCCGCCAGCGCTACTGGGGCGCGCCGATCCCGGTCGTCTACTGCGACAGGGACGGCATCGTGCCGGTGCCGGACGATCAGCTGCCGGTTCGCCTGCCCGACACGGTCGACTACGCGGGCAGCGGCAACAACCCGCTCAAGTCGGACAGCTCCTTCGTGAACACGACCTGCCCCACGTGCGGCGGTCCGGCGTGCCGCGAGACGGACACGATGGACACGTTCATCGACTCGAGCTGGTACTGGTTCAGGTACCTGTCGCCGAAAGATCAGACGGCACCGGTGGATCGCGCGATCGAAGCTCGCTGGTGCCCGGTCGACCAGTACACGGGCGGCGCCGAGCACGCCGTCATGCACCTGCTCTACTCGCGCTTCTTCACCAAGGCGATGGCGGACCTGGGCCTGGTCCACGAGCGCGAGCCATTCAAGCGGCTGTTCAACCAGGGTCAGATCCTGGGCGCCGACGGCGAGCGGATGAGCAAGTCGCGCGGCAACGTCCAGGATCCCGACGAGCTCGTGGCGCGCTACGGTGCGGATACGGTCCGGCTGTTCCTGATGTTCATGGGGCCGTGGGACCAGGGCGGCCCGTGGAGCCCGACCGGAATCGGCGGCATCGCCCGGTTCCTCAACCGCGTCTGGACTCTGGCGCTCGATCCTCACGGAGTGGAAGCCGGCGATCCGGAAAGCGGTGTGCTGCCGGCCGGCCAGGACGCCGAGGCCGCGTCACGGGCGATCCGCAAGGCCGCCCACCAGACGCTGCGGACCGTCTCCGAGGAGTACGCCGCGCTGCACTTCAACACCATGGTGGCGCACCTCATGGAGCTCTCGAACCTGCTGATGCGGTATCGAGGGACCGAGGTTGCGGGCGGCTCGGCGTGGGACGAGGCGGTCCGGCTGCTCCTGCTGATGCTGGCGCCCGCGGCTCCGCACGTCACCGAGGAGCTGTGGTCCCGCCTGGCCGAAGCACAGGGCCTGGCCTGGACTTCCATTCACACCCAGTCGTGGCCGGCCGGCGACGCGGCGGCCGCCGCCGAGAACGAGCGCGAGGTGCCGGTCCAGATCAACGGCAAGCTCCGCGACCGAGTTATGGTCCCGGCCGGGATCAGCGAGGCCGAGCTGGAAGCCGTAATCCTGGCCCGGCCCAAGATCGTGGCCGCCCTGGAGGGCAGGACCCCGACGAAGGTCATCCACGCCGGCGGGCGGCTCGTGAACGTGGTGGTGCGGTAAACACTCGGAGACACTCGGAGGCCGGACGGCCAGGAGCGCCGAGCGCGCCGGAGGGCCGGGGGCGGCGCCGGTAAGCCACTGGTGATCGGCAGATAAGCGGGCGGTGAGCCGGCGGTAAGCCGGGGGTGAGCGGCCGCCAATCGCCAGGCAAGCGGCTGCCGGTAGCCTCAACGATGCCCGCCCTGAATCGCTCTCGGAGTGCCCGATGGATGAGAGTGCGCCCTGGAGGGCGCTCGAGGCGGGGTCGAACCCGGCGGATGCCGGGGCGCAGGAACGGCATGGCGGCCTCTCGGCCAACTTGCTCGTGCTGCTGGCTGCCGGAGCCCTGGCGATCGGAGCGCTGGGGCTCGTGGGCCTCGCCGCCATGCGCGGTGGAGGCCAGGCGGAACTGGTTTCGGAGCCTGTGTCGTCGGAGGTGGCGGTTGGACCCGTGGCATCGCAGCCGAGTGTCGTGGTGCAGGTGGCCGGCGCGGTTCTTCGGCCCGGTGTCTACTCCCTGCCGGCGGGGTCGCGGGTCGGGGATGCCATCAAGCTGGCAGGCGGCTACTCGGCCGACGTGGATCCGAGGCTTGCGGAGACCGCGCTCAACCTGGCTGCAAAGCTCACTGATTCACAGCTCATCGTGGTGCCTCGTCGAGGTGATCCTGGACCGGTACCCGGCGGCTCCGGAGGAGGAGGCGTAGCGGCGGGATCGGAGGCGCCCGGTCTCGTGAACCTGAACACGGCTACCGCCGCTCAACTCGACACCCTGCCGGGCATTGGGCCCGCGACCGCCGCGAAGATCATCGCCGCGCGCGAGGAATCGCCCTTCGCGTCCGTCGATGACCTGGTCAAGCGCAAGATCGTCACCGCGTCCGTGCTGGCCAAGTTTCGTGGCCTCGTGACCGTCGGGTAAGCGGATGCTGCCGCGACCGGCGTGGCTGGCAGTCGGAGTCTTGGTCGCCGCCGGGACAGCTTCGTACCTGCCGCTCGGCGGCGACTCCCCCGCCCCGGTGGCGGCGGCCGTGGCAATCACCGGGGCCCTGGGCGCCGCCGCCACCGGAGCCCATGCCATCAGGCGGCCGCGCCTCGCTTCCGCCCTGAACGTGGCGGCGCTCGGCGCGGCGCTCATCGCCGCCAGGCTGGCCGTGGGATTGGCCATGGGCGGCGACGCGGGTTCCGCGGCCTCGCCCGCGCACGCTTCCCCGGCCCTGCCCTCCGGAAGCGGACCGTGGCACGCCCGGGTTGAGAGCGCCCACATCTCCAAGGGGCGGCAGATCGCCACTCTGGCTCTGGCCGAGGCCAATGCTCGCTGCTCCGCCCTCATGCCGGCGGATCCGCGGTTGCTCGCGGGCGATCGCATCACGTGGAGCGGCCGGATCGAGGCCCTGGGCGACAGCGACTACGAGCGGTTTCTGGCCGCGCAGGGGCTCGACGCCAGCTGCCAGGCAACCTCGTTCACGGTCCAGGCCCACGACGAATCCGCCGCCGGATGGCTCGAGCGGTTCCGCCAGTCGTCCGGAGACGCGGTCCAGCTCGTCGTCCCGGAGCCCGGCGGCGGCCTTGCGGCCGCAATCCTGATCGGCCTCCGCGACCGCGTGGACCGCGACGTGGCAGCCGCTTTCACCACCGCGGGAGTGAGCCACATCGTGGCGATTTCGGGCTGGAACATAGCCATTCTCTCGGCCACGATCGCGGCGATGCTCCGGGGGTTTCTGAGCCGCCGGCGGCGGGCGGCGGTGACGGTGGGCGCGATCCTCGCCTATACCCTGTTCGCGGGCGCCTCGGCCTCGGTGGTTCGGGCGGCGGTGATGGCCGTGGTCGCGGTGGGAGCCGCGGAAACGGGCCGCGGCTCGCGGGTCAGCGTCGGGCTCGCGTGGGCCATCGCCGGCATGCTCCTGGTCGAGCCCGCGACGGTCGCCGACGTCGGCTTCCAGCTCTCCGCCGCCGCCACTGCGGGGCTGATCGCCTGGGCCACCCCGATTGGGCACTGGCTGGAGGCTCGCGCGCCTCGCGTGCCGGGCCCCATCCGTGAGAGCCTGGGAGTCTCGCTCGCGGCCCAGGTTGCCACGCTGCCGATCGTTCTGCTGGTGTTCGGCCGGCTGGCGCTCATCTCCCCGGCCGCGAACCTCGTGGCGGTTCCTCTTGTCCCGCCGGTCATGGTCCTCGGCCTCGTGGCGCTCGCCGCGGGCTGGCTTCAGATGCTCGGCGCACCGGCCCTGCTGTGCGGTCTCGTCTCGCTCCCGGCTTCGTTGCTCCTGTCCGCGCTCATGGGCGTGGTCGGGGTGGCGGCCGGCGTTCCGGGTGCGAGCCAGACCCTGCCTGTGCCGTGGAACGTGGCCGGTGCGGGAGTCGCGGCCGCTGCGCTGGTGGCGGTCGGGCGCTGGTCGGGGAGAGGCGGCGAACAGGTGGCGAGGCGCGATATTCTCGCCGCAGTCCGGCCGCGGACTCGCGCGAGGGGCGGCGGCCCACGATACGGGCTGCTCGCGGGCGTCGTCGGACTGTCGGTCGTCGTAGCCGCGTCGGTCGTGTCGGCAGCTCCCGACGGGCGCGTCCATGTCGTCGTGCTAGACGTCGGCCAGGGCGACGCTATCCTGATCGAGGGCGACCGAGGCAGCCGGATCCTCGTCGACGGCGGGCCCGACGGTCAGGCTCTCCTCGCAAGTCTGGACCGGTGCGTCCCCTCCTGGGATCGGCGACTCGACGCGGTGGTGCTGACTCATCCGCACGACGACCACGTCGCGGGCCTGGTCTCGCTGATGGAACGCTACCGGGTGGACGCGGCCTACGAATCCGGCTGGCCGTCGAAGAGCCCCGAGTACCTGGCGTGGGTGGACACCCTCGACAGCCACGGCCTGCGGGCGGTCCGCCTGCGGACCGGCAGCGTGCTGCAGCTCGACGACGTCAGCCTGCGGGTGGTCTGGCCGGACGACGGCACCATTCGACCGTCATTCCTCGATCCCACAGCCGCGGACAATCGAAAGGCGAACGATTCGTCGATCGTGATCCTTGGCGACTACGAAGGTCGCAGGTTCCTTTTGCCGGGCGATGCCGAGGAAGACGTCGATTCGACGCTCGTCACGAGGGGGCTGCCGAGGGTCGACATGCTGAAGGTTGCGCATCACGGCAGCGCGACCGCCTCGTCGAGCGAGCTGCTCGGGGCCATCCGGCCGGCCGTATCGGTAGTTTCCGTCGGGGCAACCAACACCTACGGCCACCCGAACGCCGGCACGATGGCCCGACTGGGGAGCAATTCGGCGAAGACGTTGCGGACGGATCAGGTCGGGACGGTGGACGTGGCCCTGGATCGGGCGGGGGTGTCGGTTTCCTGGCAGCGCGGCGGCGAAAGCGGCGCCGCCGACGGCGGGGAAAGCGGCGCCGCAGGCACTCACGCGCCGATCGGGCGCGGCCCCCTGCCGCCCTCCCCGGGCCCGGCGCTCCTGTACGATGCCCGCGATGTCCGTTCCAAGCCGGCGAGAGAGCGTGGCGCTGCTCCTCTCACTCGATCCACCCTACTGGCACCTGCGTCATTCGCGTGCCGTGGCCGAGACCGCGGCCTGGTTGGCCCTGCGTGCCCAGGAAGCCGGACATCCGGTCGATCGCCGCCTCGCGGAGTCGGCGGCACTCCTGCATGACGTGGACAAGCTGCCGGCCGTTCGGCCGCAGGTGGACGGCGCCTGTCACGGCGACGGCGCTGCGATCTGGCTGGCCGGCCGGGGCTATGGAGAGCTGGGCCCGGTCGTCGCCGGGCATCCCGTGACTCGACTGGCCGACGCCGACTGGTATGCGGCCTGGCTTCGGGATGCGTCGCCGGAAGCCCTGATCGTCTCCTACTCGGACAAGCGGGCCGGTCAGCGGCTCGAGCCCATGGCCGGGCGCTTCGCCTCCTGGGACCGTCGTTATCCGCCGACCGAGAGAGCGGGTCGTACGAGAGGCAGCTGGACTGTCGACACCGTCGAGCTCGTCCGTCGACGTTCGGAGGAGATCGAAAGGCGGGTCTGCGAGCTGGTCGGCGTGTCGCCGCAGGATGTCGGCCGTTTGCGCTGGACGGGCCGAGCGATCGCCTCCGTCCTGGAGACCGGCGTGCATGCCCGCCGGGACTCGGTGACGGAGACGCCCGAATGAGCGGACCCACCGCGCCCCTCGGCTACTACTGGGGGGACGATGCCTATGGCGTCTCCCACGGCCCCGACGCGCTGGCAGCCAGGCTCGCGGATGGCGGACCGCCGCTCGAACGCGTACGCCTCGCCGGTTCGTCCACGTCCCACGCCGAGATCGAAGAGAAAGTCGCCACCGCCACCCTGTTCGGCGGCGGGGCGCTGGTGATCGTCTCGGAACCCGGAGCTCTCGTGGCCACGAAGCCACTCCAGGCCAGGATGGCGGAGACGCTGACGGCCGTCGCTCCGGGGAACGGGCTCGCCTTCCTCGATACGGTCGATGCGACCACGCGCCGGCCCGCTTCACTGGAGGCGCTGCGCAAAGCGGTGGCGGAGGCCGGCGGCGACGTCCGCGAGTTCGTTGCCCCAACCCGCGACCAGATGGCCCGCTGGATCGAAGAGCGAGCGCGCGAGCGAAACATCCGCATCTCCGGACCCGCGGCCGCGCTGCTTGCGGAGCGCGTCGGCGCCAACGTCCGCGAGCGCGACGTCGATCGGCGGCGACAGGGCGAGCTGGCCGTAGCCGAGCTCGAGAAGCTGGCCCTCTATCGGCTAGACGGACAGATCACCCCCGAGGACGTCAAAGCCCTGGTCTCCGATGCGGTGCCGGGGTCCACCTGGGCCTTCCTCGACGCGGTCGGCTCACGCAGAACGGCCGAGGCGCTGACCCTGGCTCAACGCCTGGAGTCGGTGCCCGGCCCGCTCCTCATCACCCACCTCCATCGCCGGATCAAGGATCTGATCGACATCGGCGACATGCTGGCCTCGGGTGAATCGGCCGCCACGATGATCCGGACGCTCAAGCTCAACCCGTATCGGGCCGAGCGTCTGGCCGAGCAAGCCCGAACATGGGCCCTTCCGGAGCTCGACGATGCGCTGGCGGGTCTGCTCGATCTCGACCAGGCCCTCAAGGAGCGTGGCGGCGAGGCCCGCAGGAGAGTGCTCGTGGCGTTATGGATCGGCGAGCACGTCCGGCGACCGGGGACGAACTAGCGGCGATTCAGGAGCCGGCGGCAGATCCTTCGCCGGCGTCGGATGCATCCGCCTCGGCCGCGGCCCTGGCCATGTCGGACGCGCTCTGGAGGTGGAAAGACACGCCGTAGACCTCTCCGTCCCCGGCGTCCACGCGCGGCACTGCCGTCATCCGCCAGCGCTCGCCGTCGAGGCGAATCCAGCGAGCCAGCGGCTTTGCCCTGACGAAGACCGCGTCCAGCAGGTCGAAGGCTTCGCGGGGCAGATCGGGCATCGCCTCGCGGGCGGGCATTCCGACGCACACGCCGAACCGCGAGACCATCGCCGGATTGCCGTAGACCACTACGTGGCCCCGGCCTTTGCACATACCGGCGGGGCAGACTTCCGGACCGCAGGCAACGGACGAGCGGTCCTTCGTGGAACGAGGCTCCCCGGGCGATTCGCCGGCCGCGCCGAGATCGGCGGAGCCAGAGGGCCGTTCGTCAGAGGGAGGGCCGGGTAGTTCGCGTGCCTGACTCATGCCCCAATTGTCCGCCGGTGCGCAAGTCGACGGCGCGGCGATGCACCGGAGCGAGCAGGCTCAACGCCTGTGAGCGAGGAGCGCACGCTCCAACAACGCGATGGCCCGCCACAGCCTGCCGTCGCGGTTCAGGCGAGGTCAGCGCTAGGCGGAGCGGAGCACCGGAGCGAGCAGGCTCAACGCCTGTGAGCGAGGAGCGCAGGCTCCAACAACGCGATGGCCCGCCTCAACCGCGACCCTAGTCGGCAGAGGACCAGGCCTGCTCCTGGACGACCAGATCGCTCTCGATCGCAAATACGCAGCGACCCTGTGCCAGATCGAGCAGCTCGATGAGCTCGGGGTCGATATAGAGCTGGTGGCAGTCTTCGCACAAACCGCCCGGGATGCCGAAGCAGAGTCTTTCGCTGCGGTCGGGAAGCCGGAAGGTGGTGTCGAAGCGCGTGCTCACCAGGCGCCTTCCACAGCGGGGGCAGCGTTCGCGAGCCCGAGTCATCGCATTCGACCTCAATCGCGGGCGGCCAATCCAGCCGCTTCGAATGGTGCGATGCTAGGCGGGCGCCCGACACGGGCATATGACTCACTCGTACCGCACGAACGGTACTCGTCCCGTAGTCTTCTCGGAGGGGGCCGGTCGAGGAGGCAGCCCTACTCCAAACGACCCGTGCGGGTGGTAAACGCCGCGTGCAAGCTGTCACCACTCTCCCCAAGTTGAGGGAGGCCGCCATCTTGTCGACCCCTTCTGGTGGGTCCCGAGCGGACGCGTGGGGAGTCCTGGTAGCCTTCGGCGGTGGATAGGCGACGAGTAGTTGGCATCGGCCTGGGCGCGCTTGCGGGCGCCGCATACGGCACGGGGCCGCTCTTCTTCAAGAAGTACGTGTTCCCCGCGGGCGTGGGTTGGATCGAGATGCTCATGTGGCGGTTCTTGTTCGCCACGCTGGTGAGCTGGGCCTGGCTGGCCCTCCAGCCCAGGGCTCGCGCCGCCTGCCGCGATCTGGATCGCCCGACGGTCGCACGTCTCCTGTTCACCGGCGCGTTCTTCGTCGTGAACGCAAGCGTCTACTACGCCGCCATCGAGCGGATCGACATTTCCCTCGTCGCACTGCTGATGAGCGCCTATCCGGCCCTCGTCGCGGTGCTGTCGCTGCGGCTCGGCTACCGGTTCGAAGGCAAGCTCGCCTGGGGCTCCCTCGGGATCGTCATCGCCGGCTCCGTCCTCACCATCGGCGGCGTCAACGCCGGCACGAGCGAGCTCGGCGTGGTCCTGGCACTGCTCTCGCCGGTGGCCTACGCCTTCTACATCATCCTCACGGCCTGGATGGCCGGCGAGCGGCCCGGTCAGACGGCGGACATGCGATCGAAGGGCCGGGGTGCCCAGGTACCGCCTCCGGTCGCCGGGGCGATCATGATGACCGGGACCTGGATCACGACGCTGATACTCGCGCTGGTGGCGGGCCAGCCGGTGCTGCCCGGAGAGGTCCCGCTCGACGCCTGGCCCGGGCTGGTCGGCATCGGCATTTTCGCCGCGGCGATCGCGATTCAGGCCTTCTACGCGTCGGCGGCCCGCATCGGCGCGGCCCAGGCGTCGCTGATGGCGACCGTCGAACCGGTCGTGGTGATCTTCCTGGGCATCGCGTTCCTCAGCGAGGCGTTCTCGCCGATCCGTGCCCTCGGCGCGATCGTGGTTCTGGCCGGCGTGTTGCTGGCCCAGACCGCCACGCCATCGGAATCGAGGCCCGTCGTGCTCGAGGAACCCTGAAATGAGGCTGAGGCTCCACTGAGACCCCTCGAATCGGGTGGCCCGAGAGCGGTAGCCGGGCTACGCACGATCTCGCAGTTCGGTTCCCCTCCGCACCGGCCCGGTTCCCGCGGGCAACGATCACGCCTGCGCCGCGCTTCGAAACCCCGCGGCGGGGCTCACAAACAACGGCTGAATCGCTAGGCTACGGACCTGAGCCGGCGCTCCGGCCGCGATGGAGGACACGGTCGACCAGATGGCGACTCTCATCGATCAGGTAGAGCGGATGCGAACCGCTCGAGACAACCTCGTCCGGATGCGCAGCCGGCTCGAGCTCAGCGCTCCCCCGCCCGAGCAGCTGCCGCGCCGCCGCGACTGGGTCGCCAGGGAGACGCTCGCGCACATCGACGAGATGCTCCTCTACTGGCTGGGCGAGATCGAACGGATCCTGGCCGGGCCCATCGAGCCGGTCCCGTTCGGGCGGCCGGCGACGGACCTGGTTCGGATGCTCACGGTAGACCGCGACCGCACGTTGCCCGTTTCGGAGCTGTACACGAGGCTCGACCACTCGCTCGAGCGGGTCCTCCGAAGGCTGCTCGAACTCGACGAGCGCCAGACGGCTCGCCGCGGCCTCCACAAGCAGCGGGGCGAGATGACGGTCAAGCAGATCGTCGACGTGATGCTCGCCAGCCACATCGAGGAACACTGCCGGCAGATCGCCGTCGCCCTGGATCGAGAAGCAGCGGCCGCGGCCAACCCCTGATCCTCGGCTCCCGCCGACCCGCCGCAGGACCGTGGCGGGCCGCTCCGCCATCGTGTGGCCGGATCCCCGGCCGCTAACCTTGACTCTCATCCTGCCGCAGACCCCATAACACATG
>DAHXON010000010.1:41030-64671 GCA_027364875.1 Chloroflexota bacterium
AATGGTGACTACAACATCCACGACTCGGGCGGCCTCGGGAAGCGCCACCCTCGGCGCCCCATTCGATCTCAAGAAGGCACTCAAACCGCTGTACAACCCGCCGCGCGAGCCGGTTCTCGTGGACGTTCCCGAGCTCGGGTACCTGGTGATCGACGGCCGCGGCGCGCCCGAGGAGGCGGCCAACGAGCCTACGGATTTCCAGCGCTGCTTCGGGGCGCTGTTCCCCGTGGTTTACACCATCAAATTCCGCCTCAAGCGCGACGGCCTGACGATGCCGATCCTGCCCCTCGAGGCTCTCTGGTGGACGACCGACGAATTCTCGTTCGACATGAACGTTCCCTCGCGGGAGTGGAGCTGGCGGGTGCAGATCGCGGTGTCGGATGACGTGACGCCCGCGGTGTTCGAAGAGGCCGTGGCGGAGGTACGGCGCAAGAAAGGCGACTCGGACCACCTGAGGCGGCTTCGTTTCGAACGCTGGCGCGAAGGCCGCTGCGCGCAGGTCATGCACGTGGGTCCGTACGCCGAGGAGAAGCCGACGATCGAGGGGCTCCATGCCTTCATCGCCGCGCAGGGCTGCAGGATGCGCGGCGCCCACCACGAGATCTATATGGGCGATCCACGCCAGTCCGATCCGGCCAAGCTAAAGACGGTCATCCGGCAGCCGGTGGAGTAGCGACTCGCGGGCAGCGGTGGTCGGGTCGGCAGGCACGCGCCGACGACACCGGCCGCACAGTCGACGGTGCGCCTACTTGCCGCGGAGGCGCCGGCCTTCTTCCTTGACCACGGCCCGGAGCATGAACCCCACGTTGGCGGGCCGCTCGGCGAGGCGGCGCATGAAGTACGGATACCACTCTCGCCCGTACGGGACGTAGATGCGGACCGTGTAGCCGCGGTCGACGAGCATCCGCTGCAGATCGCGCCGGACGCCGTAGAGCATCTGGAACTCGAAACGATCGCGCGGCAGCCCCATGATCTCGGCCGTCTCGATCGCCCGCGAGATGATCCGCGGGTCATGGGTAGCGAGAGCGGGATACACGTCCGCCCGCAGCAGGCGATCCATGAGCCTCACGTAGTTGGCGTCCACGGCCCGCTTGGTCCGGTAGGCAACGGTCGGCGGCTCGTCATACGCGCCCTTGCACAGCCGCACCCGCCCGCCCGCGGCGATGATCCGGTCCACATCCGCACTGCTTCGCCGCAGAGCTGACTGGATGACCAGGCCGACGTTGGGATGGGTGGCGTGGACATCCCGCCAGATGTCGAGGGTGGCCTCCGTCTTGGTGTGATCTTCCATGTCGAAGCGGACGAAACCGCCCATCGATTCGGCCGACTCGACGATGCGAGTCACATTGTCCCGGCACAGGTTCCGCCCGATCTCGAGACCGAGGGCGGTCAGTTTGACGCTGACGTTGACGTCGAGGCCCGCGCCGGACAGCGCGGCCAGCGTGGCGAGGTAGCTCTGAGTGGCCGCCGCAGCCTGGTCCGACGAGGTGACTGATTCGCCCAGGACGTCGACGGTGGTCCGCAGCCCGGCGCGCTTGAGTTCCGCCAGGGCGGGCAGTGCTTCCCCGAGAGTCTCCCCCGCCACGAACCGGGCGACGACGGTCCGGGTCACAGGAGTTCCCATCGCGATCCGGGCCAGCGATCGTCTTCGGGACAGCGATATGAGGAACGACCTCATCGTTCGATGAGGCAGGACTCGCACCGTCTCGGCGATACCCATCCCGTTCAATCCTCCGCGTCTCCCGTATCCGATTCCCCGGCTTCGGCGGCGTCCGCTTCGCGGGCGAATCGGGCGACATTGGCCGCCTCTTCCCGACGGAACTCCTCGAGCCGGCCGCGACGATGAGCGTCCACGGCGCGCTTGATGGCCGAGACCGGAGGCGAGCCGAGCATCTCGCCGTTCTCGCCCCGGTATATGCGGCATCCGACGGCGAAGGGCAGCTCCGGCTGCGGAACGACGTCCTCCCCGTTCACCCGGATCGTCGGCGAGCCCGGGAACTCGAGGAACTCCGCCTCGTCCTGGCTCGAGACGAAGACGAGTTGTATCGGGACCTCGATGATGCTGGTGCGGAGCACGCTCTGCAGGTCGAGGCGGGCTCGCTCGAGGTGCGGACAGTCCTCGATGGCCAGCAATTCCACGCGCAGGTCGGACACGGCCTGAGCCTACATCGAGCCGCCGATTCGAGTCGGAGAGCGGCCGGCGGTCCAGCCAGGCGGCCCGCGCCGGGGGCTTGCGGCCCGGCCGGGCGGCGGAGTCGGCGGGGGCGAGTCAGCGGGCGGCGACTCAGTGGGCGGCGACTCAGCCGGGCCTTCCGGTGGCACTGATCCAGGGACCGAGCAGGACCCCGGAGGTGGACTCGTCCAGCCGGTCGCCGAGCGCGAGCCCGAGCGCGGCATCCACGAGCGCCGGGGCCGCTTCTCGGCGGAGCCCTACCCACTGGTCCTCGGATTGGAGCGAGTACGGCATCGCCGGGATGTTGGAACCGCGGTAGGACCACCGAACCGCCCGCTCTCGGACCTCCTGGACTTCCCCCTGGAGACCTTCGCGGTCGGCCACCCGGCGGACCTCCGCCCACGCGGCCTCGTGGTCTCGATGGGAGATCGCGCCCCAGGCGGCGACCATGACCATCAATGTGGGCTCGTCCAGGAGATCCAGCGAGTCGATGAACTGATCCATCGCGACCGACTCGGCGAGCTTCGGGCTCCCCGTCTTGTCGTTGCCCATTGCCCCGCTCCCTCCCTTGTGTCCGGGCTATTCCTCGTCAGATTGCTCCAGGACATGGCGGCGCAGGAAATCGAGGCAACGCTTCCAGGCGTCGCGGCGGTTCTCGCGGCGCTGCCAGCCGTGCTGCTCTTCGTCGTACCAGTGCAGCTGGTAGTGCTTGCCCTCGATCTCGAGGGCTTCGACGATTTTCTCCGTCATGAGCGGAACCACCCGCTTGTCCTTGCGGCCGTGGAGGATCAGCAGCGGCGCCTCGATCCGCTCCGCTCGGAAGAGCGGCGAGCCACGTCGGTAGGCTTCGGAGGTCGAGGGATCGTCCGGGCGGCCCATCATCCGCTCCAGGTCTATCCGTCCGACGCGGTCGCCGTGCCGGTAGCTTTCGGCGATGTCCGAGTCGCCGTAGAGGTCGATGCCGGCCCGCCACATCGACGGCTCTTCCGTCAGGACGCAGAGAGTCAGGTAGCCGCCGTAAGAGGCCCCGTAGTGCGCGAAGCGGCCGTCGCACCACGGCTGAGCGGCCGCCCATCTGGCCGCGTCGATGATGTCGAAGGCGTCGGCGTGACCCCACTCACCCCGGTTTGCCCAGCGGAACTCGCGGCCGTAGCCCGTGGATCCGCGGAAGTCGACCGCCAGGAACGCCATGCCCGCATCGACGACGAGCTGGCGGAAGGGGAACCAGTCGCGCAGGGACTGGTGCGTGGGCCCGCCGTGGGACTGGACGACGCAGGGGACGCGGCCGGCCTCGTCGGCGGCGCCGGCCGGGAGATACAGCGTCGCCTCGATGCGCAAACCGTCGCGAGCCGTGAAGGCGACGCGGGTCCCGGTCGCGAAACGGTCCGAGTCGACGAGCGCCGGCAGCGAGTGAGTGAGCTGTCTGGGGCGGGCGGCGTCGCCAGAAGTCCCCGGCACGGGAAGGATCCAGAGGGCGTCGGGGGAACGCTCGCTCCGGCCGATCGCCAGCACCGCAGACGAATCGGGCAGCCAGCCGATCGACATCCACACGCCAGCGAATGGATTGAGCGCGACGCCGGGGGTGCGACCGTCCTCGGGGGCGACGACTGGAACGGCACCCGGGACCAGTGCCGCCACGCCGGAACCCGCGGCTGCGGCGGCGGCCTGGCGAGGCCGGCGACCCGCCCCGTCTCGACCCGCCCCGTCTCGACTCGCGAGCGACGAGTCGTCGGGCAGATTCGCGTACATCAAATCCACCACGCCGTCGTGCGTGGCCATGAAGGTGAAGTGCTTGCCGTCCGGCGAAGGCAGAGGCGCATAGCCCCAGCTGCCGCTCGGCTCGCCGTGGTCCGCATGGCCGCCGGTCAGGACGGTGCGCGTCGTGCCGTCCGCGGAAACGCGCGCGACCTGGAACCAGCCGTCTTCGTCCGAGACGAGGAGCAGGCCCGAGGCGTCGGGGAGCCAGCGCGGCCCCGTCTCCCAGGCCGTCTCGCCCGCGATCTTGTGTTCGCGACCGCCGGCCACGTCCACGACGTGGACCTGCGAGGTCAGCAGATCCGGGCTCCGCTGAGACGTGACCGCGATGCTGCGTCCGTCCGGCGCCCAGACGAACTCATCGATGTCGATCCCCGTTGCGGTCAGCGGCACCGGTTCGGGCGATCGAGGCCGGGTGGCCGGCCGGCCCCGCCGCGGCACCGGCGCTTCGACGAGCCAGAGCTGGTCCCAGCCCCGCCGCCGCGAGATGAACGCGATCTGGTGTCCGTCCGCGCACCAGCGGGGAGAGCGGTTGCCGGCGGGGTGCTGCGTCACGAGCGACTGGTGGGATCCCTCGACGTCGACCATCCAGATGGCGTCTTCGGAGACGAAGGCTATGCGGCGGCCGTCCGGAGACCACTGAGGATCCGAAGCCGATTTGTCGGACGCGGTCACCTGCTCGGGGTAGCCGCCCCGCAGAGGGAGGATGAAGATTTGCCGGGCACCGGCAGCTTCCGCCGTATAGGCGACTCGCCTTCCGTCGGGCGAGAGCCGGAACTCCCTGGGCGGCTCGACGGCCGCGGCCTGCTCCACGGTGAGGCCGTGGGAGCGACGGACGTGGCCGTTCTCCGCGGTTCGGGGCGCCTCGGCGACGGCGCGGCGCACGGTCAGAGGCACCTCCCCTTCACGCGCCCCCACTCGGCGGTCGCTCACAGGCTGGGCCATGCCAGGGCGGTGAACCGGTCCTCGGTTTGTCCGGGCGGGAGAGGCGGATCCACCCGAACGAACGTTTCCCAGCCGAACATCCGCTCGAGCTGCGCGCGTGTCTCGGGATCGTCCCAGCGGCGGCCGCGCATCTGGCTGTCATGGCAGGCCAGCGCGGCGACCTTGCGCTCGAGAATCGGACCGATCGCGACCCGGGTCGTGATCTCCTCGTCTGGACGCGCCAGCCTCTCGAACGCCTCCTGCTGGCGGATGTCGTCCTCGCTCGGCGGCGCGGCATCGGCCTGGCTGCCGCGCTCCTGCTCCATCGCTTCGCGCATCGCCTTGATCGCGGACTTGGGCAGGGCCTGGTGGTACAGCGCCACGGGGCCGCCCGGCTCGGCCGCGGTTCTGTAGTACGCCGCAGTGGCGATGGTCGAGCAGGCGACGTGGTCCGGGTGGCCGTACACGCCGCCCGGGTCGAAGGTGACGATGACCGCCGGTCGGAGGCGGCGAATGACCTCCGCGACCCGATCCACGGCCTCGCCCACCGGCGCGAGGCTCAGCGAGCCCTCGGGTGCGCCCCAGCCCTCCATTCCGGAGTCGCGGTAGCCCAGGAAGATAGGTTCGGCGACACCGAGCGCCTCGCATGCGCACGCGAGCTCCCTGCGCCGGATCTCCGGATCGAGCGAGTGGTCGACGTTCACCTCGCCGGGACGGCCGCCCTGGTCGCCGTTGGTCGCGCACAGGACCCAGACCGGATTGCCCGCTCCGGCGGCCATCGCCATGACGCCGCCGGCGCCGTAGCTCTCGTCGTCGGGATGGGCGAAGATGGCCAGCAGGCCGCGCGGCGCGGGCGCGCCCGAGGACGTCGCCACTTCAGCGACCGCCCCGCGAGACCGGCGGCTTCGGCTTCGCGCTATCCCCCTGGCCAGACCCGGCCGCACGTCCGGTCGCCGCGGCGCCCTCGCCGGCTCGCCCACCGCGGGAGCGCCCGTTCGTGGAACGCCCGGCGGCCGGTCGGTCGTTGGCGGATCCGGCCGAGCGAGCGTCCCCGGCGGCGCTGCCGACCGCCTGGCCCTCATCGAGACCGAGGCCCTTCTCCAGATCCTGCCCGAGCTCGATCGTCCGCCGGTACGAGGCCCAGACCGCCTCGGAGAGAACCGTCCGCAGCCGTCCCGACTCGAGCTCGTGGATTGCCGCGGCGCTCGTGCCCCCGGGGGAAGTGACCATGTTGCGGAGCACGGCAGGATGCTGCGCGGTCGCCTTGGCGAAGGCCGTGCTGCCTTCGAGCGTCTCGATCACCAGGTCGTGGGCGACGTGGCGGGGGAAGCCCAGATGAACCGCGGCGTCGATCAGCGCCTCCATGACCAGGAAGACGTAGGCGGGCCCGGTGCCGCTGACGGCGGTGGCCATCTCGACGAAGCGTTCGTCGTCCACCTGGAGCTCGCCGCCGAGGGCGTGCATCAGGACGCGGGCCTGATCGCGCTGCTCATCGGTCACCTGCGGCGTGGCGTACCAGACGGTCATGCCGCGACCGATCTGGGCCGGCGTGTTCGGCATCGCCCGGACGACTTCTTGATGGTCGAGGAGGCCGGTCAGTACCCGGCAGGTGGCGCCGGCGACGATCGAGACCACGAGCTGGCTCGGGCGCAGCTGGCCGCCCAGCTCGTGCCCGACCTTGGTCAGGGTCTGTGGCTTGACCGACAGCAGGATCACGTCCGCCTGCGACGCGGCCTCGACGTTAGAGGCGGTCATCCGGACGCCGTACAGGCGAGCCAGCTCGTCGCGGCGTTCCAGGCGTGGCTCGCTGCCGACGATCTGCCTGGGGCCCACGAGCTTGCCGCGGAGCAGCCCCGCGATGATGGACTCGGCCATGACGCCCGAGCCGATTGTTGCGACAGTCCGGTTCGAGAGCGGCGACATGCGGGCGAGTATAGGGCGGGATTGAGGGCCGGGAATGGCGGTTCCGCGTCAATTGCGAGGGCTGCGCGGGTGATCGGCGCTGTGAGGCGGGGATTTTCTGCTCCAGACAGACGAGAGCCGGTCGCTGAGGGAGGGAAGCGACCGGCCGTTTGTTCTCGTCTTGCCCTTGGGGAGGAGGGAGGAGCTGTCGTGAATACTCGCCCGGCCGGCTGAACCAATCCTGAAATTAGCCCCCTGGCTGCGGGGATTCGCAGAGACTCCCGATAGCCCCCTAATCCTCGACCAGCGGCGTCCAGCTGTTGGGCGGCGAAGTGTCGATGAAGGCGTCGGGGTCGAATATCTCGGCAAGCATCCCCAGGCCGTCCACGACCCGCGGACCGGGCCGATTGAGATACACCGGCTCCACGCAGAAGACCTGGCCGCGCCGGACGGCGTCGATGTCCTCCCAGAACTCCGGCCGCTCCATCTTGCGCCAGACAGCCTGAGTCTGGAGAAGGCTGAGGCCCACCGGAGCGAAGATCAGCATCTCCGGATCCACGTCCCGGATCGCCTCCCAGGTGGTGGGAGATGCTTCCTCCGTCTCACGGCCGAGCAGATCCCAGCCGCCCGACCTCCTAACCTGCTCCGGGATCCAGCGCCCGCTCGCGAGCAGCGGCTCGAGGCCCTGGAGAACCACGACTCGCTTGGGCCGCAGCCCCTGATCCTGACGCACCAGAACCTGTTGTTCGATCCCGGCGATGTCCTCGCGAAGCTCCTCGATCAGGTCTATCGCGTCGTCCTCCGTCTCGGTCATGGATCCGACGGTGGAGATCGCGTGGAAGATGCCCTCGATGCTCGACGGATCCAGGCTGACGATCTGAGGAGCGGGATCCAGGTGGGCCAGCTCGTCGCGAAGCTTGGTCTCCGAGGTGGCCCGACCGATGAAGATGACGTCCGGCTCCGCGGCCTTGATGCCGGCGATGTCAAGCTCGCCCGTCTCGAGCTCGTCGTCCGAGGATGGAGATGCGGCCATTGCCGGAGCGCTCCCTCCCGCGCTCGGTCCCGCGCCTGCGCTCGCCCGTTTCCGGGGCGCGGTCATGACCGGAACCGCATGGACTTCCGGCGGGTAGTCCGAAGCGGCCCCGATGCCCACGAGCTCCTCCTCGAGACCGAGGGCATAGATGGTTTCCGTGGCCGATGGCAGCAACGAGAGAATTCGCATCGTGGAAGTCTAGCCACCGCGAATCATCTGCCAGTCATCTGGCTGTGCGTTGTCCACATCGCGGCCACGGGCGAGGCACCGGGGGCCGCACCCTCGCCGAACCCGCGCCGGACCCGCGCCGGACCCGGAATCAAAAGCGCCAGGTCGGCTGACCGGGCGCTCCGAGCTGATGACGGTTCAGGCGGGCTTGGCTGCCTCGACAAGGGCTCGCGCCGCGGCCTTGTCGGTGAACCAGAGGGCGTTGATCTCGACGAAGTTGGCCCACTCCGCCGGGAGGCTGTCCTCCGCGAAGATTGCGTTCACCGGGCACTCCGGCTCGCAGGCGCCGCAATCGATGCATTCATTGGGATCGATGAAAAGCGTGCGGTCGGTCCCCTCGTCGAAGTGAATGCAATCGACCGGGCAGACGGACACACACGCCTGGTCCATCGTGTCGATGCAGGGCTCGGCGATGATATAGGCCATCGGGCTACTCCTGGATCAAAGTTGTGTCGGGCGCGAGGCCCGTGGCATCGAATGTTCGCCCGCAGGTTACCACGAGGCTCGCCACGAGGAGACCCCTCCGGCCGAGCCGCCGAGCGCTCGGCTTCCCGGAGACAAGTCGGGCGGACCGCGTCCGATCCCGACCTACATCTTGGGTTCGTACTCGGGATCGAGGTACTTCTCCGGGTCTTCCTCGAAGTCGAGCCGGCAGCCGCGGCTGCAGAAGTAGTAGGTCTCGCCTTCGTATTCGAACTTGAGGTCCGAGGAGGTGTCGACCTCCATGCCGCAGACGGGATCCTTCGCGTAGGCCATGCTGCTCCTTCGGACCGGCCAGCTCCGGTCCAGTGCGTCGCCGGTCTTGCCCGGTCGGGGCGAGTGTAGGCCGAGAAGGCGAGGGACGCGCGCAAGGGGACGCGCGCGAGGGCACAAGGCGTTGCCGGCGCACGGATCGGGCCGCCTCCGCGTTCCGGCCGCCCCGGTGGTCCGACGCTTTCGTTAGCAATCCACCCCACCGGGTGCGTGGATTGCCTCGCGCTGCGCTCATGGGCGGGGTAGGATGGCGCCCATGGACCCCACTCTCGTCGATCAGGCTCGTCACACGCTCGAAGCCGAGCGTGAGCGAATCCGTTTGGAGCTGTCGGAAGAGGTCTATCACCCTCACGTGGCCCACGGCGCTCAGACGGCGGCGGCGTCCGAGGTATCGGAGAGCCAGCGCGGCCAGCAGCTCCGCGAGCGCGAGGAGCTCCATCTCACTCAGATCGAGAGCGCGATCCGTCGCATAGAGGCGGGAACCTTCGGCCTGTGCCAGACCTGCGGCAAACCGATCGCGCCGGAACGCCTCGAAGCGCTGCCCTGGGCCCAGGACTGCGTCGAATGCCACGCCAAGAAACGGCGCTGACCTGCCGCGACCACTGACCTGCCGCGACCTCGATCCCGGTAGCCCGCCGCGACGTTCCTAGCTCTGGAAACCGGCTCCCTGCAGCCGCACCAGCTCCACGAGATTCCCGAGTGCGATGGCGATGTCCACGTTATGGAGTCCGTAGGCCAGGCCGTTGGCTTCCGGGATGACCGGCCGGGTCTCGTTCGCGCCCGAGAGAACGTCCACCTGCAGCCAGACCGCGCCCTCGGACGATTCGCAATGGGCCGCGTATTCCTGCGGATAGGTGACCCAGGGCGTGGTGATCCCCGACTGGCTCGTGATGCCCTGGAACATCAGCTCCTCGGTCAGGATGTGCGGCTCGAGCACGCCCGTTCCGCCGCCGACGTTGGCCGGATTGACGCAGATGACCTGCTTTCCGGACGTATTCGTGCGATCGATGAACGGGTTGTAGCGATTCACGATCCGCCCGAACCACGAGTCCGACGGCGGCTCCTCGGTGAAGGTGGAATAGGCCACGACGCAGCCGATCTGGCCGGGCGAGGTGCAGGCCGGGATGTTCGCGTAGTCGCCGCCGTCGGCACCGGTCGCGGGCCCGGCGACGTTGCCGCCGACCAGGATCGCGGAGACGAGCAGGGCCCGGCGAGCCGGCTTCTGGTCGATCTCGTTGGCGATCAGCGCGTCCAGAACCCAGGCACCCTGCGAGTGGCCGATGAGGACGAAGCCGCGCGATTGGTTGTAGTTGGCGAGATAGTCCTCGAAGGCCGCGACGATATCGCCGTACGCCGTTTTCGCCTGGTCCGGGGTCACCTTCCAGAGATCGTTGACGGCCGCATGCGTCAGCTGCCGGTACATCGGTGCGTACACGCGGCAGACCGGCGAAAACGGCGCGGCCTGGGCTCGGGCGGCCCGGCTGATCGCCGGATCGATGGCCAGGTTGGCGTTCATGGTCGGCTGCGTGCTGACCGTGGGATAGACGTAGAAGCAGTCGATCGGCGGGTCGGCCGCCGGTGGGGGCGTTTGGATGGACTTCGAGCCGCCCAGACCGACCGCCGTGGCGGTCAGGTCGGCGGCGCAGGGGTTGTCGGCGAGGCCCGGACGGCAGAGCCAGACGACACCCGAGGCATCGACCCGGCCCGAATTGCTCGGCGTCGCGGCCGGTGACGAGCACGCGATGGCCGACGCGGCCACGACGACAACGACGGCGCGGACGAACGACCGCCGGCGCCGGGACGAGAAAGCGAGCCTGCCCACCTGCCCTTGCCTCCAGCCGGGACGTGTCGCGATGGTAGCGTCCGGGAGTCGGCCGGAACAGTGCCCAGAGTCGGGCCCTTCGCGCGCCGCCCCGGCCCCTGCCCGTCGTCTCGATGGCCGTCAGACGACGCCGAGCAGCCTGGCGAGGAGGCCGCCCGCGGCGAGGGCGATGCCGAGCGTGGATGCGCAGATCGCCAGCGTCGTCCGCCAGCCGAACTCTCCGCGCAGCGCGGAAAGCGTGGCGACGCACGGGATCGAGACGGACGTCACGATCGCGTAGACGAACAGCTGGGCCGGCGACATGATCGAGCCGAGGCTCGCCGCTCCGGCACCGAGCTGGATCACCGCCAGGGCCACGAGCAGCTGGAGAGCCAGCTCCTTGCGCAGGAACGCGAAGACGAGTGCCAGGCCCGCGACCGAGGGCAGCCCGAGCCAGCCCTTGACGACGGGGTCGAGCACCGCGGTAGCGCCCCAGATCCAGCCGCTCTCGTAGAGAAGGCCCAGGGCGCACGACCCGACGATCATGATCGGCGCGGCGGTTCGAACGAAATCCGAGAAGCGCCGCCAGGCCTTGCGAACCACCAGGTGCGCGATCGGCCGGCGGATCGGGGCGAGCTCGAGCACCAGGGCCGGCTGGCGGCCGGGCACGATCGCGTTGGCGGCGAGGCCGGAGGCGAACGTGATCGCGGCGATCAGCCCGAACGCGCCCAGCGCGGCGAGCGGCCCGGCGAAGGGCGCCACCGCCGCGCCCACCCCGGCCGAGCGCGCCGAGCACGGCGTCATCGTCACGAGGAAAGCGCCAAGAACCCGCTCGCGCCGGGTCGGCAGGACTCGCGTGCCGTAGATCGCCGGCACGTTGCAACCGCTCGCCGCCAGCAGCGGAATGGCCACGCGGCCCGAGAGACCCATCGTATTGAAGAGGCGGTCTGTCAGAACCGCGGCGCTGGTCAGATAGCCCGAGTCCTCGAGCGCGGCCAGAAGAACGTAGAACGTGAGGATGTACGGGATGCCGACGGACAGGAGCGCGAGTATGCCGCCGTCGAGGCCCCAGAGAAGCCCGGCCGCGATCACCGGCTGCGGGACGGCGGCGTGGATCGCCGTCGTGAGTACGGGCGAGGCGGTGGCATTCCAGGCGCCGGTCAGAGCCACCGACATGGTCCCGCCGATCCACATCATCAGCCCGAAGACGATCGCGCTGACGCCGGCGAAGATGGGCAGGCCGGGCCACGGCGACGTGCTCCAGATGCCGACCCTGTCGGCGAGCCGCAACGGCACTTCGCGGCGCCGCTCCACCTGTTGCGCCCACTCGTCGGCGATGCGCCAGCGGACCGCCTCGAGGGCTTCGCCGAGCTGGAGAGTGGCCGCGCCCCTCGCGGAAACGGCGCGATCGTCGACGAGTATCCCCAGGCCCTGGCCCGAGAGGTCCAGCGCGGCGGCGCCGAGGGAATGGGCGCTCGCCATCGAGCGCGTCAGCTTCTCTATCTGCAATTCCGCAGCGGGACCGTATACGCGGGCCGGGGCCGTGCCACGCGGCGCCGCCCCGGCGAGGAAGGCGCGGTGCTTGAGCGCGAGCGCGACGGCGTCGCGGAGGGCGGCCACGACACCGCGTCCCGTTAGACCGGTCGTGAGGTGGACGGGCATGACGAGCAGCTGGGACAGACGGCCGGTATCGACCTCGATGCCGCGCGCCTCGGCTTCGTCGGAAAGGTTGGCGGCAAACACGACAGGCAGCCCGAGGTCGCGACAGGCAAGGGCGATGGGCAGGTGCCGCCGCAGGTCGCTCGCGTCTCCGACGACGAGTATCGCGTCGGGGTGGATTTCGAGGAGCTGGCGCCAGAAAGGCTCGTCGCCCGTCGGCCGGTCGTCGAGCGAGAGCGTTCCGGGCAGGTCGACCAGATAGGCCCGGCTGTCCCCGACCCTGACCAGGCGCGGCTCGGCCCCGACGGTCGTCCCGGGTGCGTTGACGGTCTCGGCATATGTGCCGCTGGCGAAGCCGAACAGGGTCGATTTGCCGACGTTCGGGCGGCCGACCAGCGCTATGACCGGCAGGCCGACATCCGCGGGGCGATGCGAGGCGCCCGGTTGGCAGTGGGACGCGCTCGACTTGAAGTGTCTCATCAGCCGGGTGCCGGCCCGTGGGCATTGTCCACACCCTCGACCTGGACCGTCGCGGCGATGCTTCGCGCCAGCGCCAGGCGCGCTCCGCCGAGACGAACGATCACGGGTCCGCCGAGCGCGAGCTTGCGTTCGACGGAGACCTCGACGCCGGGGCCGATGCCCTCGGACAGCAACGACGCCGCCGAGCCGGCCTCGACCGCGGACACCCGGAGCGCGACGCCGGAAGGCGCGCTCACGAGAGTCTCGACGGCGTTTCCGCCCGCGGCGTTCGATACCCGAGTTGCCAACTCAGAATTGCTCACGCGCACAGTAAGACGTAAAGCAAGCGAACCAAATAGGGATGAACGGCCCGCCTTGCCGGGTCCAAGGTCCTTCGCCGGCCGATCTCCCGGTGCCGTCCTGCTCGCTCGCCCGGTTCGACTACCTCGTCGGGGAGGCGGCGGACCGTTTCGGGTCGGCTGGCGGAACATCGCCGCGCGGCGCGCGACTCGACGAAGTGCCGCGGGGCCGGCACGCAGACTTGTCCCGTGGATGACCAAGGAGGCCAGGGTTCCGGCGTGGAACGTGGCACCCGGACCCTGTCGACGCCCCGACCGGCGCCGCGGCCCGCGCGGAATCGTCTTGCGGCCGGCGCGGTGGCGCTCGTGGTGCTTCTGGCGATCGCGGCTGGAACCCTGTATTTCCGGAATGGTGCCGGGGCAGCCGGTAGCCCGGGGCCGCTGGCTACCGGCACGGGATTGCCGACACCTTCTGACACCGGGCTCGTCGCGCGCCTGAATGTCGGTCCCGGCGCGACCTTCTCCTGGGCTCCAGACGGGCGCCACCTGCTCGTCTCGGACGCGGCCGGCTCGCGCGTCTACGACCGGTTCGGGAAGCTCGTCTCAGACTTCGCGCCGGTCGAGGGCTGGCTCGACGCGAGCAGGCTGGTCGGAGTCGACGGTTCGGTCGTCGACATCTCTCATTCCCAGCCCGGCGCCTCACCCGCTGGAAGCGCGGTCCTGGCCAACGGGCATGGCTCGGCGGCGATCGTCGTGGCTCAACCGACCGGCTGCGGCGATCCCGTCGTCAACTGGTATCGGGACGGGGAATACGTCAAGGCCAATGAGAACGTGACCCCGCTCGGCTGGTCGCCCGACGGCCGTTACGTTCTTCTCGGACATGAGACATGCGACGCATCGACACCGGCGACGAGCCGGGAAGGGCAGGTCCAGGTTGTGGACTTCGCCTCCGGACGCGTTGCCGTGACGCTCGACAACGTGCAGGGCGAGATCGCCTTCTCGCCGGATGGCGCAAGCGTCGCCGCCCAGTCGGGGCCGGACCTGGAGGTCGGCGACCTCGACACGGGCGAGCCTGAGACGATCCCGGGAGCTCGATTCCTGGGCTGGCTGGACCAGGAGAGCATCTTCGTCGCGTTCGGATCGCGGATCCAGTTCGTCGACCTCGATCCGGTGGACGTCTCGGCCGCGACCTACGCCGTTTGGAAGGCCAGCTCGCCGACAGGTCTTGCGCTGGCCGGCGACCTGACCGGCTCCGCCCGAGCGATCGTCGCGGTCAACGGGTTCCAGTTGCTCGATCTATCGTCCGCCGGCCTCGCGGCTGAACCGTACTCGGCGGCGGCCCAGGCCTCGGAAACGTACCTGCAGCCGGGCTGGTGGTCGCCCGACGGTGGAATGCTTGCCCTTGAATCGACCGACGGGACGTTCATCGCGCTGATATCCGTTGACTCATCGCGTCCGGGCTCCTGGGCCAGCTCCGGGCATTAGGTCTCGAGCCGCTGACGGCCCGGCGGCCGTCGAGAATCACGAAACCCGGCCCTGAGGCCGGGTTCCAGAAATCGGTTTGGTTGCGGGGGACGGATTCGAACCGCCGACCTTCGGGTTATGAGCCCGACGAGCTGCCGCTGCTCCACCCCGCGCTCGGAACTGTAGCGACGGCGCCCCCAAGCGTCAAACGCTACGATCGGCCGGCGTGGGCGAACGCTCCCCGTCGGCCCCGGCTTCACTCGCGGCGAGCTGGAGGCCGGCGCGGAAGTCGAGGGCTGATTGCCAAGCTTCGATGGCAGCGGGCCACCAGGAGTCCACAGCATCGTCGGAGCCGTACCAGGGCTTGCCCGCGGAGGGGCCGTGGATGTGCGAGTCGAGCAGGACCTCGCGCGCTCCCTCGAGACGGGTCGCGGCCACGGGCACCAGACCATCGCCCTCAGTCCCGGGCGCGTACGCCCGGCCGATGATCGAGCGGTACATGAGCTCCGCGATCCGCTCGCGGCCGCCGCCATGAGGATCGGCGACGACAGCGCGAGAGGCCACGCTGACATAGCCGATCTGCGGGGCCCAGTAGCACCCGGGAACGGCCATCTCGGCCACCGACGCGGCAACCTCGTTGAGGCGCCGACCGATCCCCCGCCCGGCGGCCAGGCGGTGCGGCGTACCCAGCGTCACGATGGCGCCGATGCGAGCCGCGGCGCCGAACCGGCGGCCCGGATACGGCTCCGGCGCGGTCAGCAGCCGGCCCATGAACCCGCCCGCCGAGTGGCCGACGATGAGGATCGGAGCGCCCGACGAGACCTCGCGCGACACCTCGATCGCGGAGCGGAGCGCCTGGCCGGAGCGGGTCGCGATGGGGCCGGTGCCGCGAGTCAGGGCCAGCAGCCAGTCCGGCGTCCAGACCTCGGCGATCACTACGCCCGCGGCGCCACGGTCGGTCAAGCGCCTGGCAAGCGGCCGGTACAGCGGTGGCGCGGTCAGGAATCCACCCAGGATCAGGACCGTGGGCCGCAGGGCTCCAGCCATCCTTGGCCTCCGAAACGCCGCAATCCCTCCGATTCGCGGACGGCCCGAATATACGCGAGGGGACCGATTCCGTCGTGTGCTCCGGCGGCCGGCTGCAGGAAGCGTCGCCTGCCGGCACCGGCTTGGTGGCTTCGCCATGCGGCACGGCGAGGGTGCCATGCGCCCCTTCAGCTTTCCTGAAGCTGATCTGGGCGATGATGTGCGTGCAGCGACACTGGAGGCGCATGGATGGACGACGAAAAGAAGACGCAGCGGCAATGGACGGGGCCCGCAGAGACGCCCGGCTGGCGGCCGAGTGATTTCGCGAGCGGGCCGGAATCGACCGAACCGGCCGACGCTACACCGGCGGCCACGGACTCCGGGCCGATCGAACGCGAATCGACGCCCGAGGACGCAGCCGCGGCATCTCAGCCGTCTGGCCCGCAACCGTCCGGTTCGCCGCTATTCGAGCCGGAGAGGTCCGCGCCTGAGCCGTCCGCGCCGCAGCCGTCCGCGCCGGAGACGTCCGCGCCGCAGCCGTCCGCGCCGAACGCACAGCAGCCCTGGGGCCCGCCGTCCCTCGGGCCGTGGGCGCCGCCGCAGCCGCATCAATACTGGCCGCCCGCCCCGAACCAGGCGCCGGGCTGGACGCAGAGTCAGGGTTGGAACCCGGCTCCGCAGAATCCGCCGGCCTGGCCTCCGGCTCCCGCCCAGCCCGGCTCGTGGCCGCCCGCCGGCCAGCCCCAACCGTGGCAACCCGGCCGATCGTGGGCCCCGATGCCCGCTCCGGTGGACTCGAGCATCTCCGCCGCTCGCAAGTCCCGACTGCCCATGGTCCTGAGTGTCATCGCTGCGTGTTTGATCTCCTTCTCGGCCGGAATGGCGACCGATCGACTCGCCTTTGGCCCGGCCACCACGATTGCCGCCCCGACGGCCACCACATCCGCCAACCAGCCGCTCCCCGACTTCGCGTTGTACGAGAAGGCCCTCCAGATCGTCCGCCAGAACTTCGTCGGCAGTTCTTCCGTCACCGACCAGCAGCTGCTCTACGGCTCCATCCGGGGCATGGTGGAAGCCCTGGGCGACACAGGTCATTCGGTCTTCCTGACCCCGTCTGAGTACGCCGCGACTCAATCCGAGCTGAGCGGCAACGTCGCCGGCATCGGCGTCCTGCTCTCGACCGATAACGGCCAGTTCGACATCACCAAGGTCCTGCCCGGATCGCCGGCCGCGGGTGCCGGCGTCAAGTCGGGTGACCAGGTCACCGCCGTCGACGGGGTCTCCGTCGCCGGCCTGAGCTTCGATGAGTTCGCGGCCAAGATCCGCGGGACCTCCGGCACGAAGGTGACCATCACTGTGGTCCGTCCCGGCGTGGCGACGCCTCTACAGATCACGATGACCCGGGCCGTCGTCTCGGTTCCGCTGGTTTCGTGGGGCATGGTTCCGGGCACGCACATCGCGGACATCGCCCTGCTCGAGTTCTCCAACGGCGCGAGCGACCAGCTGGCGACGGCGATCCAGTCGGCAACCGCAAGCGGGGCGACCGGCATCGTCCTGGACCTCCGAGGCAACCCGGGCGGCTACGCGACCGAGGCGGTGAACGTGGCCAGCCAGTTCATCTCCACCGGCACCGTCTACATCACGGAGAACTCCAGCGGGCAACGAACCTCCAACGACGTCAACACCTCGGTTGCGCACACCAGCCTGCCGCTCGTCGTCCTGGTCGATCACAACTCCGCCAGCGCCTCCGAGATCGTGGCCGGGGCGCTTCAGGACTCCAAGCGGGCGAAGCTCGTGGGCGAATCCACGTTCGGAACCGGCACGGTCCTGCAGACGTTCAAGCTGCCCGACGGTTCGGCGATCCTGCTCGGGACTGCCTACTGGCTGACTCCCAACGGGACCAGGATCTTCGGCAAGGGCATCACGCCCGACCAGCAGGTCGCGCTCGCGGCGGGCGTCGCCCCGCTCGATCCTTCAGCCCTCGCCTCGATGACGACGGCTCAACTGAACGCGTCCGGCGACGCCCAGCTACTGGCGGCAGTCAAGGACCTCAAGTAGGCAGAAGCGCAGCTCAATCCGAGTCGGCGGGCAAGGGCGTGCTTGCGCCTCCGTGCGCCTCCGTGCGCCTCCCTGGGCCTCGGGCGGCCTTCCCGGCCCCGGCATGCCTGCCGGGCGCTACTATCGCCGCTGCACCTCGTTCTCGATATCGTTCGCGCCGAGGGCCGTTAGCTCAGTGGCAGAGCCGCCGACTTTTAATCGGCTGGTCGTGGGTTCGAATCCCACACGGCCCTCCAACCCCTCGTCCAAATCACGGGCGGCTGGCCGAACTCAATGACGACGCTCCAGAGCGTGCGCTGGGGACGTCAGAGCTTGTCCTCGTCGCCGAAGGGGCTGCGAGTCAAGGCCTACGCGGGCCACGGCCGGTGGTAATGGCAGCAGCACCGGAGAGGGCGTCGAGACGAGCGGAAGGCGGAGTCGTGAGGGAAACGTCAAGCCTCGCGAGCCCATCGAGATCGGGCAGCTTCTGACAACTTTCTCTACGCCCGCAAGCCGCAGTCAACAGAGTGTTGACGGTCGCTCCATCGAAGGCTACCGTGCCTTCGTGGCGCTAAGGGGGCGTCAAGACCAAGGCGGGGAGGGGCAAATGAGCGCGGGTTATCGCCGATGGACCTCGAGTCTCACGGTTGTGTCAGCCCTGGCAGTTGCGGCCGGGGCCTCGAGGTCGTGTGCGTTGGCACCTGCGTGATCCAGCCGTGACGCCAACCTCGAGCATCTCATCAACCGAAGGGCGACGGTTCCGGGTTCCGCCTGTCACAGTGCTGACTGAGTTAGTGGCAGCCGTCATCCTCCTGGCGACGGTCTCGGCCCTTCCGTGGTTCCACGCCGTGCCCAATCCAGATATCTACTACCCGTCCGGACCGATGGATTGGGGTTGGGATCAGTGGCACAGCGGGTTCGTCGACAGAGCCGTGCTCCTCACCCTGTTCGCTCCCTATCTGTGCTTGCTCGTGGCCGTGCTCCGAGTCAGGTTCCACGCCAAATGGACAGGTATTGTCGCCCTCGTCGCCTTCGCTCTGGCGGCTATCGGCGCACTCGACACATTCAGCGAACCCGCGCACATCATCCCGAATCCCGGAGGGGCGGTCACTCCGGCGGTCGGCTTGTGGCTCTTCGCTGCGGCCGCCCTCGTGGGGATCGTCGCCGCCGCAGCTGAGCTGTCGCGTGGTGTCGTTGCGGCAAGAAATGGCCAGCGCAGATAGCGCCGACCTGCCCCTCCGGTACGCCCTTTATGTTGGCTGGCCCTGTGTTCGAATTCGGTCAGGAGTCTCCTCGGCGAGTTCGAAGAGTTCGGAATGTTCTGGGGAGCTGGCCAGTATCGCCATCTGCCATTACGGGCCGACCACAAGCCTGAGATTGCCGCTTCGCAGCATGCCGGTCGCGGGCGTCGAGCCGCTTGCGTCGAGGCAAACGATCACGATGTGCCTGCCGTCACTGACAACGCCCAACACCTCCACCGCCGCCGATGGATTGGTTGAACCCACCGTCGGCAGATCCGCGACAGGTGTCCAGGTCTGGCCGTCGGACGTCCTCCACGCGGCGAGCTTTCCCCACGGAGTTCCGCTGGTGTCGTCGGCGGCGGGCTGAGCCCCCGCTGCTACGAAGCCATCCGAGCCCGACGCAAATGCCAGGTTCACTCCAAAGGAGTTCGTCTTTCCCGGCGACCACCGGATCCCATCGGCGCTGGCCCACGTCAGGATGTGCTCGGGGCCGGGCATCGGGCCGCCGGAGACGTTCCCGGATCGGCCAAAAGACACGAATCCACCGGACGAAGCCGCGAACGCCGGTCCCAGCGCCACGAACGGGTCGCCCTCCAGCTTCGGGCTGGCGCCAGGACCTGTGTAGGCCCACGCTCGAGCCCAGTGCTCCGCGTCCGCGGACTGCCAGACGGTGGCCGAGTCGTAGATGGTGTATCCACCGGGGAGGATACCGATCCCGCCCATGAACAAGGCCATACCTTGCGGCAGGCCGCTGGGGGTCACCGGTTGCCAGTTCAAGCCATCCTTCGAGATCCAGAAGTCGTACGGAAAAGCCTCCGAGTTCCCCACCCCCCAGACCAGGAAGCCGGCCGGCCCATAGACCACGTGCTGCGCCGGAGCGGCTTCCGGTCGTGAGACGTCAGCCGCAGACCACGTCCGGAGATCCATCGAGGTCCATATCTCTGCCGCACCGCCCAGCGGCGGTTCCAGACCTGCCCAACCCACCGCGACGAAGGCGCCGGCTGCTTCGACCATGTCCGCGACCGTGGCATCAGGGGTCGGCAACGTGGACACCATCGTCCAGCTCATCCCATCCGGCGACGTGAATACTTCTGTTTCGCCCGATCCCGCAGGCGTGGCCGCCGCGGAGGGAGCGGGCGCGCTGAGGGCATTCCCGCTGAGGGTGCCCTCGCGTCGCGCCGTGGACACGAACGCCACGAACCCGCCACCCGGCCGAGCGAAGACCGGACATGGCGGGGTTAGCCATTCGTCGCCGGGGACCAGCAGTGGCAGAGCACGGTCGACCAGCGTCCAGCTCGATCCGGCGACGCGAGTCGCCTGAGCAGTCCCCGTGGGACTCGGGACGACGGACGGGTTGCTGGGATTGGGGCTCTCGGTCGCGGTCGCGGTCGCGGTCGCGGTCGCGGAAGGGCTGGCCGTATACGGCGAACTCGAGCGAAGCAGTGCCAGGCCGCCGACTATCCCCAGGACGGCGAGAACGGCGGCCAGGCGCATGAACGTCCGCGTCGATGCCACGCTGCGGCGCGTCCGGCTCCACTTGCCGGCCGAAGCGGCGGCTGGTGGCTCGGAAAGGATGCGTTCCAGCGATGTCCGCAGGCCCGGCGGCAGGGTGCGCGGCACCGAGTCCGATAGCCAATCGCGAATGTCCCGCTCGTCGTCCGGCTGCCGGCTGGTCATTCGGATGCCTCCTGCACTGGCTCGATCGCGTCGCGCAGCGACTTGAGAGCACGATGCAAGCGCGACTTGGCCGTTCCCGTCGCGATCCCGAGCCTGTCGGCGATCTCTTCCATGGGCAAGTCACGCCAGAAGCGAAGGACGACGATCGCTCGCTGCTCGGGCGAAAGCCTGACGAAAGCCCGGTCGAGAGACAGCCTGGCCATCGCTGCCGGGTGCCACTCGGGCGCCGCGAAATCGACGTCCTCATCGAGCGCCACGGTCACCACCACTCGTGCGTGCCGCAGACGGTTGAGGCAGGTGTTCACGAGTATCCGCTCGAACCAGGCGTCGAAGCGCGAGAGGTCTCGCAGCGAAGTCCAGCGGGCCCAGGCTTGGGCGACCGCTTCCTGCGTGGCATCCTGCGCCTCGTCGCGATCGCGCAGGATCAGGGCTGCCGTGCGGTAGCTCTTCAGCAGGCGGGCGTCGTCGAACACGGCGAAAGCTTCGAGCCGCTGTCTCTGCCATGGCTCGACAGCGGACGCGGGCTCAATGTCGGGCCTGTCGTCGCGCCCCCTCGTCGCGGACAACCTTGCCTCCACCGCAAATCCCCGATCCCGGCGCCGTGCGAGCTGGCGCTCGAACTGTATGACACGCCAGCAGTGCAAAACGTTCCGGGTGCCGCCCTGGATCCAGTGTTGACTCGCTCGTGGGCTCGTGGGATGGTCTGGGCGTTTGGGGGTGCGAGCATGGCCGTTTCCGAAGGGATCCACATCGCCGGTTTCGGGCGGGACGCTCGGGGCGTGATCATTGCCGGGTTGGGCACGTGCGCTCTCACCGCCTGCACCTGGTGGAGTGCTCGAGGCGGCCTACCAACTCCGCAGGTGAGTGCCGTCATCCTGGTTCTGATAGTGGTGGGATTGGCCTCGGGTCTGGTTTCGGGTCACTTCCGCTTCGCGCCGGTCGCCTGGGTCGCGGCAGTCATCGGCAGCTGGCTTGCCTACGCCGCGACGTCCGCCATCGATCCGAGCCTGCCGCCTCCGGATTCGAGCTTTCCGGGACACGAACTCCTCAACACGGCTTTCCTCATGCCCTTCGTCGGGGGCGGTCATCTGCTGGGCGCATGGGCTCGACGTGCCACTCGGCGATCCTTGCTGAGCGCGACGCTGGCAGGGGCTCCGATTTGCGCGCTGTGTCTGTACGTGTGGTGGGACATGCCTTACAACATCGCCAGGAACCCTGGGGTGGAGATCGCTTTGCTCGTCTGGGTCGGCAGTGGCATCGGCGCGGGATTGGTCTCGGGTCGCTTCCGCGACGCGCCGGCGTCCTGGGCCACTGCCGTCATCGGTTTCATGGTCGCGTACGTCGGGGCCTATGCGATCGAAGCGGGCGATCAAGGACCCGTGGAGAGCCTCGTGTACGGGCCGGTGGCCCTGCTCGTCATCATCGGCGGCGGCCATCTTGCCGGTGCGGCCGCCTGGACGGGTGGACGCCGGCTTCGAACCGTCCGCAGTCCCGCCGGCGCCTGACGAAATGTCCGAACCCCGCGGCCGGAATCGCCCAATCGGCAAACGCGCCAACAGCGCCAGGAGCGCCGACAGCCCCAGTAGCGAGCCTCCGGCCGGGGAGGGCCGGTCCCCCGAATTCGATGCCGGCCGGGTCGCCGCGTTCAGCGACGCCGTCATGGCCATCGCCATCACGCTGCTGATCCTCGACCTCCGGCTGCCCGGTACGGTCGCCCAAACCGATGCCGCGCTGCAGGATCAGCTCCGGGCTCTGGAGGCGCCGTTCGTCGCCTTTCTTCTGAGCTTCGCCGTCATCGCGGTATGGTGGAACAGCCATCACAGGCTCTTCGGAGCGCTGCGCCGGGGCGACCGGCGGATCCTCCTCCTGAACTTCGTGTTCCTTGCGGCTGTGGCGTTCCTGCCCTTCCCGACGTCCGTTCTCGGGCGGTCCTCGGCCCTGGCGACGGCGATCGTTCTCTACGCGGCCACAAACTTCGTCATAGGAGCGGCGGTGCTGCTCATGTGGTGGCATGCCACCCGATCGGGCCTGCTCGGGGAGGATCTGGACGCGCGGCAACTGCGGCACTTCATGGCCTACGCCGCGATGGCTCCGCTCATGTTCCTGGCCTCGATCCCGGTGGCGCTGGTCAGACCCGACCTGGCGCCGTGGTCCTGGAACGCCATCTGGATCGCGGCGGCGGCTATGCGTCTCTGGTGGCGGCGCGAGGACGCCAGAGAGAGACGGCAGAGCCGCTGACACGCGAGGTAACCTGGCCGGCATGAGCGAGTCCAGTTCGGGGCGCGGAGCAGGCTTCGCGGTCTGCGAGCTGACCGGCCAGTGGCGCGGCAGGCGGTATCTACTTCACGTTCCGGGGCCGGCCCCGCAGGCCGCAGGTCCGCGACCGCTGCTCGTCCAGCTGCACGGGCGGGGAATCGACGCGGCAGGGTTCGACCTCTGGACCGGCTTCTCGGCGCTGGCTGATGAAGCGGGCATCGTCCTGGCCATGCCCGAGGCCGTCGGCGAGATCTGGAACGACGGACGTTATGGGGCGCCCACCTCGGAGGTGGACGACGTCGGCTTCATCGGGGCGGTCATGGAGGACGTGGGCGCCCGGCAGTCTATCGATCGCGGTCGCGTCTACCTGGTCGGGATGTCGAACGGTTCGGCGATGGCCGGGCGTTTCGCATGCGAGCGGCCCGATCTCGTCGCCGGGATCGGCCAGGTCGCGGGCACCGCGGGCGCGTCGGTGGCGGCCCGGGCCAGACCCTCTCTGCCCTTGCCGGTCATTTCATTCCACGGCACCGCCGATCGCTCGGCTCCGTACACCGGCGGGCGCGCGGGCGGGCTCAGTCGACTGCTCATGATCAGGCACCGGGCTGCGCCGGCCCTCGGCGTGGACGAATGGGCCGAATTCTGGCGGTCGACCAACGGGGTCGAGCGCTCCTCGGAGGTCGAAACGCTTGGCGACGACGTCTCCGTCCGGCGCTGGCGAGCCGCCAACCCGCTGGGCGACCTCGACTTCTACCGGATTGAGAACGGCGGCCACACCTGGCCGGGCGCAAGCGCCCGAGTCTGGATCCCACCCATCTTCGGCCGCATCACCACGACCATCGACGCAACGCGCCTGATGTGGGAGTTCCTGTCGGTCCATCGACGGGCCTGAGACGGGAATTCGCCGTTGCGCTACGGGCCTCGCCAGGCCGACGCGCGCTCGGCCGGTCGCCCCCG
>DAHXON010000110.1 GCA_027364875.1 Chloroflexota bacterium
CGGCGGGGGGCCGTGGCGCGGCGCCGGGGAGGGTCCCGGCGGGCATGCCCGGGCCCAGCACGTTGAATACGCGCAGAACCACTGCCTCGTGGCCGGCGGCGGCCCAGGCGCCTACGGCATCGCCAAGCTCGCGGCCACTCAGGCCGTAGGCGCTGAGGGGCCGCGGGACGGCCGATTCCGGCGTGAGCCCCCCGACGACACCCCGTCCGTATTCCGCCGCCGAGCCAACGTGCACGAACCTGGCGGCGATGCCGCTCCCATCGACCGCCCGCAGCAACCCTTCGGTCACTGCGACGTTGAGGCGGTAGAGCTCGACTTCGGTCCCGACGGTAGCGCCAGTGCAATTGACCACGACCTCCGGCCGCACGCCGCGGAGGGCCGCTTCGAGCGGCTCGGCCGGGCCGAGAAGGTCCAGATCCAGCCAGCCTCGCTCCAGCTCGGCCAGGGGAGAGCCCAATCCGGCCCCGACTACGTCGATTCCGCCCGCGTCCAGAAGCGCCTTCGTCACGTGGCCGCCGATGTAACCGTTCGCCCCGAAGACCAGCGCCCGCATCACTCGCTGTCCGGCAGGAGGACCGACCTCAGCTGCGCGAACTCGGAGTTGGCTCGGTCGTAGTCCTCCGGCCGCCCGATGTCGAGCCAGTAGCCGTCGAACGCGTACGAAGCCGGATTTCGACCGCGGGCGAGAAGGTCCAGCACGAGCCGGTCGAAGCCGAGCGGTTCGCCCTTCGGGTAGCTCGCCAGGGCAGAACGCGAGACCGCGTAGACGCCCATGCTGACCGCGTAGTCGAGCTTGGGTTTCTCGACGAAGCCAACCACGCGGCCCTCTTCCACCGTGAGCACCCCGAAGTCCACGTCCACCTGCCGGCGGTACGTGGCGATGGTGAGCGGCGCGTCCGAGGCCTCGTGGGCGTCGAGCAGGGCCGCGTAGTCCAGGTCCGTGAGGATGTCGCCGTTGAGCACGAGGAAGTGCTCGGGCAGGCGGTCCAGGATCGCGACCACCGGGCCCATCGTGCTGAGTGGCTTGTCCTCGACCGCGTAGTCGACCTCGAGGCCCCAGCGTTCGCCGCCGTCCACGTAGGCGCGTATCAGCTCGCCGAGGTGGCCGATGGCGATGGTGATACGGCGGAAACCGCTGTGGGCCAGCTGGCGCAGGACGATCTCCAGGATCGCGCTCTCGTCGCCGATCGGTACGAGCGGCTTTGGGATGCTGGTGGTGTAGGGCCGGAGGCGGGTCCCCCGACCGCCGGCGAGGATGACGGCGTGGCGTTCGGTCATTGGCGCCTAGACCGTGTACTCGGCCCACTTGTAGTGGGCAAGGTTCTCGGGCCTGGCGAACCACTCGGCGGTCCGGGCCAGCCCCTCGGCCAGGGTCACCTCCGCCTTCCAGCCGGTGGCCCGGGTGAGTCGCGAGCTGTCGCAGAGCAGCCGCATCACCTCGGAGCCGGAGGGTCGCAGTCGCTCGGCTTCTTCGACGATCTCGACTTCCTTGCCCGTCGTGCGGGCGATCAGCTCCACCAGCTCCCGGATCGATGTCTCGGTTCCGGTGCCCGCGTTGAGGGTTCGGCCGACCACAGCCTCGGCGGGCGCGTCGGCCAGGGCGATGAACGCTCGGGCGGTGTCTGCGACGAACGTGAAGTCCCGACTCGGCCGGAGGTCGCCCAGCTTGATCCGGCGCTCGCCGGCGGCCAGCTGCGACAGGATCGTCGGTATGACTGCCCGGCTGGACTGCCGGGGGCCG
This sequence comes from Chloroflexota bacterium, assembly GCA_027364875.1. Classification (GTDB taxonomy): domain Bacteria; phylum Chloroflexota; class Limnocylindria; order Limnocylindrales; family CSP1-4; genus Fen-1039. The sequence continues at coordinate 1,742 of DAHXON010000110.1, forward strand.
TACGTGTTGAAGGGCCGAAGGGTCGCGACGGGCACCTCGAAAGCCAGGTTGTAGCTCTCCGCGATCTTGTCGGCGCCGATCTTGGAGGCGGAATACGGCGACTGGCCCTGGAGCGGATGGTCTTCGTCGATCGGCACTGTTCGAGCCGTACCGTAGACCTCGCTCGTGGAGGTGTGGACGACGCGCGGCGTCCGCAGCTGCCGGGCGGCTTCCATGACGTTGAGCGTGCCGGTCACGTTGGTGTCCACGTACGAACGCGGCGAGCGATAGGAGTAGGGAATCGCGATCAGTGCGGCGAGGTGGAAGACGACCTCAGCCCCGTCCGCGAGCTCTCGGACCGAAGCGATGTCGCGGACGTCGCCGAGCTGGACCTCGACCGATTCGAGGATGTCCGGCGGTAGCGCTTCCAGCCAGCCCCACGAGTTGAAGGAGTTGTAGAGGACCATCGCCCGGACGCGATCGCCGCGCCTTACGAGCGCCTCCACGAGGTGGGAGCCGATGAATCCTTCGCTCCCCGTGACGGCCACGACTCGTGACAGTGTCCGCCTCCTTCTCGATTTCCCGACGGGCTGGAAGCGCTTCTTCCTCACGAAGCGCGTGATCCAACGGCACGAAGACTAACACCCGAGCCCGACGCCCTGGCCGCCGCCCGGCGGCTACTCGGCCGCCGGCCCCTTGATCGTCCGCTTCAGGCGTCCGAGCCCGGCTCGGGCCGAGTATCGGACGATTCGAACTCCAAGCCGGGCGGCCCGCCCGTAGTCACGGGACGAAACCGCGGCGACGTACGCCGGGCGCATCTCACGCCACATCTCCGCCCGGAAGGCGCTCGGCAGGCCGTGGCCGCCGTTGCCGGCGATCATGCGCTCCATCTCCTCGAGCCGCGCCAGCCCGCCGGTGTTGGTCTTGGTTTCCGGGTAGACGCGCGCCTGGGCCAGGACGCGGGGCAGATAGCGGACCTGATAGCGAGCCCCGAAACGGATCCAGAGGTCGTAGTCCATGACGTAGTGGAACCCGGCGTTCAACCCGCCGATGGCCATGTAGGCGTCGCGCCGGAACATCGTGGCCGGCTGGAGCAGGAAGTCGGTGGTTGTCAGGAGCCGGTCGAAGTCCCAGGGCTCGATGTGGTCCGCCGGCCCGATCAGGTTCCCCGCCCGGTCCACGAACTCGCCCTGGCCGTAGAGGAGGGCCGCGGCGGGATTGGCTTCCAGCTCCGCCACTGCCGCGCCGATGGCCCCGGGCACGTAGCGGTCGTCGGAGTTGAGCCATGCCAGGTACTTGCCCGTTCCGGCGAGGAAGCCCTTGTGGATTGCGCCCGTCTGGCCGCTGTCCGGCTCTGAGATCCAGCGGACCCTCTCGCCGTAGCCACGGAGGACGTCCAGGGTCGAGTCGGTGCTGCCGCCGTCCATGACCAGGTACTCGATGGCGGGGTAGTCCTGCGTCAGGACCGATTCGATCGCGTCGGCGAGGAACTCACCCTGGTTGAACGACGGCGTCACGATCGTCACGAGCGGCGTCGAGGGTTCGGTCGCCACCGACGGCGGTGCGGATGTCATGGGCTTCACGCACGGGATTGTACGGGCCACCGCCACCCGCGCCGCCCTCCGCACCGCTGCTACGATCCCGGAATGCGACTCCAATTCCTCCGCAACCGGGGTCTCGGGCCGGCGAGCCTCATCGCCCGAGCTCAGGGCAAGGGCCGCCCCCAATTCTCCCGGCGCAGACTCGAGTCGTTCGTGAAGGAGATGGGCCGTCAGCCCGTCGTGCTGCCGCCCGGGCCGCCTCTATCGATCGCCCTCGTAGTGCCGTGCTACGGGCACGCGGACTACCTGCCCGAGGCGCTCGGGAGCATCACCAGTCAAACCCGCCTGCCCGACGAGATCGTCCTCGTGGACGACTGCTCGCCGGACTCGACCGGCCGAATTCTGCAAGCGTTCGTGGACCGGTGCGCGGCCACGGGCCAGAGCTGCCGGCTGCTCGTCAACGACCGGAACCTGGGCCAGGCCGCCAGCCTGAACCGCGGCATAGAGGCTGCCACGAGTGATCTCGTGATGGTCCTCAACGACGACGACTACCTCATGCACGACGCCGTCGAATCAGCCCTCGCGCTCTACGCTCAGAACCCGGACCTGGCCCTGATCGGGGCAGTTCACGTGGGCTTTGCCGGCGACGATGCCCTGGCCGCCGCGCCCAAGTCGAGTCGGGTCCATGCGGTGGACGGCCCCCCGATCATCCTTCACACGCCGCGGGAGGTTCGCGGCTTCCGGTATGTGGACGAACTGGACATGACCCACTCCGGGCTCAGCTTCCGGAGAGCCGCCTGGCAGGCGGTGGGCGGCTACGAAACGAACAGGCTCAAGCGCGTGACGCCCTATTCGGACCGCGACTTCCAGCTGCGGGTCGCCGCTCTGTGGCCCATCGGGGTCGTCAGGTCCAGGCCCTTCGCCTTCTGGCGCAACGACTCGAGCATCGACGGGTCGCGCAACTCCTGAGCCTGAGATGGAATCGCGGCCTCAGCGGTGCCCGGCGCGGCGGACCGCTCGCAGAAGCCGGCGACCGCCGCGGGCAACCGCCCCGATCCCCGTGGTCCCCACCTGGGCCAAGCCGCCGGCGACGAGCTGCGGCGCTGTCATCAGGTAGCCGTACTGCCTGGCCTGAGTCGCCGGATTGATGAAGCGGCGCCTGGTTCGCATCTCGTGAAGCCAGTGTCGCACCAGGACCGGCCGGCATATGTCGCCATAGCCGTGGGCCCGGGCGAACCATCTTTCGACCAGGGCGTAGCCGAGGGAGACAAGACCGCCCCTGTCGTCCACGGTCAGAGATCCCGGGTGCGACCGAAAGAACGCGATCGGCTCCGGGACGCAGGCGATGCTCGGATACCGGAGCGCGGGGTTGAGGAAGAACAGCAGGTCGATGCCCGCGCCGGTCCGCGTCAGGTCCACCGGCGGCGTCGTCGGAAGCTCCATCATGAAGTCCCGGCGCAGGTCCTCGAGACGGAACAAGGCGCAGGCGGGCGAAACCGGATACGAGCTGTTCACCGGCAGCGACCCCAGGATGAAATCCCGAGTCGGTATCCGTCCGGCCGGATACGAGTAGTGGATCGTCCCGGATCCCGGCACCGGTCCAACCTCGGCCGCGCCAAAGGCGAAGGCGACGTCGTCGTCCGCCAGCAACGGCAGAGTACGCTCGAGGAACGTGGGCTTGAGCATGTCGTCGGACCAGAGGAACGTCGCGTAAGTGCCGCGGGCTTCCTCGACGCAGCGCCACCAGCCTCGCGCCGGGCCGGTGTTCACTTCGTCATGGAAGGCCCGCACTCGCGGGTCCGCTGCCGCGTATCGCTGGCAGACCTCCCAGGTGCCGTCGGTGCTCGCCCCGTCGACCACCACGATCTCCAGATCCGGCACGGTCTGGGCGAGCGCGGAGTCGAGACACGGAGCCAGCAGCTCCGCTCGATTGAATACGGGAACCAGCAGGCTTACCTTGGGCATGAGGCCGCGCTCAGGGCGTCGTTCCAGGCATCTACCACCGCAAGCTCCTCTCGCGGGACGGACCCGCTGCGCACGAGTGCGTCCCAGGCCAGGCGGAGAGCGTCGGCGCTGTCCTGCGCTCCCGCGACCGCATCGATCAGACGAGCCAGCGTGTCGGCCGTCTCCAGGTAGACCGGCACTTCCTCACGGAAGTCCTTGAGCAGGTCGTGCGGGTTCCGATCCTGGCGGACCGTCGGCGGGAGCACCGCAACGGACCAGCCGCGTACCTGGGCGACGGCCGTCGCGACGAGTCCGCGCCAGATGTCGGAGACGCGCCACGACACGTAGCTCGGGATGTACAGGAGCCGGTAGGTCTCCGGCCACCAGGCCGTGTTCTGCGAGTTGAGGGGTGTGTAGGTTCCCGGGCGAAGGATCAGGGGTTCGCCGTGGAAGTCAACCTCGCCACCCCGCGTCAGGCGGTAGATGGCATCCACGTCCGGGTCCCCATCGGCGAGGAATTGCTGGATCGGGCAATCCGCGCGAGCGGTCTCGCCGCGTGCGAGCCGCTGCCGCAGGCTCGGGCCCACGACTGTCAACGGCAGCCCTCGGGGCCAGATTTGCTCGTCGGTGAAGGCCCGATAGGCGTTGACCCAGCCGCCCGTCCGGACCTCGGAGCCGACCACCTCGCGGCTGAGAGCTTTGCCGAATGTCTCGTACGGGGAGTTGTCGTCGTCGGTCTCGAGGATCACCGGGGCTCCGGACCGGATGGCCTGAAGGTAGCCCAGATTCTTGCGGCTGTACGAGTTGGCCGGGATAGCGGCGGCGAGCGGTGAGATCGTGACGTCGAACGGGATGTAGTCGATTCCGTCCACTTGCCAGGGCGTCGGTGTCTTCCGATCACCGACGACGACGATCGGCCACCCCTCGAGCAGCGTACGACAGCGGATGATGGCCGCAGTCGGCGACGCTATCGTCGTTATGACGAGAACCCCCTTCAAGCAGGTGTCCTTTCTCGGGCATACCTTGGCGGTGGCGGGAAATCGCCAGGCCCGGATTCTCGCAGATTCTCGTCCGGGGGTGATCGGACCGAGCCTTCAACCGCTCCGCCGGCGTTCGTGAGCGTGGTCCGGTGTTCGGCCGGGCTACGCTCCCCGGCCCGCCTTGCGCCTGATGACCGCGGCCAGGCGAGCTCGCAGCCGCCGCAGTTTGCCTCGGCCGGCCCCCACGAGTCTTCCCGGTGGACCATAGGCGATGGGCCCGTGAGGCGAGGTGACGTCGTAATAGGCGAAGGTCAGCCGGCGCCGGAGCGGCTCCCGAGGAAGCGCCGGTGACGCGCTCGACTCGATGGCCTCGATCACCTGAGCGGCGAAGCGATCCCAGTTGTAGTGCTCGTCGAGCAAGCGCCGATTGGCCGCTTGCATTTCCAGGAGCCGGTCTTCGTCGGCGTTCAGCAGGCGGCGGAGCTCGGCCGCGGCCCGGGCGGCATCGCCGAGCGGGACGTTGGGAATGCTCGGGATTCCGGCGTAGCCGCTGGTTGGCGTGCAAACGGGGATCAGGCCCCAGGCCATCGCCTCGAGGATAGTCGTCGGGTTCGCGTCGGCGTTGCCGACCGTCAGCATGAAATCGAAGCTGGCAAGCAGTTCACGGCCGGCGGGGGAGTCGTAGTCGATGAAACCGAGCGGCGTCAGGCCTCGGATCGGCTTCGAGCCGGGGCCGATCCAGGCGATTTCGGTATCCGGCAGGTGCCGGGCGATCTCGGACAGGTAGCCGGTGTTCTTGCCGCGGCCGGTATGGCCCAGGTAGAGAACGCGCCGCTTGCCTGGTGGTCCAAAGCTGTCCTTGAGAGGCGGATAGTCGCCCCGGTCCACGGCCATGTCGAGGTGGATCATCTTGGGCAGCCAATGCGCGCACGGCGAGTTCGCGGCCGACCCGAACCAGTAAGGCCCGGTGATTGCCAGGAAGAGGTCGCACCTGGGAACGATCGGGTCTTCGAAGGCAAACTGCCGGAGATCGCCGACGGCAAAAGGCGCGAGCATCAGCCGGCGGCGCCATCCCCGACGCCGGAGCGAGCGGCGGAAAATGCTGTTGGGGTGTGGGTGCGGGTGGCCCAGGAGTACGTCGCCGGGCTCGGGCTCGATGACTCCGTGCGCCCACCAGTCGTAGTACAGGACCTCGTATCGGGCCTCCAGCCGGCGGCCGAGCTGGCGTCCGATCGCGTCCGGCGAAGAGGTCCGATTGCCGTGCGGGTAGACGAGATGAACCCTCGTGGTCTTGTCCGGCCGAGGTTGCCGGACGTCTGCGACGGCGGCCATGGGAGGGGTTGTCACGCCGGGGACTCGGCAATGGGCTCGGTGTCCGCCAGCCGGCCGAGCAATCGGCGCACGTACCAGAGCTCAGGGATCAGGACGAAGAAGAACTGGGATATCACGCTGCCGTAGACGGCGCCGGACACGCCTATCCGCTGCACCAGCAGGATCGAAATGGTCACGTTGGCGATCGCCATCAGCACGGAGCAGGCAGCCTGGAAGCCGATCACGTTGGCGCCGTTCAGGAGCACGCCGAACGGTCCGTTGAGCGTGTTCATGATCGTCCAGGTTCCGAGGCCGACCATCAGGAGCATGGTCGGCTGGAGGTGCAGCGCCGGCGCCCAGATTCCGATGATGAACGGCCCCGCCAGGACCAGCGCCACGGAGCTCGGAATGTTGATGAGGGCCGCCAGGATGATCGAGCGGCGCAGGGCTCGCCTTACCCACCCGGCGTCTCCCCGGGCTATGGATTCGCGATATGCGGGCCAGAGCGGGACAAGAACGAACGACAGCAGGGTGGGGGCGAGGACGAAGAGCTTCGTGGGGACCGCGTACTGCTTGACCGCGTCGGCGCCCATGATCTGGGCGATGACGACGTTGTCGAGGGAATAGGCAACCAGACCGGCTATCTGCAGCACCAGGAAGAGGGATCCGGTCCGCAGGAGCGAGCGAGCGGCCCGCGGGTCCACGTCGTGGATCCGCGGCATCAGCCAGGGCCGCTGGCGCCGGAACAGGAACCAGCCGTTGACCAGCGCCAGCGGCAGCCCCACGCAGGTCATCGCCAGCATCAGGACCGGCAGGCTGCCGTGCATCGAGATGATCAGGATCGTTGCCGCGAGCGAGGCCACGTTGCCCACGATCGCCCAGGCGCTCGAGATGTAGCCGGTCTGGAGGGCCAGCTGCACCGTGCCCACGACGCCGAGTGGAAGGCCGATGGCGAACGCTCCCACGAGGACGGCCGCGGCCGGGCCCGCTTCGGAGATCGCGGGCTGGCTGTGAACCCCGAAGACGTGCGCCCAGGGGACGATGAAGAAGGCGATGCCGAAGATCGCCATTACGACGCCGCCGATGGTGCCCAGCATGGCAATGGCTGTCGAGATGGCGCGGCGAGCGGCCGTTCTGTCGTCCCGGCCGTACGCGTCCGAGACGACCGTGAGCAGCCCCAGCCCGATGCCGAGGTCCAGCGGACCGAGCGCCGCGACGAACGAGCTCATCTGCAGCCAGATGCCGTAGCTGTCGGCACTCAGGTATCCGCCCACGAGCGGCACCGAGATGAAGCCGGTAGCCATGCCCACGAAGCGCGCCGCGGTGGACAGGGCGGTCGACCAGGCGATGCGGCGGTAGCGCTCGTCCGAGCGCCCCTCCGCCGTTGATGTGTCGAACGGGCGCAGACGCAGGAAACGTCGCCATCTGCCGACTCTTTGCAGCAGGGAGGCTGGCCCGAGATCCAGTTCCGCGACGGACGCCGGTTCCGTCATGACGATGGCGCCTCCAGGGCGCCGACGGCCGGCGTCACGGCGATCGAAGCGGGCGGGTTCCCAGCGGATCGCGAGCCGAGGATTGTCATACGCCTCTGGTTGCTTGGTCTCTCGTCAGGCCTGGCAAACCACAGCCCATTGTGGCCGCCATTGTATCGGACGCCTGTCCGGTCCTCAGCGGCTGCTACCATGCCGTCGATGGCTCCCTTCTACCGTGCCCGGCATGCGGCGGCCGAGTTGCTGCGCAGGCACGTGATCCATCGGCATCCCCCGCATATCTCGCAGGCCAATCTGAGGCGCTTCCGGCGCGAGATGGATCGCCGCCCGAGGGTCGATCTGCCGTCCGAGCCCCCCAGGTCCATCGCGGTGGTCGTGCCGTGCTACGGCCACGCAGCCTACCTGCCATTGATGTTCGAGAGCGTGACGAGTCAGACCCGCCCGCCGGACGAGGTGATCCTGGTCGACGACGCTTCTCCGGACGATACGGCCGGCGTCCTGCGTGAATTGATCGCCGAGGCGGCTCCGCAGGATGGGAGCTATCGCATCCTGACCAATGAACGCAACCTGGGTCAGGCCGCGAGCCTCAATCGCGCCATCGACGCGGCGTCGACCGATCTGATCATGGTCCTCAACGATGACGACTACCTCATGCACGACGCGGTGGAATCGATGCTGGACTTGTTCGCCGGACATCGCGAGCTGGCGTTGATCGGTGCGATTGCGATCCACTTCGCCGGGGACGACGAGCTGGCCGCGGCCCCGAAGATGAGCGTCGACCATGGAGTGCCCGGCTCCCCCCTGACGATCCACCGGCCCGAAGACGTCCACCGGTACAGGCGGTACACGGACCTCAACATGACCCACAGCGGGTCGTGCTTTCTCAAGGTCGCATGGGCGGCCGTGGGCGGCTATCGCCGGAAGGCCGAGAGATGCGTTCCCCACTCGGATCGCGACTTTCAACTCCTGGTCAACTGCCTGTGGCCGGTGGGGGTCGCCGGCGAGACGCCGTACTCGTTCTGGCGATCCAACTCGAGCGTGGACAGCGGTCGCGAGTCGTAGCGGCGACGCCACTACGGCCACGGCGCGACTACCCGGCAGGCGGCGCCGATGCTGCCGTTAGCCGTTCTCTCGGTCGGCGCCGGGCCCGCTTCGGGTGGGTCTCGCCCAGGTGACGAACTGCTCGTACTGCATGTCGCTGATCTTGCCGGCGAGGATGAAGTTGGCCAGCCGATAGCTCAGCGGCCGCTTCTTCATCGGGTTGTTGCCCTCGTGGCGCACGACCTCGTATCCCAGACGCTCGTACATCAGGTGGATGCTTCGCGTCGTGAAGAACCGCAGATGCGTCCGATCGAGAATGCCCGAATCCTGGTACTCCCAGTTCTTGTGGAGAACCAGGTCGGTCAAGGTCGCGTAGTAGCGGATGTTGGGTATGGAGCTGACGACCATGCCTCCGTCGCGGAGCTTGCTCTTGATCCTCGTCAGGACCGAGAACGGGTCGACGAGGTGCTCGAGGACGTCGTTGAAGATCACCACGTCAAAGTAGGCCGCCGGCAATTCGTCGATGAGGCTCGCGATATCGCCGACCAGGACACGGTCCAGCAGTTCCTCGGCTCGCCGGGCTGCGGAGGGGATGACCTCGACGCCCCAGACCTCGCGGATGCCCAGCTTCTTGAGCTCGTGACCGAAGCCGCCGCCGGCGCAGCCGACCTCCAGGACGGTCTCGACGCCGCTCGGAACGAAGCGCAGCATGTCGAGGCGGGCGCCCTGGTAGTAGACCTCCGCTTTGGTTTCCAACTCCGACGGCCTCCCGAAACCAGGCTGATCTCCCCGACGTGCGGGGCGTCATCGTCGACGTTCAGCCCAACTTTAGCGGAGACCTGCGTGGCTCATGGCCGAGGTGGAAGTCGCCCGCCCCGCGCCCGGCCTCACCTTGGCACCGGAGCGAAGTAGCCCGTGACGTCGAATATGGCCTGAGTGGTGGGACCGTTGGTAGCCGCGGCGTAGGTGACGTAGAGG
>DAHXON010000111.1 GCA_027364875.1 Chloroflexota bacterium
GAAGTCGGACAGCGCTTCGCCATCCGCGAGGGTGGCCGCACCGTCGGCGCCGGGGCCATCACCTCGATCATCGAGTAGGAAATGGCCAAGGTAGAAGCGCGCCCGATCATTCAGCTGGCTTGCACCGAGTGCAAGATGCGGACCTATACGACCCGCAAGAACAAGAAGAACGACCCCGGCCGACTCGAGCTCCGCAAGTACTGCCCTCGAGAACGCCGCCATACCCTCCATCGAGAAGCTAAGTAAGGGACAACGCCAGACTTCGGACCGGCCGAAGTGGTTCGACCGGCCGACGCGAAGGCAAACCGCAGGCGCCTAGCTCAATTTGGCAGAGCACTGGTCTCCAAAACCAGGGGTTGTGGGTTCGAGTCCCGCGGCGCCTGCCACAATCAAACATCGCAGCAGATAGTTAGAGAGCAGCCGTGTCGCGCCTCCAGCGCTTCGTTCAAGCAACCTGGCAGGAATTACAGAAGGTCACCTGGCCTACTCCCCAGCAGGCCCGCAACCTGACCGTCGTAGTCCTGGCAGTCAGCGCCGCCGTCAGCGTCTACATCGCCGTGTTCGACGTCATCTTCAGCTACATCTCGACAAGAATCGTCGGCGGGTGACGGCAGCATGAGAACCGAGCAGGCCAGCGAGACCGCTCGACCGCCCGAGAAGCGGTGGTACGTGATCCACACGTACTCCGGCTACGAGAACAAGGTCAAGGCCAACCTCGAGCATCGCATCGAGTCGATGGGCATGGACGACAAGATCTTCCAGGTCCTCGTTCCGATGGAAGACGAGATCGAGATCCGCCAGGGCCAGCGCCACACCGTCCAGAAGAAGGTCTACCCGGGCTACGTCCTGGTCGAGATGATCCTCGATCCGGACTCGTGGTATGTCGTGCGCAACACCCCCGGCGTAACGAGCTTCGTGGGCGGCGGCAACATCCCCGGCGTCCGCAGCGAGCCCATCCCGCTCGACGAGCAGGAAGTCAAGCAGATCCTGCGGCAGATGGGCGTGGAGACGCCGCGCTACCGCGTCGCGTTCACGAAGGGTCAGAACGTCCGGGTCACCGACGGGCCGTTCGCCGAGTTCATCGGCACGGTCGACGAAGTCAACCCGGAGCGCAACAAAGTCAAGGTGCTCGTCAGCATCTTCGGCCGAGAGACGCCGGTCGAGCTGGACTTCCTCCAGGTCGAGAAGCTGTGAGCACCGACCGGGCGGTCCATTCCAGGGCGAGCGACAGCTCGCACGGTGTCGCCTCCGCGAACTCGCTCATGCACGCGGGCATGCGACTCTCCGAGGTCCGAGGCGACGCGCCTGCGAGCCATCGGACCGAGGATTCCGCCTTGGCCTGGACGCGTCCGGACCGGCGCTCACAAAGCCAGTTCTAGAAAGGGAGTCGAAGGCTCGTGGCCAAGAAGATCCGAATCGTCCTGACCCTGCAGCTCAACGCTGGCAAGGCCACGCCCGCCCCGCCGGTCGGCACGGCTCTCGGGCCTCACGGGATCAACATCGTCGAATTCACGAAGTCCTACAACGAGAAGACGGCCGACAAGGTCGGCCAGGTGATCCCGGCCCAGATCACGATCTTCGAGGATCGATCGTTCACGTTCGTCCTCAAGACGCCGCCGGCCGCGGATCTTCTCCGCAAGGCCGCCGGGATCCCGAAGGGTGCCGCGACGGCCGGTCGGGAGACGGCCGGCAAGGTGACCCGGGACCAGATCCGCGAGATCGCGACCGCCAAGATGCCGGACCTCAACGCCAACTCGATCGAAGCCGCAATGGCCCAGGTCGAAGGCACGGCCCGGAGCATGGGAATCGAAGTAATCGGCTGATCCCGCGGGAGCGAGATCGCGCGGGCAGCACACGCTGAACCGCGAGAAACAGCAGTTGGTCGGACAACCGGCCCGCAGTACCCCGGCGCAAAGGGGGAGGCCGACAGGCCGCCAGAAGGAGACAGACATGGACCGCGGCAAGAAGTATCAGGAAGCAGCCAAGCTCGTCGACCGGGCAAAGCTGTACTCGCCGGAAGAAGCCGCCGAGCTCGCCCGCAAGACCAGCTACGTCGGTTTCGACGCCAGCATCGAGGCGCATCTGCGTCTTGGCGTCGACCCGCGCCACGCCGACCAGATGGTCCGCGGCACGATCGTGCTGCCTCACGGCACCGGCAAGAAGGTCCGCGTCGTCGTCTTCGCCCAGGGCGAGAAGGCCCAGGAAGCTCTCCGCGCGGGGGCCGATGAGGTCGGGGCCGAGGACCTGGTCAAGAAGGTCGAGGCCGGCTGGACGGAGTTCGACGTGGCCCTGGCCGCCCCCGACGTCATGGGCATGGTCGGCCGCCTGGGCCGCATCCTCGGCCGCAAGGGCCTCATGCCGAACCCCAAGTCCGGCACGATCACCTTCGACCTCGAGCGGGCCATCAAGGAAGTCAAGGCCGGCCGCGTCGAGTTCAAGGTGGACAAGGGCGGGATCATCCACGTCCCGTTCGGCAAGGCCAGCTTCGAAGCGCAGCAGCTCGTCGAGAATCTCGCGACGCTGCTCGACGCCGTCAACCGGGCTCGCCCCGCCGGCGCCAAGGGTCAGTACCTCAAGACCCTGACCATCGCCCCGACGATGGGCCCCGGCATCCACCTGGACATCCCGGCCGTGCTGGCCGTGGCCGCGGCCTCGTAGCCGCTCACTAGATGAGGCCGGCGCACGTTCGCCGGCCGCGGCGATGCCCGCAAGGGCTTCGCTCCTAACCGAATACGACGGACCGCCGCAGACAGCGCCTGTGCGCGGCCGCCCTGGGGGCGGCACGTGACTCAATTCGCCGGTCGCAAGACCCGCGGGAGCGCCGAGGCTGGGACAGCACTCGCATTTCGTGAGCGCGCCCCTGTGGCGATAACCGTCGCCAGGGGGCGCGTTGGTTTTCGGACCAGCGGCGCCCGACACAAGGTCGAAGGCTTCCGCCGCTCGACCCCGGGCGCGCCGGCCGCGCGCACATGGACCCGATCGAGGGTTCGGCAACCCGCCCCGCGGGCGAGGCACTGAACCCGAAGGAGGAACCCATGCCCACAGAGGCCAAGCGAGAGAGCGTCGCCCAGCTGACCGAGGAAGCTCGGAGCAGCTCCGCGATGATCGTCTCGGAATACCGCGGCCTCAGGGTCTCCGAGCTTGCGGCGATCCGCCGCGAGCTACGCAAGAGCAACGTCAACTACCACGTCGTCAAGAACCGGTTGATGAAGATCGCGGCCAAAGAGGCCGGGAACGAGTCGATCGGCGCCCTGCTGCAGGGGCCTACCGCCGTCGCCTTCATCAAGGGCGACGAGGGCGCTTCGGCCAAGGCGGTCCTCGACGCCATCCGGCCCTACCGTCTGGTCAAGGTGACCGGCGGCGTGGTCGGCGGCCAGGTGATGAACCCGGACGGAGTGGCCCGTCTGTCGCTGCTTCCCGGCCGTGACGTTCTCCTCGCCCAGGTCGCCGGCGCCGTCGCGGCGCCGATGTCCACCGTGGCCGGACTCTTCGATGCTCCGTTGCGGGACATCGCCGGCCTGGTCCAGGCCCTCGCGGATCGCGGATCGGCAGGCCAGCCGCCGGCTTGAACAGCCGCCCGGTGAACCCGCTTCGCGAACCCATCGTGGATCGCACTGACCAGGACCCACTTCCGGGCCACGGGCTCGGACACTCAAGGAGCAAAACCAAAATGGCAAAGCTGAGCACTCCAGAGCTTCTCGACGCGTTCGCCTCCATGTCCGTTCTCGAGCTCTCCGAGTTCAAGAAGGCTTTCGAGGACAAGTTCGGAGTAACTGCCGCCGCCCCGGTTGCCGTCGCGGCCGCCGGTGCCGCCCCGGTCGCCGCTGCCGCCGCCCCGGTGGAAGAGGAGCAGACCGAGTTCACCGCGATCCTGGCCGAGATCGGCCCCAACAAGATCCCGGTGATCAAGGTCGTCCGCGAGCTGACCGGTCTGGGCCTCAAGGAGGCCAAGGACCTCGTCGACGGCGCGCCGAAGCCGGTCAAGGAAGGCGTCAACAAGGACGAGGCCGCGAAGATCAAGGCCGCCCTCGAAGAGCAGGGCGCCAAGGTCGAGATCAAGTAGCTGGTTCGGGAGTCCGGATCGGCCGGCTGAGCGCCCCGTTGGGGCTGCAAGGCCGGTCGGTCCGGCGTCTCGTTGGGGTCGCAAACCGCCCGGTTTTGTCCCAACCAACGCAACAGGGGGGATCCTGGATGCGCATTCTCAGGCGACTCCCGTGATAGGGCCGCTTGACAGTTGTGCGCGTCGCGGTATCCTACTCCTTCTGTGAGCGCGGCCCTTCCCTTTCTCCTCCGTCAAGGAGCGGTTCATGCTGTCTGTCGCTGAGTCCTCTCGTGCGTCCGCCACCCCCCGCCGACGTTACGCGAGGATCCCCGAGGTCCTCGATATTCCCAACCTGATCGAGCTTCAGTTGAGCTCGTTCGATTGGTTCGTGGAGAAGGGGCTCCGGGAGCTGTTCGACGAGATCAGCCCGATCAAAGACTTCACCGGCAAGGTGATGGAGCTCCACTTCCTGGACTACGAGTTCGGAGCGCCCAAGTACTCCGAGCTCGAGTGCCGGACCAAGGACGTCACCTTCAGCCGCCCGCTCTATGTCAACGTCGAGCTCCTAATCAAGGAGACGGGCGAGATCCAGCGGCAGCGGGTCTACATGGGCGATTTCCCGTTCATGACGGACCAGGGCACGTTCATCATCAACGGCGCGGAGCGCGTCGTCGTCAGCCAGCTCGTCCGCTCACCCGGCGTCTACTACAGCGCCCTCGAGGATCCGACCAGCGGTCGCACCCTCTTCTCGGCCAAGGTCATCCCCAACCGGGGCGCCTGGCTCGAGTTCGAGACGAGCAACAAGGACCTCCTGTCGGTCAAGGTGGACCGCAAGCGCAAGATCGCCGCGACCACGCTGCTGCGGGCGGTCGGCTACGAGATCAACGACCAGATCAGCGCTTTGTTCGCGACCGTGGACACGGATCCCGAGCATCAGTACATCGCGTCCACCCTGGACAAGGACCTGACCAAGACCCAGCAGGACGCCCTGATCGAGGTCTACAAGAAGCTGCGCCCGGGCGACCCGCCAACCGGTGACAACGCCCGCCAGCTCGTGGAGAGCCTCTTCTTCAACTTCCGCCGCTACGACCTCGGCCGTGTCGGACGCTACAAGTTCAACAAGAAGCTCACGCCCGTCGCCGAGCGGATGGGCATCGAGCTCGATCGCGAGCAGCGGATCATCACCCGCGAGGACATCGCGGCCATCGTCGGCCACCTCATCGAGCTCAACCGCGGCACCGGCATCGCCGACGACATCGACCACCTGGGCAACCGCCGCATCCGCGCCAACGGCGAGCTGATCCAGAACGCCTTCCGCGTCGGCCTGCTGCGCATGGAGCGCGTCGTCCGAGAGCGAATGACGATCCAGGAGATCGACAAGGCCACGCCGAACGCCCTCATCAACATCCGGCCCGTCGTGGCGGCGATGAAGGAGTTCTTCGGCGGCAGCCAGCTCAGCCAGTTCATGGACCAGACCAACCCTCTGGCCGAGCTGACGAGCAAGCGCCGACTGTCGGCCCTCGGCCCCGGCGGCCTCTCCCGAGAACGCGCCGGCTTCGACGTTCGCGACGTCCACCACAGCCACTACGGCCGGATCTGCCCGATCGAGACGCCGGAAGGCCCGAACATCGGCCTGATCGGCTCGCTTGCGACCTTCGGCCGGATCAACAGCTACGGCTTCATCGAGACGCCCTACCGAAAGGTGAAGCGGACGATCGCCTGGGACGACCCGGACATCGGTCGCCACGAGGCCGGCTCGGACGTGGTCGGCAAGGATGGCAGCGTCATCCTCAAGGCCGGAGCCAAGTTCAACGAAGCTGGGATCGCGGAGCTCAAGCGCCAGAAGGCCCAGGCTTTCCCGATCCGCCCCATCGTCACGGCCGAGATCGAGTATCTGGCCGCGGACGAGGAGGAAGAGCACTTCGTCGCGCAGGCCAACGCCGCGCTGGACGCGGAGGGTCACTTCGTCCGCGACCGCATCCCGTGCCGCTACCGCGACCAGTTCCCCGAGGCTCGAGCCAACCAGATCGAGTACATGGACGTGTCGCCCAAGCAGGTCGTCTCGGTGGCCACGGCCCTGATCCCGTTCCTGGAGCACGACGACGCCAACCGGGCCCTGATGGGGTCCAACATGCAGCGCCAGGCCGTGCCGCTTCTCGAGCCGGAGGCGCCGATCGTCGGCACCGGCATGGAGCGGCGCGCCGCCCTGGACTCGGGCCAGGTCGTCATCGCCCGACGCCCCGGCGTAGTCACCAGCGTCACCTCGGACCGGGTCAAGGTCGAGACGGACGCCGGAGACCTGGACGAATACCTGCTCCAGAAGTACGTGCGCTCCAACCAGGGCACGTGCATCAACCAGCGGCCCATCGTGGACGTGGGCGAGCGCGTGGAGAAGGGCGATCCGATCGCCGACAGCAGCTCGACCGACAAAGGCGAGCTGGCTCTCGGGCGGAACGTCCTGGTCGCCTTCATGAGCTGGGAAGGCGGCAACTACGAGGACGCGATCGTCATCAGCGAGCGCCTGGTCAAGGAAGACTTCTTCACCAGCATCCACATCGAGAAGCACGAGCTGGAGTCGCGAGATACCAAGCTCGGTCCCGAAGAGATCACCCGCGACATCCCCAACGTCGGCGAGGAATCGCTCAAGGACCTGGACGAGGAAGGCATCGTCTACATCGGTGCCGAGGTCCAGCCCGGCGACATCCTGGTCGGCAAGATCACCCCGAAGGGCGAGACCGAGCTGACCGCGGAAGAGCGACTCCTCCGCGCCATCTTCGGTGAGAAGGCCCGCGAGGTGAAGGACTCGAGCCTGCGCCTGCCCCACGGCGAGCGCGGCAAGGTCGTCGACGTCCGCATCTTCAGCCGCGAGGAAGGCGACGAGCTCATGCCGGGCGTGAACCGCCTGGTCCGTGTCTCCGTGGCCCAGAAGCGCAAGGTCAGCGTCGGCGACAAGATGGCCGGCCGCCACGGCAACAAGGGCGTCATCGCCAAGGTTCTGCCCGTCGAGGACATGCCCTATCTGCCGGACGGCACCCCGGTCGACATCGTTCTCAATCCGCTCGGCGTCCCGAGCCGAATGAACATCGGCCAGATCCTCGAGACGCACCTCGGCTGGGCTCTCCACGCCCGCGGCCTCTCCGCCGCGACCGCCGTCTTCGACGGCGCGACCGAGGAGCAGATCCGCGCCGAGCTTCGAGAGTCAGGTCTGCCGGAGAACGGCAAGATCAAGCTCCGCGACGGGCGGACCGGCGAGGAGTTCGATCGCGAGGTCACCGTCGGCTACATCTACATGCTCAAGCTCCACCACCTGGTGGAGGACAAGATCCACGCCCGGTCCACCGGACCCTACAGCCTAATCACCCAGCAGCCGCTCGGTGGCAAGGCCCAGTTCGGCGGCCAGCGCTTCGGAGAGATGGAGGTCTGGGCTCTCGAGGCGTACGGCGCGGCCAACATCCTGCAGGAGCTTCTCACCGTCAAATCGGACGACGTCATGGGTCGTGTCCAGACCTATGAGGCGATCGTCAAGGGCGAGGAGATCCAGCAACCCGGCGTCCCTGAATCGTTCAAGGTCCTCATCAAGGAGCTCCAGAGCCTGGGGCTCAACGTCGAGATCCTCAACGAGAACGACGAGGAGATTCGCTTCGCCGAGGACTCCGGCACCTACCCGATGCCGGACCTGGGCGGTATCAATCTCGCCGGGTTCGAAGACTGATCCGTTACGCACGCATGAAGCGGCGCCCGTGCCCGGCCAGCCAGGCGTCGCCGACTCACGGTCCAAGCTGCGTCGCTCGTAGGTCCTTGCGGCGGCGCGGAGGAGAGCAATGCTCGAAGTCAACAACTTCAACGCGATCCGGATTTCGCTAGCCAGTCCGGAGCAGATTCGCGACTGGTCGTCGGGCGAGGTCACCAAGCCCGAGACGATCAACTACCGCACGCTCAAGCCGGAGAAGGACGGTCTCTTCGACGAGCGCATTTTCGGTCCCACCAAGGACTGGGAATGCTACTGCGGCAAGTACAAGCGGATCCGGTACAAGGGAATCATCTGCGACAAGTGCGGCGTGGAGGTCACTCGCTCCAAGGTCCGCCGCGAGCGCATGGGCCACATCCAGCTGGCCAGCCCCGTTAGCCACATCTGGTATTTCAAGGGCACGCCGAGCCGCCTGGGCATCCTCCTGGACATCAGCCCGCGCAACCTCGAGCGCATCCTCTACTTCGCTCTGTACATCGTCACCCACGTCGACGAGGACGCTCGGCGGCGTGCCCTGGCGGCTCTCGAAGACGAGGCCGAGGGCAGGGGAGGCAAGGGCGGCCGGGCCCTTGGCGACCTGGAAGACGAGCTCAAGGGCAGGTTCCACCGCCAGAAGGACGAGCTCAACTCCAACCTGGCGGCCACCCGCAAGGAGCTGGAGCAGCAGCGCGCCGCTCGCACCGAGGAGATCGTCGAGGCCGCCCAGCAGCTCGAGCAGCAGCTCGCCGCCCTGGGCAAGAACGCCTCCGAAGAGGCGATCGCGTTCCCGCTCACGGGCGAGGTCGTGGTCGCCGCGGGCGCCGCGGCCGGCAAGGAGGCCACCGCGGCTCTCCGCCGGATCGCCGCCGCCGAGACGGAGCGCGTCAACGCCGAGATCCAGCAGCGCGAAGCCGACGAAGAGCGCAGCGTGGCCCAGAAGGTCACGGACCTCGAGCTGGCCATGGACGCCGAGCTCGAGACCGAGCGCGAGCGCCTCCGCCGCGACGCCGAAGGCGCCAAGGACGAGATCCGCAAGCAGCGCGACGAGATCGAGTCGATCAAGCCGCTCATGACCCTCTCGGAGAACGACTTCCGGAACCTGGACGAGAAGTACGGTTCAGGCAGCCGCGGAACGCGGATCTTCCATGCGGCGATGGGGGCGGAGGCCGTCCGCGACATCATCGGCCGGATGGACCTCGAGGAGCTCGCCAAGTCCCTCCACGTGGAGGTTCGGACGAGCTCGGGTCAGCGCCGCAAGAAGGCCATCAAGCGGCTCCGCCTCATCGAGGCTTTCCGCCGCTCCGGAACGCGACCCGAGTGGATGATCCTGTCGGTCATCCCCGTCATCCCGCCTGACCTTCGGCCGATGGTCCAGCTCGACGGCGGCCGGTTCGCGACCTCGGACCTCAACGATCTCTACCGCCGCGTGATCAACCGCAACAACCGCCTCAAGAGGCTCCTCGAGCTCGGCGCGCCCGAGATCATCATCCGCAACGAGAAGCGGATGCTCCAGGAAGCCTGCGACGCCCTGATCGACAACGGCCGCCGCGGCCGGGCGATCGCGGGCACCGGCAACCACCGCCTCAAGAGCCTGTCCGACATGCTCAAGGGCAAGCAGGGGCGGTTCCGCCAGAACCTCCTCGGCAAGCGCGTGGACTACTCCGGCCGGTCGGTCATCGTCGTCGGTCCGGAGCTCAAGCTCCACCAGTGCGGCCTGCCCAAGAAGATGGCGCTCGAGCTGTTCAAGCCGTTCGTCATGCGTCTCCTGGTCGAGAAGGGCTTCGCCCACAACATCAAGAGCGCCAAGCGCATCGTCGAGCGCGTCCGGCCGGAAGTCTGGGACGTCCTCGAAGAGGTCATCAAGGACCACCCGGTCCTGCTGAACCGAGCGCCCACCCTGCACCGCCTGGGCATCCAGGCCTTCATGCCGACGCTCGTCGAGGGCTCGGCCATCCAGATTCACCCGCTCGTCTGCACCGCCTTCAACGCGGACTTCGACGGCGACCAGATGGCCGTCCACGTTCCGCTGTCCACGGCCGCCCAGCAGGAAGCGCGAGACATGATGCTCTCGACCGCCAACCTGCTGAGCCCCGCCGACGGCAGCCCGGTCGTGGCCCCGACTCAGGACATGGTTCTCGGCTGCTTCTACCTGACGATGGAGAAGCCGCTCGCCGAAGGCCAGACCGAGCGCCTCTTCTCGAGCGAGGGCGAGGCGATCCTGACCTACCAGCTCCGCCGGGTCACCCTCCACGAGCCCGTGATCGCCATGGTCAAGGCCTGGGACGAGGAGGCCGGCGCGGCCGTCGACACCCGTGTCCGGACCACGGTCGGCCGGATCATCTTCAACCAGATCGTTCCGGACCGGCTCCGCTTCAAGAACGTGAACATGAAGCGGACCGAGCTGCGCAAGCTCGTCGACGAGTGCTACCGCATCCTCGGACCCGAGGAGACGGCCAACGTCGTCGACGGCGTCAAGGCAGTTGGCTTCCAGTACGCGACCCGGGGCGGAATGACGATCGCGGTGAGCGACATCGTCATCCCCGTCGACAAGCCGGGCCGGCTGACCGCGGCGGACGCGCAGGTCGATCAGATCGACCGCCAGTTCCAGCGCGGTCTCATTACGGACGACGAGCGCTACGAGCAGGTCGTCGACGTCTGGCAGAAGACCACAAACGATCTTTCCACCTCGATGATGGACGGCCTCGATCCGTTCGGCTCGGTCCGCATGATGGCCGACTCGGGCGCCCGCGGATCGAAGCAGCAGATCCGCCAGCTTTCGGGCATGCGCGGACTGATGGCCAAACCCGACGGTTCCATCATCGAGACACCCATCACCGCAAACTTCAGGGAAGGCCTGAATGTATTGCAATACTTCATCTCAACCCACGGCGCCCGCAAGGGTCTGGCGGATACCGCGCTGAAAACCGCCAACTCCGGTTATCTGACGCGCCGCTTGGTGGACGTGGCCCAAGATCTGGTGGTCACCGAAGTGGATTGTGGTACCGGCGAGGGCCTCTACATGAAGCCCATCGTGGAAGGTGGCGATATCGTGGAACCGCTGCGCGAGCGGGTGCTCGGCCGGGTACTGGTTGAACCCTGTTATATGCCTGGTACCAAGAAGCTGCTGGTCGAGTCCGGCACGCTGCTGGATGAACGTCTGGTCGAGCAAATGGAAGAGATGGGTGTGGACCAGGTCAAGGTGCGTTCACCGATCACCTGCGT
>DAHXON010000112.1 GCA_027364875.1 Chloroflexota bacterium
CCCGACGAAGGCCCCCGGCTTGCCGGGGGCCTTCGTCGTGAGGAATCGCCGGGGTTAGTGGTCGGCGAGAGCGGGAACGAACCAGGCGGCGTCTATCGTGCCGACGCCGCTGGCGAGGTCGTACCCGCGGCCGGCGTTGAAGCCGACGACGGTGTACGTGTTGCCGTCGCTGTTCGTGAACGGACCGAAGGTGTTGTTGCCCATGGTCACGTCCACGATGCCGGAGTTGCGCTGGTGGAGCAGTCCGTACAGCGAGTAGTTGAGCAAGCCGAGGCGATGGTGAGCCATCTGATCGGCCATGGCCACCACGCCGGCGAACTCGGGCGTGGCTTCGCTCGTTCCGCCGACCAGGTGGTAGCCCACGTGGCCGGGCCAGAACGAGAAGTAGAACACCACCGCGCCATCCACGGCCGCGCTCATGCTGATGTCAGGGGTGCCGCGTGCGCCGTCGACGACTCGACGGACATCGGCCTGGAAGCCGGGCCGCGAGAAGACCTGGGAGAGCCCGCCGCCGCCGGCGCCGTAGCCGTCGTTCCAGACCACGTCCGGAGCGAGCCGGTCGCCGGCGTCGTTGAGGGTGAGCTGGGTGCCTCCGACCGACGTGACGAGCGGATCGCTCGACGGCCAGGAGTTGACGCGGAACGGGTAGATGTCACTGAGGTTGAGCTCGTAGTCGGTGGCGCCGAGATCGCCGGACGCGCCGAGAACGGTCACTCCGTGCACGAACGCGTTGAAGAACGCGCTGCGCAGGTTCAGGAGCGAAGCCCTGCTGGGGAACGTGTTCTCCGTGGCCCCGAAGCTCTGGGAGATCACGTCGGCCATGTTGTGGTTGATGACGTAGTTCTCGGCCGCGACGATCTCCGGGAAGCCCGTCACACCCTCGGTCTCGCTGACCGGAGTCTCGACGAGCAGGATGTTGGCGCCCGGAGCGAAGACGTGCGACCACTCGACGTCGAGCGTCGTCTCCTCAGCCCACCCGACCATGTCGGAGTTGGTCGGGTCGAAGGGGGGCACCGCGCCGGCCGGGGCGATGATCTTGAGGCTCGGCGGGTCCGGCAGTCCGAAGGTCGTATCGAAGACGTGCAGGTCGTTGGCGATGGTCGGCGACCCGAACGCGTCGACGATGGCGATGGTCCGGCCGCGACCGTCGATCCCGTGGTTGTGGAGCGGGGCGAGGTCGTATGCCTTGACGAACTGGGCCGGCTGATAGCAGTGGATGCCGAAGAGCGTCAGACAGTCGGACGTGGTCGGCGGCGTCCTCAGACCGTGAACGTCTATGACGTTGGTGTGGAGCGGCACAGCAGCCACGACGGGCTGTGCGGCGGCGCCCGAAAACATGGTGGCGGTGACGACCACGGCCGCCACCTGACCGGTTACCAGCCGCCGAAGCGCGGCAAACCTGGGATGGTCCGCACCGGGGATCTCCCGGTCTCGAGCCGACATAGAACCTCCCTGGGCATGATCGCTCGACGTCCCTGGCGAGCGGATTTCGACTCGGGGCCCAGGAGCGCTGGGTCCGCCGAGTCAGCGTGACCATAGCCGTCTTTGCTCCGAGTCCAACCACCTCGTCGCGGGCCGCGCAACCGATCTGTCCCGCTGCGGCACGCACGAACCTTGAAGAGCCATTCCTTTCGGCGCACAATCAATTCCACGGGAGGAAGGCAAAGAACCCTGGCTCCCAGCGATGTCCGTCACAGTCGGCAGAGAGATCCTCGCGCGCAGCCAGATGCCAAGACCGATCCTCCCCTGACGGAGGGTCCTCCCATGAGGTTTCGTGGTCGGGTTCTGTCGGTAGGCGTGCTCACGGTCCTGCTTCTGGCCTTGCCGGCGAGCAGCCTCGCGGCCAGCGCCATGGTTACCAAGCAGGGGACGGTATCGGCGGGTTCAGGCGCGGCAGTCACCCTTGCTGGAGTGCCGGCCGTCCAACCTGCGTTTGCCACGGTCCCGGGTGCCAGGATCGGCGTCGTCGGCTCCGCCGACCTGGTCGCCTATGGGAACGTCGGCGGCGCGACCATCGTGGACAATGTGCTCGCCAACGGCCGGCTGTTCTACAACTCCGCAGGCGGTTGGGTCTTGGCTCCCCTCGGACTGCCAGCGGGGGCGACGCTATGGCAGGTCGACGTCTACGGGTGGGCGCTGCCACCAGGGGCGAGCCAGGCGTGGGTCCTGTACGAGCAGGGCTCTGAGGATGGCAACTTCAATAACGTCGGTAGCGCCAACATCGCGACCGGATCCGGGATCCGCACCGGGACGATCAGTTTCCCGACCGGACTGATGCTGCCAGCTGGCTACAACTTCCAGATCGGCCTCAACGGTACGTCCTCGACGAACGGTTTCGACGGCGTGATCTTCCAGTACACCCTGCCCACCGTCTCGCTCATGCCGATCACGCCGGTTCGGGTGTTCGATTCGCGCTTCAGCAGCCGACTCGTCCAGGGCGCGCCCCGCACGATCAACGTCAAGAACGCGATCAACATCACCACCGGCGCGGTGACCGTCACCAACGCGATCCCGCAGGGAGCCCGGGCGATCTCCTTCACAATCACGGTGACCGACACCGGTAGCGTTCCTGGCTATGTCGCGGTCCTGCCCGGCACCACCACGACCCTGACCGTCTCGACGGTCAACTGGACCAGCGGAGGTGCCACGGTCGCGGCCGGAGGGATAGTCAGCCTCGGCACCGGAGCGGCGGAGCGCCAGATAACGCTCGTCGTCGGCGGCCCCGGGACATCCAACACGAACGTCATCGTCGACGTCACCGGCTACTACATGTAACCCCCGCCTTCGCGCGACAGCGAGACCCCGGCCTCCCCGCCGGGGTCTCTCATTGGTCCCGCAGACGCTCGATGAGGTAACCGCCGATCGTGCAGGCTCCGCCTGCCCGCGTGGTCCTGGTCGAACCGGTCATCGCTGCAGCTCCTGGATGCCGCCCGAGCCGCCCGCGCCTGGCGGAGGCTCGGGCACTCACCAAGCGTGCAGGCAGCCGCGTCATGCCCGCCCGCTGCCGTGCCTCGCGTGCCTCTCGTGCCTCGCGTGCCCGACCACGCCACGGCCCCGACCCGGGAGGAGCGAAGGACCAAAGGCTCTGGCGCCCCGAGCCGCCGAGGGCGACACTCTGAAGTTGCCGCCGCGGACGATGACGCCGCCTGCAGCCCGTCCGCGACGGGGCTAGGAGGTTCGCGATGAGCGGCGATCCGGCGGTGCATGACGGACCGCACCGTGCCTTGCTCGATTGGCTACAAGCGAACAAAGTCGAGTACGAGGTCCATGAGCATCCAACCACGTTCACCGCACGAGAGACCGCCCGCGCGGAGCATGTCAACCCCACGGCGTTCGCCAAGGCGATCGGCGTCGTAACGGACGATGGCCGCCGCGCACTCATGGTTCTCGATGCCGAAGATCACCTCGACATTCTCAAGGCTCGACGCATGCTGGCCGCGTCTCACGTCCGGCTCATGACCGAGATCGAGCTTGCCGAAGCGTGCCCGGGTTGTGATGTCGGTGCTACCCCCGCCGTCGGCGCGCTCTTCGGGATGCCGATGTACGTGGACCTCGCCATACGGGACGTTCCCGTCCTTACGTTTCACGCGGGAAGCCATCGATACTCCGTCCACGTCGATCGTCCCGGGTGGGAGCGAGCCCACGGAGTCACCTATTCGGCGCTCGCCGAGCAGCGCACGCTCGAGCCGGCCTGGATGCGGTCCTGAACGAACGATCGGGAAGCGTCGGGGCCTGGAACTTGAACAACTTCCGCCACACGTAAGTTGTGCGAGATCCGGCGGCCCCGAGCGGGACTAGCGACCTCGAATGCGCGCCGGCGAAGCACCGCCAGGCACGGCCAGCACGGTGCCGGGAGCGCCGCTGCCTCTCCGGACGTCCGTGGCAGGGTGGATTCCTCGCATAACCCCCGCCTCATGGAAGTTGTTCAAGAACCGGGCGGCCGAGTCGGCCGGCACCGGCCGCCGCGGCCCGCACCGCCCGCGCCGCGCGCCGCGCCCTCACCCCGCGCCCCACGCTCTGCCCGCGGCACCGCCCGGCCGCTCCTCCGCTCGGTCGCCGGGTCGCGGCTAGACTCTGGTCACTTTCCAGAGGAGCCGGAACATGGCTGATCAACTGTGGGCTCGCATCGACGACTACCTGGTGGATGCGCTCGTGCCACCGGACAGAGTGCTCGATCACACGCTGAGGGCGGGCGTCGACGCGGGCATTCCGCAGATCCAGGTCACGCCGACTCAGGGCAAGCTGCTGTACCTCCTGGCGCTCGCGGTGGGGGCGAGGAAGATCCTCGAAGTCGGCACGCTGGCGGGCTACAGCGCGATATGGATGGCTCGGGCGCTGCCGCCGGACGGCCGTCTGATCACATTGGAGGTCGATTCGGACAACGCCAGAGTCGCCCGGGCGAGCATCCGGCGCGCCGGACTCGAGGACAGGATCGAAGTGCGCCTCGGTCCGGCCCTGGAAACGCTCCCGGCCCTGGAAGCCGAGGGGGCAGGTCCGTTCGACTTCGTCTTCGTGGACGCCGACAAGGAGAACAACCCGGGCTACGTCGCCTGGGCGCTCCGGCTGTCGCGGCCCGGAACGGTCATCGTCGTCGACAACATAGTCCGGCATGGCGCGCTCATCGATGCCGCAAGCGACGACGCCAGCGTTCGCGGCGTGCGGGCGATGTTCGAGCTCATCGCGTCGGAGCCGAGAATCGAGGCGACGGCGCTTCAGACAGTGGGCTCGAAGGGCCACGACGGTATCGCCATTCTCCGCGTCAAAAGCTGACACCGGCGCCGGCTTCGAGCCGGAGCGCGGCCGCGACAGGTCGGAGGAGCGGCTACGGCAGGCGGATGTCGTGGCGCGATCGCGCGGCGGCAAGTTCCTCGGGCGTCAAGGTCGACGGATCGACCCAGGAGACGAGCGACCAGTGATGGCCGACCGGGCAGCGCTGGAAGCGGACGTTCCCGAGCCGGACCGCCTTGATCGACGCGCCGGGTATCACGGTTGAAGTGAACAGGTGCCCGGCGCGGCACCGGGCGATCCGCTCGATGCCGTAGGACCTTGCCGACCCCACAGACATGATCACCACGACGACGAGGATCACGAGGACCACGACGCCTGTCACGGCTCCGATCACTTAGGACTCCAAAGCACCCTTTTGGTCGAATTCTACTCCCGAGCGCCGCCACAGCCCCGCGGGGTGCCCCCCGGCGAACGGCCCGCGGCGAACGGCGCGCGGCCAACGGCCCCGCGGCGATCCGCCGGCCTACTCCTCGAGAGTGGAGATGTCACCTTCGGGGAGGCCCTGGGCCCGGGCCTTCAGGACCCGGCGCATGATCTTGCCGGAGCGGGTCTTGGGCAGCGAGTCCACGAACTTGACCTCCTCGGGCTTGGCGATCGGGCCCATCTCCGAGCCGACGTGGGCGCGGAGCTCTTCGGCCAGTTCTGCCGAGGGCGTGAATCCCTGGCGTAGCAGGACGAAGGCATGGATGCCCTGGCCCTTGATCTCGTGTGGCAGGCCGATCACCGCAGCCTCGGCGACCGCCGGGTGGCTGACCAGCGCGGATTCGACTTCGGCCGTGCCAAGTCGGTATCCGGAAACCTTGAGCACGTCGTCCACGCGCCCGATGATCCAGAAGTAGCCGTCCTTGTCGCGCTTGGCCGAGTCCCCGGTGAGGTAGGCGTCCTTGTACTTGGACCAGTACTGCGACACATATCGCTCCGGGTCGCCGTAGATGCCGCGGAGCATCGCCGGCCAGGGCCGCCGCAGGACCAGGAATCCTTCCTCGCCCACGCCGACGGACTTGCCGTGCTCGTCGACTATGTCCGCCTCGATGCCGAAGAACGGCCGCGTTCCCGAGCCCGGCTTTAGGGGCACGGACGGCGTCGGCGTGATCATGAACATGCCCGTTTCGGTCTGCCACCAGGTGTCCATGACCGGGCAGCGGCTCTTGCCGATGTTCGTGTAGTACCAGCGCCACGCCTCCGGGTTGATCGGCTCGCCGACGGAGCCCAGCAGCCGCAGCGACGACAGATCGCGTCTGTTCGGCCAGGCCTCGCCGAAACGCATCAGGCCGCGGATCGCCGTCGGAGCCGTGTACAGGATGTTGATTCCGTACCGCTCGACCATCGCCCACCACCGGTCCGGATATGGATAAGTGGGCGCGCCCTCGTACATGAAGCTCGTGGCGCCCAGGATCAGCGGCCCGTAGACGATGTAGGAGTGGCCGGTCACCCAGCCCGGGTCCGCGGCGCACCAGTAGCGGTCCTCGTCGCAGACATCGAAGACGTACTGGAGCGTCGTCGCGACGCCAACCTGGTAGCCGCCGTGGGTGTGGATGATCGCCTTGGGCCGGCCGGTCGTCCCCGAGGTGTAGAGCAGGTAGAGCGGATCTTCGGCGTCCATCACCTCGGTCTTACAGCGCGGGTCCGCTATCGGCAGCGCCATGAGGTCGTGCCACCACATGTCGCGGCCTTCCTCCATCGGCACTTCGTGGCCGGTCCGTCTGAAGACGACCACGTGCTCGACGATGGGCGCGCGCTTGATGGCTTCGTCGGCGATTCGCTTCAGCTCGACGATCTTGCCGTTGAGGAAGGCGCCGTCGCAGGTGACGACGACGCGCGACTGCGAATCCTCGATCCGGCCGTGCAGCGCCTCGGTCGAGAAGCCGCCGTAGACGACCGAATGGACGGCGCCGATCTTGGCGCAGGCCAGCATCGCGATCGGCAGCTCGGGCACCCGACCCATGTAGATCGTGACGCGGTCACCCTTCCTGACGCCCAGGGCCTTGAGGACGCTGGCGAACTTGCTGACTTCCCGGTTCAAGGCGTGGTAGCTGAAGGTTCGGCTTTCGCCGTTCTCGCCTTCCCAGATCAGGGCGAGCTTGTTGCGCCGGTGCGTGTGGAGATGGCGATCGATGGCGTTGTGGACGATGTTCGTCTTCGCGCCCACGAACCACTTGAAGAACGGCTTGTTCGAATCGTCGAGGACCTTGGTCCAGGGCTCGTACCAGTCGACGAGCTCCTTCGCCCGCGCCTCCCAGAACCCGACGAAGTCGGCATCAGCCTCTCTGGCGAGCTTGTCCCAGTCCTGGATGTGGGCTCCCTGGACGACCGCCTCGGATGGTGGGTACCACTCCTCCTGCCCGTTCTCGGCTCCGCCTTGCTGCCGGACCTCGGTCGTAGCCATCGCACGTCCCTTTCGACGCCGACCCGGCCCGGACCGCGCATGCGGCCACGCTCCACGGGACGCAGCCGGCACGGCAAACCGCCAAACCGGGTGGATTGAGTGGAGCGTAGGCGCGAGGGACAGCCGACTCGGCGGACGGGGAGTGGCGTCGCGCCGGGCACTACAGGAGGGCCGCGTGGGCGCCCGGGGCGAGGGCGCGCGGGCTCGGCGCGAGGGCGCGCGGCGCGCGGGCTCGCCGCGGGGGCGCGGTCGGTTTCCGCCTCAGCCGCCGAGCTCGACCCGTGATTTCTCGAAGAACGCCTGGTACGCGGCGATCATGCGGTCCATCCAGACGTCCATCTCCGCGTCGACTTCCTGGCGCGCCGGATCCGCGTCGTACCAGGCGATCGTCCGCTTGATGCCCTCGGCGTACGGCACCGTTTGCCGGAAGTCGGGGACGAAGCGCTTGATCTCGCTGTTGTCCAGGACGAGGCACACCGAGGCGTCGCCCAGCAGCCGGCCGCTCATCTCGGGGCGGCAGGCGGCGATGAAATCGGTGGGGATGTGGACGATCTTGCACTCCACTCCCGCCGCGGCCGCGGTCTGTCGGTGGATCTCGTCCCAGGTCAGGGCCTCATCGGAGACGATGTGGAAGGCGTGGCCGATGGCCTGCCGGCGTCCCAGCAGGCCCACGAGTCCGACGGCGAAGTCGCTGTTGTGGGTGAGCGTCCATAGTGTCTGGCCATCGCCGGGGACGATGAGCGCCTTGCCGGCCCGCCAGCGCGCGATCGAGCTGAACGGCCTCTGCCAGCTGCTCACGGCAAGAGGCATCGACCAGTCGCCGTAGGTGTGCGCCGGCCGAACGATCGTGATCGGGAAGCCTTCCTCGCGGAGCGCCCGCATGCAGCGCTCCTCGCCCGCGATCTTGCCCCGCGCGTAATCCCAGAACGGATTTGCGAGCGGCGTGTCCTCTCGGACCAGCCACTGGCCGAGCGGCTTCATGTACGCGCTCGTGGAGCTGATGAAGACGAACTGGTCCGTGCGGTCGCGGAACAGGCGGATGTCGCGCTCGATGTCCTCGGCGCCGTAGGCGATCCAATCGACGACGGCGTCGAACCTGCGCCCGGCGAGCACCTTCCCGGCGGCGGCCTCGTCGTGCACGTCGGCAACCAGGGTCTCGACCCCTTCCATCGGATGTACGCCGCTGGCGCGATTGAGGTGGACGACCTCGATGCCTCGCTCGAGCGCCAGACGCGTGCAGGCGGTGCTGATGAGGCCGGTGCCACCGACGAACAGGACCTTCACGAGCTTTCCTCCTGGACCCCACAAGGTGTCGCGCGACCGACGAGCCCTCGCCCGCTCGGCCGGAAGGCGATCTCCAGAAGGATAGCCGCGGTTCAGGGTCCTTTTCGACACCGTCCGTTTGTCGCGGCGGCAGGGCGGCGAGGCGGCGGCGTGGTGGCGGCGGCGAGGCGGCGGCGCGCTCAGGCCGATGCCGGCCCGAAGCTACCCCCGTGGAGCCACTGCCGTCCCCGAGCCGCCTTTGGAGCTGCCGAGGGCGAGCACGTCCAGAGCGATCGCCTCCTCGGCGAGATCCTCGAGTGGTTTGAGCACGGCGAGGACACGGGCGGTGGCGAACGGCGACGGACGCTTCTTCTGGCCGAAAGAAAAATTCTCGAAGCCCCGGTAGCAGGACCGCGGCGTGGCGCGGCCGCCGGCGTCCAGGTTGTACGCGATCAGGCAGGCTGTCAGCTCGACGATTGCCCGACGATCCTCCGGCCTAGCCGAGGAGCCGGTCCACAGCTCCGGATATCGGCCGACCGCGTCCAGCGCCCACAGGACGTCGTACCAGAACGGCGGCCACTTTATGGTTTTGAAGGCGAGGCCGTGTCCGAACATGTACGGCTTCGCGCCGGCGCGGTTCGACCAGACGGCCAGCGCGGTCCGGGCCGCGTCGAGCAGTGCCGGCGGGTCGAGCGGCCTCCGTTCGACCGGCAGTCGAGCGAGGGTGCGGACGGCTTCGAGCGTGACCATCGGACAGACATCGCCCTTCCGGCCGGGCCCGCGGAAGCCGTTGCTCGGGACGCAGGTCCAGCCGATGCCTGCGGAAGTCGGCGTCAGGTCGGAGGCCATGCGCTCCAGTGCCTGCCGGACTGCCGGATGGTCTGCCCTGCCGAAACGAACGAGAGACTCGCAGATGGCGTGGTTGTCGCACAGGAGTGCGCTGAAGACGGGGTCGAGAGAAATCCGCCGATTGACCGACGGAGTCGCCAGCCTGCCGGCCTCGTCCTGGTGGTGAAGCATCGCATCGATCGTGGCGTCCACGGCGCCGATCTCGCCATAGGTCACGCCCATGTCGGCCAGGAGGCCGAGGAGGTTCGGCGCATACGCGGCGCTGTCGTGGCCGGAGAGCGGCCGCGGATCGTCCCAGTCGCCGAGGCGCGCGGCGAGCTCGTGAGTGCCGGCATCGGCGAGCACGGCCTGGTGTGCGGCCGTCACCTGGGCGTCCTCTGCCGGCCGACCGAGAATCTGCGTCAGCGTGACCCATCGCGTCGCGGGCTCGTCGCTCGCGAGCAGCCAGTCGATCGTGTCGGTGCCCACGAAGGCTCCAGATCGCGGCTCTTTCACGGTGCCCATCCTGCCTGCTCCGTCACGGTCCATCGTAAGTGCGGCCGCAACCTGGTCCATGAAGCCGTTGGCCCGGCCCCACGCCGCCGCTCGCGTTCATGCCAAACGTTCGCCAGGCGAACGCTATCCACGGCGCGGCCCTGGGATCATGTCAGATGTTCACGAGGTGAACTTTGGGCGCGATCCGAGCCCCCTCCTCTTGCCCTGCCTCCGCCGAGTATCCATCTCGACACGGATTTGGAGGCTCTAGGCCCGGGAAGACCGCCCGGATTGGCGACTCACTGTGTGGCGGAGTGCGGTGGCCTGTCATGTTGTGGCCCGCATCGCACCAGGCTTTCACGCGGTGAACGTCTGGCACGAAGGGCTGGCGCGCGGGCGGGCGGCCGGCGGAGCGGACCACGGACCGGACGAAGCCGACGAAGGGCTGGACCAGGGAGCCGCCCCGAGTCTTCAGCTGGCGTCGACCAGCCATCGGCAGCCGAGAACGGAGACGTCTCGCGGGCCGGCGGGGGTCGTGGCCTGGAGCCGGATCGTGGCCTGGGCCGGGGCTTCGAGCTCGCCGAGCCGGCCGGCGTGAACCGGCCGAAGCCTGATGGTCTGCCTGCCGACGGAGGTGTCTCGGGCGCCGCCGCCTGCCAGCGACGGCCGGAACCCGAGCCCCAGATCGCGGAGATACGCCATGCCGAGGGCGGCGACTTCTCGCGCCGGGATCTCGACGGCGGCGAGGCGGACCTGTGGCCCGAGTGGATGGGTCTCGCGGGCGCGGGCGGCCCGCTCCTCGGGCGTCCACTCCGCTCCGGTCGGATCGTGCTCGATCAGGAAAGGCGGGTGGTCCGGCCCGAGCTCGCCCGGAAGCGACAGCTGCCACCGAACCGTCCGGCCGTCGGCGCGCAGCCGCTCCCCGGGCACGGGTTCGGCCAGGCTCGATCCGCTCGACCGAAGCGTGGCCACGGCGCGCGCGAGCGCGTCCGAAGCCAGGGCGAAGGTGGCCAGCCCGCCTCCGCGCTCCAGCGCCGCAACCGTCGGCCGGCCGAGCCAGCTTCGCCGCGCCAGCTCGACATCGAAGACCCCGACCAGCTCGAGATAGCTGTCGCCCAGCCACACGAGGCGGTTGAACGTCCCGAGT
>DAHXON010000113.1 GCA_027364875.1 Chloroflexota bacterium
TGCCGAGCCCCAGGCCGAACATGACCGGAATGGCCGAGACGGCCAGCCACCGCCCGAGCGGGGCCGCCATCAAACGCGCCACGGCCGCGCCGGTGAGGGTGCCCAAGACGACGGCAAGGGTGAGATCGAGACTCCCCTGGTTCACGTCCAGGATGGCGCTGTTGTGCGTCTGGTAGTAGTCGAGGTGGACCAGGACGTAGCCGAGGCGACCGCCGACCACGGCCCCCGGAACGACGCCGAAGGCGATCAGGATCAGATCGTCGCGGCGAAGCCTGGCCGGCGCGGGTGCCGGCGGATCCGGGTGTCGATCGAAGAGGCCCGCCCCCGCGCGCCCGGAACTCAACCCGATGATCACGAGGACCAGGAATATGACCCCCGCGAGGGCGAGCGTCTCCAGGCGGAAGCCCGCCCCGAACAGCGACATAGTGGGGTCGAAATCGAGGCCGATGGATGCGGGCACGAGCGGCAGTTTACCGGGCGCCAGACTCCACGTTTCGGCGAGGGGCCGCCGGCCGGCTCGGGCTCCATCGGCCCCGGCCCGGGCTCCGTCGGCCCCGGCGACGGCTTCGCGGCCCACGGCAGGAGGCTCCGCCGGTCCCGGCTCGCCGAAGGTCCGCGCTCGCAAGGTGTCGCCTACGCGACAGCTGGAGTGTCGGCTGGCCGATGGCCCCAGTCGAGTCAAGCATGGCTTGATTCTCCTGTTGGCGTTGCCGGAGACGGCGGGAGGGGAAACGCTGACGGAACGAGATCGCCCGATGAGCGATCGGAAGCTCGCGACCGAGGGGGATCGGACGCATCGAGGCGCCTGGCCCCGGTCGATCGGGGGCGGGGTCAGGCGGCTCGAACGAAGAAGTAATCAGGGAAGCCCCGGCAGGACGGGACCGCCGGGGCTTTCCTCTGTCTGTCGTGATCGCGGCAGCCGGGCGTGTGGCCGGAGCAGCGGAGCGCCGCCGCCGGGAGGTCGCAGGAGCCAGGCCGTCGTCTAGACCGAAGCCTTGAGGGTGTCCACCAGTCCCCTGACCGAGTCCGCCGAGGCTTTGAGCTCGGCTCGCTCTTCGGCCGTCAGCTTGATCTCGATGATCCGCTCCATGCCGCCGGCGCCGAGAACCACCGGCACGCCGACGACGAGCCCGTCGATGCCGTACTCGCCCTTGAGGAGGACGGCACAGGGAAGGACTCGCTTCCGGTCGTTGAGGATCGAGTCGACCATGTGGAGCACCGAGGAGGCCGGCGCGTAGAAGGCGCTCCCCGACTTGAGCAGGGCCACGACTTCGGCGCCGCCGTTCCTCGTCCGCTGCACGAGGGCTTCGATCCGCTCCGGGCTCAGCAGCTCCGGCAGCGGGATGCCCGCTACGGTCGAGAAGCGCGGCAGCGGAACCATCGAGTCGCCGTGGCCGCCCAGCACGAATGCCGACACGTCCGTCGCGGAGACGCCCAGCTCCTCGGCGATGAAGGTCCGGAACCGGGCGCTGTCGAGGACCCCGGCCATGCCGATCACTCGCTCGCGCGGGAAGCCGGTGACGTCCAGCGCCACGTGGACCATCGCGTCGAGGGGATTCGTTACCAGGACCACGACCGCTTCCGGCGACCGCTCGACGGCCTTGCCAACCACGGACCGCACGATGCCGGAGTTCTTGAGGAGGAGATCGTCTCGGCTCATGCCGGGCTGGCGGGCCAGACCGGCCGTCACCACGATCACGTCGGAGCCGGTGGTGTCCGCGTAGTCGTTGGTGCCCCGTACCGCGAAGTCGTGGTAATGGAGCGGCGCCGCCTCGGCCAGATCGAGGGCTTTGCCCTGCGGCAGCCCCTCCACCACGTCGATCAGGCACACGTCCGCGAGGCGGGCTTCAGCGATGCGCTGTGCCGCCGTCGCGCCGACGTTGCCAGCCCCGATGACCGTTACCTTGCGCCTGCCGACCGCCATCTAGGACCTCCCTCCCGGGGACGCCGCCGGAGCGGCGGTAGCCGATTTTGACACCGGAGAAGCTCAAACCGGAGCATGCGGATAGTAGCCGGTCCCCCGTTTGAGGGCACACGGGTCAAAAGGAAGATGCGAGGCGTGGGCGGCCATCCCGGCAGGGCGCCGCCCCCTCCCTGGGATCAGGCTCCGATTGCCCGCTTCATCTCCGCCAGCCGGGCGGCGAGAGCCGTCGGCAGCTTCTCGCCAAATTTGGCGTAGTGCTCCTCGATCGCGCTCGCCTCGGCCTTCCAGTCGCCCGGGTCGACCCGCAAGAGCGCGGCCATCGTGTCTTCGGAGACGTCCAGGCCGCTCGTGTCGATGGCGCCCGGAGCGGGCAGGTAGCCGACGGGAGTCCGGACGGCGTCGTCCTCGCCGGAGCAGCGGCCGAAGATCCATTCGATGACGCGGCTGTTGTCACCGTATCCGGGCCACATGAACTTGCCGGCTTCGTTCTTCCGGAACCAGTTGACCAGATAGATGCGCGGCAGCTTCGCGCCCGCCTTGTGGCCGAGCTTGAGCCAGTGGGCCCAGTAGTCGGCCATGTTGTAGCCGCAGAACGGCAGCATCGCGAACGGATCGAAGCGAAGCTTGCCGATGGTGCCGAAGGCGGCCGCGGTCATCTCGGAGCTCATGATGGAGCCGAGGAAGACGCCGTGCTCCCAGTCGAAACCTTCGCGAACGAGCGGCACGGTGGACGCTCGCCGCCCGCCGAACATGATCGCGTCGATCGGAACGCCGGCCGGGTCTTCCCAGTTCGGGGCGATCGCCGGATCCTGGCTGGCCGGGGCCGTGAAGCGGGCGTTCGGGTGGGCCGCCGGCGTCGTGGAGGCCGGAGTCCAGTCCTTGCCGGTCCAGTCGATGACGTGAGCCGGCGGCTCGTCGGTCAAGCCTTCCCACCAGACGTCGCCGTCGTCGGTCAGGGCGCAGTTCGTGTAGATGCAGTTCGCGTACAGCGTCCGGATCGCGTTGGCGTTGGTCTTCATGCCCGTACCGGGCGCGACGCCGAAGAAGCCGGTCTCGGGGTTGATGGCATGGAGCGTGCCGTCCGCGGCGAACTTCATCCAGCAGATGTCGTCCCCGAGCGTCTCGACCTTCCAGCCGGGGATCGTGGGCTCGAGCATGGCCAGGTTGGTTTTGCCGCAGGCCGACGGGAAGGCGCCCGCCATGTGCTTGACCCGGCCGTCCGGCGCGGTGACTTTGATGATCATCATGTGCTCGGCCAGCCAGCCCTCGTCGCGGGCGATGACCGAGGCGATCCGGAGGGCCAGGCACTTCTTGCCGAGCAGCGCGTTGCCGCCGTATCCCGAACCGTAGGACCAGATCTCGCGCGTCTCGGGGAAGTGGACGATGTACTTCCGCGCAGCGTCACAGGGCCACGGAACATCCTTCGCGCCGGGGGCAAGCGGCGCACCGACCGTGTGAACCGCCGGCACGAACTCGCCGGTCTTGACGATCTCGTTCAGGGCCGCGGAACCCATGCGGGTCATGATCCGCATGTTCACGACCACGTAGGGCGAGTCGGTGATCTCGATGCCGAGGCGTCCGATGGGAGAGCCCACCGGACCCATCGAGAACGGGATGACGTACATCGTCCGGCCGCGCATCGAGCCCGTGAAGAGCCCCTTGAGGGTTTCGCGCATCTCGACGGGATCGTGCCAGTTGTTCGTCGGTCCGGCGTCTTCCTGCTTCTCCGAGCAGATGAAGGTCCGATCCTCCACCCGGGCGACGTCGGACGGGTCCGAGCGAGCCAGGAAGCTGTTCGGCCGCAGCTCCGGGTTGAGCCGGATGAATGTTCCGGCCTGGACGAGTTCGCGGCAGAGCCGGTCGTACTCCTCCTGAGAGCCGTCGCACCAGTGGACGGCGTCGGGTGTAGTCAGGGCAGCCACGTCGTTCACCCAGCGAACGATCGGACTCTCCGCAGCCAGACTCTGCGGACGCCCGGCCACACTTGCGCCGATGGTAGTCACCGCTCTCTCCTAGCTTGCCCCGGGATCGCGGGACGCAATCTGCCGACTCCTTCGGCCTGCACCCTTGCCGGTCGATTTCGTCCAGAGTCGTGTCTTATTCGGGGAGCGCAATTGTACGGAGAGGTGGGCCGCCGACGCAAACTGAGGCGCGGGGAAGCCCGACCGATGTGTGCGTCGAGACTGCCCGACCGTTTCGGGTAGGTGACGACGCCGGGTGCGAGCGAGAGGGGCGTGGACGGCGCCTCCCCAAAGGAGTAATGGCCAGCGGTCATACGATTCCCTCGCGCCGGGGCCCCTCGGACGCAATGACGGGCGCCGGTCTCATCACTTGGGAGGCGTCCAGATGATCGCATTCATCGTCGAGCTGGAGAACAGGGCGGGCGCGGTGGCCGACGTCACCGAAGCGATCGCCGAGCGAGGTATCAACGTGACCGGCGGGGCCGGCATCGGCGCGGGTTCGAGCGGCCATTTCGCGCTGACCACCAACGACGAGGCCGCGACTCGGCGGATCCTGCTCGGGCGCGGCTACAAGTTCCGCGAGATCGAAGTAGTTCCGCTCAGCGTCGCGGACGCTCCGGGCTCGTTCGCCCGGGCCTGCCGGGCCCTGGCGGATGCCCGGATCAACATCGAGGCCGCGTTCCCGATGGGCGGAACCTCAGAGCGCAACACGCTCGCCTTCGCCACTGACGATCCGGCGCGGGCACGCTCGATACTCAGCCAGAAGTCGCTGGCCGGCAAGGAGCGGTAACGAGCGAGGACCCCGCGCGGCCCCGCTGGACGCCCGCAACCCCCGCGCGAGCCGCAGCCAGGCGGCCGGCAAGCGCCGGATAAGCGGCAGATAAGCCGCGGATAAGCGTGGATAGGAACCGGTCCGGGGGTCGGTTCAGGCGAGCCCCCGCCGAGGCTCAGGCAGCGGCAGGCTGGGATTGTTCGGCCGGCTCGGGCATGACGCTGGCCTCCTCCTTGTCCGGATGACCCCGGACCCACCAGTGGCGGAAGAGAATGGCCGCGATGCCCGCGATCGCGGCGCCGACACCCACGACCTGGGCGGTCGGGATCCCGAAGAAGGTCCAGTTGTAGCCGAACCGGAACGTCTCCAGGAACGTGCGCTCCAGGCCGTACCAGGTGAAGTACAGCAGGCCCACGTCACCGGCGATCAAGATCCGCCGGTGCGCCGTGAACCGCTGCCACAGCAGCAGCATGACCGCTACGCCGATGAGGCTGAGCATCGATTCGTAGAAGAAGAGCGGGATGAAGTGGGCGTCCACCGGGGTCGGCGCGGCTGTGCCGGGCCATCCCGGGCAGTGGAACTCCGAGACGCGGTACTGGCACTCGATGGCGATGCCCCAGGGCAGGTTCGTGGGCGGCCCGTAGAGCTCCTGGTTCATGAAATTGCCCCACCGGCCCACGGCCTGGGCCAGGAGGATGCACGGGGCCATGATGTCGGCCCAACGCCAGAACGAGACGCCCTTGCGGCGGACGTACCAGACGGTCGCGACGAGCCCCGTGACCAGGCCGCCGTAGATGCCGAGGCCGCTGTACGGCGGCAGCACGATCTGGGCAAGGTGGTCGCGGTAGTACGCCCACTGATCGATGACGTGGTAGGCCCGCCCGCCGATCAGCGCGGCGATGGCAATGATGATCAGGCCGTCGGCGATGATGTCGGTGCGTTCGCCGCGTCGTGCGGCGAGGCGGTACGCGAGCCAGGCTCCACCGGCTATTGCCGCAACGTAGGCGATCCCGTACCAGCGAACGTCGATGGGTCCGAAAGCGAACGCGACCGGGTTCGGGGTGAAGTTGATCATGGCCGGACAGTTTACCTGTCCGGCCGGGATGCTTCGCGACGGCGCCTCCGTCCGTATACTGGCCGCGACAGCGAGGCGACCTTCGCGGCCGCGATACGGTCACCACGCAACCCGCCCCCAGGGAAGGGCCTGAGATGCCGTTCTACTTCTTCTGCCTGCTGCTGGGAATGCTCATCGGAGCGCTGTTCACCTGGTTCCTGCTCGCCGAGCATCCCTTCGAGAGTCGCGAGGCCCCCGGCGGTCCGGTGGACCAGCTCGAGGCAGGCATGCTGGCCGACCAGATGAAGGCGTCGGGAACCGATCTGGACGAGGAAACCGTGGTGAAGCTGCTTCAGCTCCACGGCGCCTACGTCGTCGGCCGCGAAGAGGCGACGGCCGCGCCTTCGGGCGGGGAGCGTGTCGAGGCCCAGCCGGCCGACGACAAGGCCCAGCAGCCGAGCGCCTGAGCTCGAACCCTCAGCCGGGAGGTTCCTGGCCCGCGTCCTTCTCGGACCGGGCCACGGTGCCCACATGGAGCGCCACAGCACCCAGCGCGAGTCGCTTCACGCGCACGTCCCGCAAGCCCACCCGGCGCATCGTGGCCGCTATCTCGCGCGGATCGGGAAATCCCTCCAGCGAATGCGGCAAATAGGCGTATGCGGACCGGCGCCGGAACAACGTCCCCAGCGCGGGCGCGAAGAGGTGGAAGACGCCCAGGTACAGCCGGCCGAACCAGCGAGGCCGAGGCGTCGAGAGCTCGAGGCAGACCACCTTCCCGCCGCTCCGGACGACTCGAGCAAGCTCGGCGAACCCCTCCTCGAAGCTGGCCAGGTTCCTCATCCCGAAGGCGATCGTGGCGGCGTCGAACGTTTCCTCCGGAAACGGCAGTGCCAGGGCATTGCCGAGCTCGAACGTGACTCCCGGCTGGTCGCCCCAGGCTCGCCGGGCTTCGATCAGCATCGCGGGCGCGAGATCTATCCCCACCACGCGGCCCCCGGGACCGGTCACGCGCGCCAGCGCAAATGTCAGCTTGCCCGTTCCGCAGGCCACGTCGATCGCGGATCCTCCCGGATGGAGCGCCGCGGCCTTGACCGCCTTGCGTCTCCAGCCCTCGTCGAGGCCGGCCGTCATCAGCGTGTTCATCCGGTCGTAGACCGGGGCGATGGCGTCGAACATGGCCGTCACGCGCGGCTCGGGGGTGTCGTTGCCCCGTCTGGATCCCCCATTGCCCTCGCCCGGCGCGCTGGCCGGCCCTGGGCCGGGCGCCGGGGACCGCTCGGGCGCCGCGGACCGCTCGGGCGTCTCGGGGACCTCTGGTGTGGTCATGCCCCCTGGTTGGCTCCGTCGACGTCTCTGGCGAGCTCGCGGGCGGGCTGCCCGGACTGCGGGATCAGGGGATCTCGGGCAAGCCTGAGCGGCCGCCGCTCGAACGCGCTCGAGAAGACCACTTGCGTCTCGGTCGTGAAGACGTGGGGCACCTGCTGGATGGCGTGCAGAACCCGCTCGAGATGTCGAGTGTCGGTGGCGCGGACCTTCAGCAGATAGTCCGCCTCGCCCGCCAGGTGATGGCACTCCTCGATCTCTTCGATGCCCACGAAGTCGCCCGTCATGTCCGCGGATATGGTGCCCGGAACCTGCTTGATGAAGATGTAGGCGAGGACGCTGTAGCCGAGCAGAGTCGGATCGACGACCGCCGCATATCCCCGTATGACCCCTCGGGCCTCGAGCTTCTTGACCCGCTCGTGGGCCGACGGACCGCTCATACCGACCGACTGGCCCACCTCGGCGTAGGACTCGCGTCCGTCACGCTGAAGCAGCTCCAGGATCCTTGCGTCCGTCTCGTCGATCCTGTCGATAGCTCCCATCTCCCGCCTTCCTCGGACGACGTTCCTCGAGAACCTCCAGCGGCACACCGGCCGCGGAACGTCGCGCCTGGCTCAGCCTAGCCGATCCCCGACGAATCGACAGAAACCCGCGCAAGCCTACCAGCGGTATCCGCGGCCCCTGGCTCCGTGACCGAGCGTTCCGGGCTGGAGATGAACCTCCAGGCAGGCCACGCCCCGCGGACCCACCAGGGCGTCGTGCTCGGTCCCGGCGGGCAGATCGAGCCTCTCGCCGGGAGTGAGCGTGATGCCGGTGCCGTCGCCGACGAGCCCAAACGCGACCGAGCCGTCGGTCGCGACCACGATCTTGTCGTAATCGTGGGAATGCGGCGCGTACCTGTATCCGGGCTCGTTGGACCAGGACGAGGGCTCGAGCCCCTGGTCGCGCAGCCTCGCCTCCAGATGCTCGCGATCGACCGAGCTCAACTCGTCTCGACTTCCTGGCTACCCGCGATGCCCGGGCTGCCGGCCACGGCCGTCGAAGTCGGCACCATCACCACGGGTTCTACCCCGGCGGGGATCGCGGGCGGCGCGGCATCCACGCCCGCACCCGCCGCGCCGGAGACCGAGGGCACCGGGCCGGACGCCGTGGGCGCCGCCTCGGGTCCCGCGCCGCCGGGAGCCCCTACGGGCGACCGGCGCTGGGGGGTCCGCTTCTGAACGGGGCCCGGCATGCTGGCCTGCATGCGTTCGAGAGCGAGTCTCTCCGAGGCCGGCGGCAGATCCAGCGAGGCCTCCCGCCAGGCCTCGTCGGCGGCTTCGTCGCTCGCGTCGCTCTTGGTCGCCACCACGGCAAACACGGACAGACCGACCAGCAGGCCGCCGACCACGCCCACGGGCGTAGTCGCGTGAAGCGTCACCATCACGAACGTGGCAACTCCGACGCCCACGAGGGTACCGACCACGAGCCCACGAAAGCCCTGCAAACTGCCCTCCAGGAACCGAACGGCAGGGCTGTCGGCACTGAAGCGTGTCGCCTGCCGTTGAGGTCGAGCCGGCTCCCGCTGGCACCGGACAGAGTGCCGGAGCTCGCCTCGAGCCGGGTAATCCTACCGCTACACTCCGAGCGCGCGCACTTCGAACCCGCCCCGCGGCAAGGTTGCCGGAACGCGCGGCCGGGATCTCGTCGCGCTCCACGATCGATTGGGAAGGTCATACGAGGCGCATGAAACCGCTACGACACCTATCTGCCCAGGAAGTGACCGAAGCCGCTCCGCCGTTGATCGAACGGCTCGGCCTGGCCGAGCTGACGATGCGGTCTCTCGGCCGCGAAGCCGAGATGCCGGCCAAGATCGGCGTCCACCCGCGCCAGGTGGGGTCTCTGGCCCACGCCAT
The DNA here is from genome assembly GCA_027364875.1 of Chloroflexota bacterium. Classification (GTDB taxonomy): domain Bacteria; phylum Chloroflexota; class Limnocylindria; order Limnocylindrales; family CSP1-4; genus Fen-1039. The sequence goes on from DAHXON010000113.1 coordinate 8,930, forward strand.
GCCGGCCCTGTTGCGCGGCGAGGACCAAGACGGCAGCCACGATCTGATAGGGGTCAAGTGGATCGTCGGGTTCCCGGAGAATCCGCAAATCGGCCTGCCCACCTACAGCGCCCTCGTGATCCTGAACGACTCCGCCACGGGCCTGCCCATCGCAATCATGGACGCGGGTTCCGTCACTACCCTGCGCACCGCGGCCGTGAGCGGGGTGGCGATCCGCCGCTTCGCCCCGGAGCGGTTGGGTCGTCCGATGCGGGTGGCCGTGCTCGGTGCCGGCGCCCAGGCCCGCAACCACCTGCCGATCATCGGCCACGTGCTTCCGGGCGCGACGGTGGCGATCACGGACGCGGTCGAGTCCCGGGCGGAGACGCTCGCCAGAGAGTCGGGCGACGTCGCCGGCCTGGCCGGCGTGGCCGTGGCCCGGAGCATCCGGGAAGCCGTCGACGGCGCGGACGTGGTGGTCTCGGTTGTCGGCTTCGGGCCGGTTCACCAGACCCTCGATCCGGCCTGGCTGGCTCCGGACGTGCTTTTCGTCGCCGTCGACTACGACATGCAGGCGCCCGCCTCACTCGCCCGCGAGGCCACGTTCCTCGTCGACGAGCGCGACCAGTTCCGGGCGACTCGCGACGAAGAGTGGTTCGCCGGCTACCCGGACCCGGAGATGACCATCGGGGAAGCGCTGCGGGGATCCGTCCGCAGGCCGCCCGGCCGGATCCTTGTCTCGCATCTGGGCGTGGGTCTGGCGGACGTCGTCTTCGCCTCTGCAATCCTGGCGCGCGCCGAGCAGCTCGGCCTGGGTCGCGTCCTGCCGCGGTAGGCCCGCGAGCCGGCCCGCGGAAGGCGCACGAATCCGGCGCGCACGAATCCGGCGCCCGAATCCGGCGCCCGAAGCGGGCGACCCTACCGATTCACCTCGAGGGGGCCGTCCGGTACCTCGATCAGGACGCGGCCGCCTTCCAGAACCACCCGGTAGACCGCCAGCGGCCACTCGGCCGGCGGATCGAGAGCTTCACCCGTCTCCAGGTCGAAACGGGACAGGTGCAGGGCGCAGGTGATCGAGTCGCCGGTCAGGAATCCCTTGTCCAGCTCGAAGTACTGGTGCGAGCAGATGCCCTGGGTGGCGTGGTAGACGCCTGCCAGGTTGGTGACGAGGACGAGCTCGCCCTCGACCGCGCAGAGCTTCATCGTCCCCGGCGGGACTTCATCGGCCGCACAAAGGTCCAGGCGTCTGGGCCCCGGGAGCGGCGTGGCCATCGGGCGGTCTCAGGCTACGGAAGCGGCGATCTCGGGCCGGCCGGACCTGGCCTGCCACTTGGCTTCCAGGAGATCGCGGAGGTGTTCCCGCGCGGACTCGAGTGGCATGCGCGCGACGACGGGCTCGAGGTATCCGAGCACGATGAACTTGCGCGCTTCCTCCGCGTCGAGGCCGCGGCTCTCCAGATAGAAGAGCTGCGACTCGTCGATCGGACCGACCGAGCTCGCGTGGGCGGCCCGGCGGCAGTCCGGCTGGTCGATCTCGAGGCTCGGAATGGCGACCGAACGCGCCTGCCGCGACAGCAGCATGCCGAACTCGCCGAGGAAGCTGTCGGTGCCGTGAGCCGACCTCTCGATCGCGATCATGCCCTTGAGGTAGGCCCGCGACCGGTCTCCGAGCGCGCCCTTGGAAAGCAGATTGCCGGTCGTGTCGCGGCCGACGTGGCGGGTGTACGACGTCAGGTCGAACAGCTGGTCCGATGAGCCGAAGACGATCTCGGCCTGCTCGACCGTGGCGCCGTCGCCTTCGAGGCGGTTGTCGATTCGACTTCGAACGACCCGGCTGCCGAGC
>DAHXON010000114.1 GCA_027364875.1 Chloroflexota bacterium
CCCACGCCGGCGCCGTCGAGGAGGAACGGGACGGCCGTGAAGACGGGCGTGGGGGTCGGCGTCGGCACAGTCGACGGCGCCCAGGCTGAAGGCGACATCGACTACGCGAACAAGGCTGCCCACATCACCGGCGGCATGCCCGGTGTCCCGAACCTCTCGGGCGAGCTGATCATCGTCGATCCAAACGCCTACTACCGGACCTACGGTCAGTCCAAGTTCACCAGCATCGATGACTCGGTCCTGTCGCTCAACCCGGTGAACAGGGGCGACTCCACCTTCCTGGTGGTCAGCCAGCTCCTGGCCCTGGCTAACGACGCGAGCCTGTCGCCCCGACTCGTGGGCACCGACAACGAGCCGAGCGGAGCCGCCTACCACATCAGCGTGGACATCCCGGCCAGCAAGGCCAACTCCACGCTGGGAAGCGCGGGTCAGGTCTTTGGCGCGGGCACGCTCAACATCTGGATCACCGCGGACGGCAACTTCTGGCTCGAGCGGATGGAGTACGCGCAGGCGGACCCGAGCAGCGGCGCGGCGGCGATCCGGCTCGTTCTGTCCCACTGGAACAACATCTCGCCCATCACGCTCCCGCCGGCAGCCCAGGTCGCGGTGCCGTCCTTCTAGACGAGGGCCAGGCGCCGTAATCCCGAGTGAAGGCGGCGCCAATACAATTCCATGGTGAAATCGACGCGAGGCGGCGGGCCGAATGGTCGCGCCCCAAAGCAGGCGCACGGTACCGGGCCGGCAGGGCCGGGCTGGTGGGACGAGCCCGAGGCCGGGCCCGGATCGGCCGATCGCGCCGCGCCGCCGGAAGCCCCGACGCCTGGAGCCCTGACGCCCCGCGACTCCTCTCCGTCCGGCCGCGGTGAGCCGCCGGCTCCGCCAGACGAGCTGCCGCCCCCGCCGGACGAGGCTCCACCCGAGGCATTCGACGGCCCGCGCATCGAGCCGGACGAGCCCTCGCCATTCGAACCCGAGCCGGTGGCCCTCGCGGAGCGTCAGGCGGCCACGGACGCCCTGGCCCAGAAGATCCTGGCCCGCCTGAACCCCGCGCAGCGTCGCGCGGTTTCCACTACGGACGGTCCCGTGCTGATCCTGGCCGGCGCCGGCAGCGGCAAGACGCGGGTCCTGGCTCATCGCGTGGCCTATCTCATCGGCGTCAAGGGCGTTCGGCCCTGGCAGGTTCTGGCGGTCACCTTCACGAACAAGGCCGCGGCGGAGCTGCGCGCCCGGATCACCGGCCTCGTGGGCGAGGAGGCCGGCCACGAAGTCGCGATGGGGACGTTCCACGCCCTGTGCGCCCGGGTCCTCCGCCGGGACGGCGCGGCGATCGGGCTGGATCCGCACTTCGTCGTCTACGACTCGGACGATCAGCAGGCGCTCATGAAGCAGGTTCTCAAGGACGAAGACCTGCCGATCACCGGCGAGTACAAGCCGAGCGCGATTCTCGGGGCGATCTCGCGGGCCAAGAACGAGATGCTCGACGCCGAGTTCATGGCCGCCAACGCCCACACCCATCGGGAGAGGGAGATCGCCCGGCTCTTCCGTCGCTACCAGGCTCGTCTCCGGGCCGCCAACGCGCTCGACTTCGACGATCTTCTGCTCGAAGCGGTCCGGCTCTTCCACGACGCCCCTTCCGTCCTGGAGCGCTACCAGGGCCGCTGGCGCTACCTCCACGTGGACGAGTACCAGGACACGAACAGGCCGCAATACCTGTGGGTCAAGGCTCTCGCCGCGACCCACAAGAACCTCTGCGTCGTGGGCGACGACGATCAGTCGATCTACTCCTGGCGCGGCGCCGACATCCGCAACATCCTCGACTTCGAGGGCGACTACCCGGACGCCACGGTCGTCAAGCTCGAGCAGAACTACCGCTCTACGCAGCTGATCCTCGACGCCGCCCACGCGGTCGTCACCCACAACTCCTCGCGCAAGGACAAGAAGCTCTGGACGGAGGTTTCCGGCGGGCGGCAGATCTCACGCTTCGAGGCCTACAACGAAGAGGAAGAGGCCGAGTGGATCGCCCGCCAGGTCGAGGAGCTGACCGGAGCGCGGGCGTCGGTGCTGACCCGTCGGGCTGACGAAGAGGTCGAAAGCTGGACCCGCGGCGACATCGCCGTGATGTACCGGACCAACGCCCAGTCCCGAGCCATCGAGGAAGCGTTCCTGCGCTACGGCATCCGCTACCAGCTCGTCGGCGGGACGCGTTTCTACCAGCGCCGCGAAGTCAAGGATGCCCTCGCGTATCTGCGGATCCTGCGCAGCGACACGGACCAGATCAGCTTCGAGCGTGTGCTCAACGTGCCGGGCCGGGGCATCGGCGAGAAGACGATCGAGGAACTGCGCGTCGCGGCGGCCGGCGGGCGGACGATGGGCGCGGCGGGACCGGCGGGTCCGGAAGAGACGGCGACGTACTGGGGCGCCATCGTTGCCGCGGGCGAGGGGCGGGTGGAGACGCTCGGTCCGAGGGCACGGGCCGCACTCGGCGGTTTTGCCGGCCTGGTGGCGCGGTTGCGGACCCGGATCGGTGTTCTGGCGCTGCCGGAGCTGCTCGACGCGGTCCTGGAAGATTCCGGTTACCGGGCCATGCTCGCCGACGGCTCCGAGGACGGCGAGGAGCGCTGGGCCAACCTGCTCGAGCTTCGGTCCGTGACGACCCGCTACGACGACCTCTCGCCGGATGACGCCCTGGACCGGTTCCTGGAGGAGACAGCGCTCGTCGCGGACCAGGACTCCTACGAGACTGGCGCGGACGCGGTCACGCTCATTACCCTGCATGCGGCCAAGGGCCTGGAGTTCCCGATCGTCTTCATCGCGGGCCTCGAAGAGGGCGTGTTCCCGCACAGCCGCTCACTCGACGACGAGAAGCAGCTCGAGGAAGAGCGGCGGCTCGCCTACGTGGGGCTCACCCGGGCCAAGCGGCGGCTTTTCCTCTCGCACGCCGCCCGGCGGGCCACGTGGGGGCAGGGTGGCCTGTCGGTGCCGAGCCGATTCCTGTTCGAGATCCCGGCCGAGCTGATGACCGGCCCGCGCCTGGAGCAGGCGGACGATTTCGACGACGACGTCGGCCGGCTCGATCCGGACCTCGTCTTCGGACGCCGGCTCGGGAGCCGGTTCGGGGCGCCGATCAGGACCGGCGGGGGCGCTTATCGGACCGGCAGCGGGCCCGCTGGCGCCCCCAGGCCCGGTGAGGGCTTCAAGCCCACGCGCGACCTGGGAGCCAGGCGAGAGGCCTACGATGCCGGCGCCCGCTCCGGCAGTCTGCAACTGCCGCGCCCAACGCTGCTCCCACGGCCCACGCTACTGCCCGGGTCCGGCGGGGGACCGGGCCAGGAGACGTCGCCGGCCCCGAGCGTCCCCCCGCGGCCACGCATCCCCGGAGAGCGGCAGTTCCGCGACGGCGACCGCGTTCGTCACGCCAGGCTGGGGGAGGGGATAGTGGTGACGTCCAAGCTCACCCGAAACGACGAAGAAGTGACGATCGCCTTCTCCAACGGCGGGGGCATCAAGACGCTGCTCGCGAGCATCGCCAACCTGGAGCTGCTGCGCTGATAGGATTTGGGCCGGCCCGGGGCATCCCAGCTGTTCCAGGCATCGTTGGATCCATGTCGAGCGATCATTTTTCCATCGCTTTGAGTTGGAGTGGTGTCTGATGGCTGCGAAGGTGACTCGGTCCAGGCGGTCCAAGGCGGGTGGTCGGCCGGCCGGCCTGCCATGCGCGTGCTGCGGGATCGCGCCGGGGGTCGGTGGCAAGCCTCTCTCCGTGACCTTCGAGCAGCCCGACGTAGTGAACGAGATCCACCCGGAGCTCCTCGATACCTGGGGTGGAGATCCCTTCCTGGCGATCAAGAGCGTAGGTTTCTTCGTCCGCGTGGTCCTGCCGATAAAGCTGAGCGACGGCTTCGCGGTCGATTTCGGGACCTGGCTCGAGGTGCCCAGCGAGGACTTCCGGTCGGCCTGGCAGACCTGGAACATGCCCGAGTACAAGGACCTGGTGCTCGAGGGCTACCTCGCCAATGTGATAGCCCCATGGCCGGAGTTCCCGCACGCCCTGGTGAAGGCCACGGTCCGCGACCTCGATGAGGTGCCGGTCGTGACCTCGAGCGGCAGCGGCGATCTGATGGCGGTCATGATGGTGGAATGGCCCCATGCCAGGATCCTCGCCCCCTACGCGGAGATCCTGCGGGCCGAGCCTATGCCCTCACCGGCTGAGGACTCCGGATCAAAGTAGGGCGGTCGGCGGGCGGCTCTCCGCCGCCGGCTGCTCGCCGCTGTCGTCTATCTCGCGACCGCCGACGGCTGCCCCGCCATTCGCTCCAGGAGCTCTTTCAGCTCGGCAATCGCCTCGTGATCGCTCTCGACCATCAGGAGCAGGTCGAGTCCGTCCTTGATCAGCTTCAACTCCTCGAGTGACACCTCGAGGGTTACCGTGGTCTTGTTCTCCTCATCCATGGAGGATTCCTCCAACTGCGGTCTGGGCCCCGCGACCTCAGCGTAGACCGCCCCGCAAGAGGGCCACTCCGGGTCCGGCCGGGTTCCGCGATCCGGGTCCGGAGTTGTGCCGGCCCGCCGCCACGGGTTAGGGTGCACTGGCCGAATCAGCAGTTGCGCACCTGCGGGAGCGGGCGCACCGCCGGAATGACCGGACCCGGCGGTCCGCGCAGTCACCGGGCGAAACCTCGTCCGCCTTGTCTGAGTCCGGCTCCGCGCGCGCTCGTCGAGCGTGGAGACAGGAGTCCGCCACGAGAGTCGCCTTCGTCTCCACGTATCCGCCTCGTCGTTGCGGCATCGCCACGTTCACCTCGGACCTGGCAGGAGCCGTAGGCGGCGGCTGCGTCGCGGCTCTTCACTATTCCGGCGATCCCGACGCGTATCCGGACGAGGTCACGCTCCGGATTCGGCGCGACGAGCCCGAGGACTACGCTCGGGCGGCCTGGGCCATCGATCGTTCGCACGTGGACGTCGTCTCGGTCCAGCACGAATACGGGATCTGGGGCGGCCGCGACGGAGAGCTGGTCCTGGATTTCGTCAGAGCCACTCACAAGCCCGTCGTGACGACACTTCACACCGTCCCTCAGTGGCCCTCCGCCGGGCAGCTACGGATCCTGGTGGAGCTCTTGCGCCTGTCGGCCGCAACGGTGGTGATGTCGCGATCGGCGGCGGCCCTGCTGCGGCAGATCTACGGCGTCGATGATCGAACGCTCGACGTCGTGGCCCATGGCGTGCCCGATCTGCCGCTCGTGGATCCGGACACGGTGAAGCCCGAGCTCGGGCTGGAGATCCGCCCGACCATCCTCAGCTTCGGCCTGATAGGACCGGGCAAGGGCTACGAATCCGTGATCGAAGCGATGCCGGAAGTAGTGCGCGGCGAGCCGCGAGCCCTGTACGTGATCCTCGGTGCCACCCACCCCGAACTGCTGCGCCGCGAAGGCGAGGCGTATCGCAGCCGGCTCGCCAGGCTCGCCGAAGGCCTCGGAGTGGACGACCGTGTCCGCTTCGTCGACCGATACGTCGGCCGGCAGGAGCTGGGCCGCTGGCTCGAGGCCGCGGATATCTTCGTCACGCCATATCCGAATCCCGACCAGATCGTCTCCGGAACGCTGTCGTACGCGATGAGTGCCGGCAAGGCGATCGTGTCCACGCCGTATGCTTATGCCAGAGAGATGCTCGACTCCGGGGTCGGCCTGCTGGTTCCGTCCGGTTCTCCCAAGGCCCTTGCCGAAGCGCTCGTCGGACTGCTGCGTGACGACGAGGCTCGCCGGGCGCTCGGCCGGCTGGCTTACGAGCGGAGCCGGGCGATGATCTGGCCGCACGTTGGCCGGCAGTACCAGCTCATATTCGACCGAGTCGCGGCGGCCGGGCCGGTCCGCCGGCTCAGCGGCCGAGTGCGCGCGGCGCCGGCGCCCCCGGTCGCGCCGGCAAGGCCCCCGGTCGCGCCGGCGGCAAGGCCGGTGGGAGTTGGCCGACCCGCACCCCCGAGCCCTTCGCCGGTCCGCGTGGGCGTAGAGCCGGTGCCGCCGTCCGAGCCTCTTCGAGCGGTGTCGGGCTCGCGCCCGGTGGGCAGAACCGGCGATGGCTGACCGGGAAGCCGCCGAGGCAGACCCGGCGCCGCCGCGCGGCCCGGACGCGGCCGCCGCGACTCCGGCGGTCCGCACAGTCCACGGATCAGCCGAGCGGCGAAGCCCCCCGCATGTCTACCCGCTCTCCCCGATCAACCGCAGCCACCTCGACGCGATGTCCGACTCCACCGGCGTCTGGCAGTTCGCCGTCGGAACCGCCCCGCGTCGCGTTCACGGCTACTGCACCGACGACGTGGCCCGGGCCCTGGTCGTGGACGTTCTCCACGGCCGGATGCTCGGCTGGACCGCGGTGGCCGATTCCGTGGAGCGAGCGCTCAGGTTCCTCGCCGAAGCGTTCGACCAGGACACGGGCAGGTTCCGGAACATGCGCGACGCGGACCGGCGCTGGATTGGCGGCGCCGATTCGGAGGACTGCCACGCCAGAGCGCTGCTCGGACTCGGCACGCTGCTTGCCTGGCACCGCGACTCCCGCACCACCACCGACGCCGGCACGCTCTTCTTTCGAGCGCTGCCGGCCGCCGGCGCACTCACGGCTCCGCGCCCGATCGCCGCCGCGATCCTGGCCTGCGCGGAAGCGAACCGCGGCGACTTCCTCGCCGCGCGGCCCACGCTCGAGGCGCTGGGGGCGCGGCTGGCGGCTCTCTTCGAGCGGCTCGATGCCTCGTGGCCGTGGCCGGAGGACGTGCTCACCTACGAGAACGCGCTGCTGCCGCGGGCGCTGATCACCCTGGGCCGCGTCCTGGGTGACCCGGGTCTGGTGGAGCGGGGCTGCGGAGTCCTCGACTGGCTGATCCGGGTCCAGACGTCGGCGAACGGGTCCTTCTCCCCAGTGGGGAACCGCGGATGGTGGTCCCGAGGCGGCAAGCGGGCCGCGTTCGACCAGCAGCCCATCGAAGCCGGGTCGACCGCACTGGCCGCGACGACCGCGTTCGCGGCGACGGGCCGGGACAGGTACCGCGAGGCGGCCGAGGCCGCCTACGCCTGGTTCCTGGGCGGCAACGACCTGGGGTCCGTGGTCGCCGACGTCGACCGCGGAGGATGCCGGGACGGATTGGGCCCGGCCGGCCCGAGCGAGAACGAGGGAGCGGAGTCCACGCTGATGTGGCTCATGACCCTGGAGACCATCCGGCACATGCGCGAGGGCTGATGGCCCGGTCGAGGGGCGCGATGACCGGCGATCGCCGGCCCTGGACCGATGCGCCACCATTGCGGTGTGGCGCAGATCACCTTTCACGGATCGCTGCTGTTCTTCCGGCCGCGCGGGTCGGCCGGTCCGGCGAGCGTCGCCTTCGAGAGGGACCCATCGATCAAGGACGCCATCGAGTCCCTGGGCGTCCCGCACCCGGAGGTCGATCTCGTGCTGTCCGGAAGCCGTTCGCTCGCCCTCGAGGCCCGGCTCGAGGCGGTCGATCGGCTCGACGTCTTCGGGCTCGACCGTCCCGAGGATCTCGCCGGCCTGCCCGGACTGATCCCGCCGCCTCCGGACCCGCCCCGATTCGTCGCCGACGGCCACCTCGGCCGGCTGGCCCGATACCTGCGGATACTCGGCTTCGACTGCTGGTACGAGCGCGACGCCGAGGACGACCGGCTGGCGCACGTTGCCGCGGAAGAGAACCGGATCCTGCTGACCCGAGATCGGGGGCTGCTGAAGCGCTCGATCGTCAGGCTCGGCTATCTGCCCCGAACCGACGACGCGGCCGGGCAGTTCGGCGAGGTCTCGGCGCGATACTCGCTGCCTTCGCGCGCCCGACCGTTCAGTCGATGCGTTCGCTGCAACGGCCTGCTTCGTCCCGTCGAACGGTCCGCCGTCCTGGAACGCCTCGCCGACCAGCCGCGAACCCTGCGCTACTTCGACTCGTTCTCCGAGTGCTCGAATTGCGGCTCGATCTACTGGCCGGGCTCCCACTACGAACGGATGAGCCGGTTCCTGAAGACCTACGCCGGGCTGGATGCGCCGTAGCAGTCGCACGGGTTTACCGCCGTTCCGAATCGCAGTTGCCGTGAGCGATCCGGCCGGTGCGGCACGCCCGCGAGCGCGATCGATGCGAAACTACCGAATCGCTGCAGATGGAGGGTCGGCGGTGACGGATTCGATCGATCGGATGGAGGTAACGCAGCCCGGGGAGGCAGGCGAGGCAGGCGAGGCAGGCGAGGCAGCCGGCTCCTCGGAGTCGCAAGCGCCCGTCGAATCGCTGCCGGTGGCGGCCGAGGCGGTCGAGCAGGCAAACGCCCTGGGCGAGGAGGGGGCCCGGGCGCGCCGCGACGAGCTGATCCCGATAATCCGGCGCGCCAACGAGCTGTACTACGTCGCCGACGCGCCCGAGCTCTCCGACGCCGAGTACGACCGGTTGATGCGCGAGCTGGTCGCCATCGAGACCGCCTTCCCGGTTCTCATCACGCCCGATTCGCCGACGCAGCGGGTCGGCGCCGCGCCGACCGGGACCTTCGGCGAGGTGGTCCACCGCCGGCCGATGCTCTCGCTCGGCAACGTCTTCGACGAGGACGAGCTGCGTGGCTTCGACGCTCGGGTCCGGCGCGGCCTGGGATTGCCGCCCGCGCCCGCCGCCGCGCCGGACCTCCGATACGTCGCGGAGCTCAAGATCGACGGCCTGGCCATCTCGCTCCGCTACGAGCGCGGCCGCTTCGTCCAGGGGGCGACGCGGGGCGACGGGACTACGGGCGAGGACGTGACCGCCAACCTGAGAACCGTGACGGTCCTGCCGGACCGGGCCAGGGAGCCGTTCACCGGCGAGGTCCGCGGCGAGATCTACATGCCGAAGGCCGAGTTCGCCCGGATCAACGCCGAGCGAGAGGAGGCCGGCCTGCCCACCTACGCCAACCCGCGCAACAGCGGCGCGGGCTCGCTGCGGCAGCAGGACGCCAGGATCACAGCCGCTCGCCGGCTGAGCAGCTGGACCTACCAGCTGTTGGAGGAGGGGAGCGACGGCCGCCCCACCGTGGCCGCCCAATCGGAGGCGCTCGCCCGCCTCGCCGCCCTGGGCTTTCCCGTCAACCCGGACCGGGCCGAGAGCCTGGACATCGAGGGGGTCATCGCGTTCCTGGAAGAGTGGCGCGAGAAGCGCCACGAACTTCCGTACGAAACCGACGGCGTCGTCGTCAAAGTCGATCGCTTCGACCAGCAGGAACGACTCGGGATGGTCGCCCGCGCCCCGCGCTGGGCCATCGCCTTCAAGTTTCCGCCCGAGCAGGTCGAGACGGTCATCGAGGACATCGTCCCGTACGTGGGCCGGACGGGGACGCTCACGCCCGTGGCCCACATGCGGCCGGCCAAAGTGGCCGGTTCCACGGTGGCTCGGGCCACGCTCCACAACCTCGACGAGGTGCGGCGCAAGGATCTGCGGATCGGGGACTGGATCGTCCTCCAGAAGGCCGGCGACGTGATCCCCGAAGTCGTGCGGCCCATCCCGGAGCGGCGCACCGGCGCGGAACGGATCTTCGAGATGCCGGCGAACTGCCCCGTATGCGGTACTCCGATCGCCCGCGACGAAGGGGCGGTCCGCCACTACTGCCCCAACCCCAAGTGCCCGGCAAGGCTCGCCCAGGAATTCGGCCATTTCGCGGGGCGGGGCGGGATGGACATCGAGGGCGCCGGCTGGCACGTCCTGAGCCAGCTCCTGGAGCGCGGCCTGGTCAAGACGCGGGGCGACTTCTACCGTCTGAGCGTGGCCGACCTCGAAAGCCTCGAGCGCTTCGGCGCCAAGAGCGCGCGGAACCTGAAGGACAACATCGAACGATCTCGCCGGCGGCCACTCGCCCGCGTCCTCAACAGCCTGGGCATCCCCCAGGTCGGCGAGCAGACGGCGATCGACCTGGCCGCCTGGATCGGCCGGCGCTGGCCCCGAGATGAAGGCGAGTCGGATGAAGCCTGGTTCGCCCGGGTCGCCGGCGCCCTGCCGGGCACACCCGCCGACGCGTTTCTCGAAGTCCCCGGGGTTGGCGGCGTGGTCGCATCGGCCATTGCCGGCTATTTCGGCAATCCCGAGTCCGCGGCGGTGCTGCAGGATCTAGTGGATGCCGGAGTGGTCGCCCAGCCACCCGCGCCTCTCCCTCCTTCGGACGCCGGCGCCGCCACCGGCCCGCTGGCCGGCAAGACCGTGGTTGTGACGGGTTCCCTTGCCGGTTGGGACCGCCAGGCGGCCGAGGAAGCGATCCGTGCGGCCGGGGGGCACGCGGCGGGTTCGGTCAGCCGCAAGACGGACTACGTGGTGGCCGGGGAAGGGGCCGGATCCAAGCTCGCGAAAGCCACCGAGCTCGGTGTCACCGTGCTGGACGAGGACGGATTCGCGCGCCTGCTGAACGGGCAGGATTGAGCTCTTCTCGCCCGATCGCAGGTTGGCAGGTCCTGCCGTAGCCGTTGCTCTATCCAGTACGGCCTGACGGATCCGTGCCGCTGAGCGGGCCGAATTTGATCGGTCGGACATGGCTGCCTAGGCTACGTGCCTTCCCCGCGTCCTCTCGACGCTCGCCC
>DAHXON010000115.1 GCA_027364875.1 Chloroflexota bacterium
CCGTGGATGCGCCCGCACCGGCGCCGGAGAAGCTGGAGTGGCCCGGTGTCGCGTACCAGACGGGGAACCAGAGGGCCGCCGAGGGCGCGGCTTCCATGGCGCCCACGGTCCTGTGCATCACTCCGTCGATCTCGTCGTCCAGGCCGAAGGCGACGCCCCAGGCCATCGCCGCGTCCGGAGAGTCGACCCAGGGCAGCGGCCGGCGAGCCACCACTTCGTTCATGGAGCTGGATTGCTGCAGGGCCATTCGGAGGGTCTGCCGGTAGGCCAGCAGCATGGCCCGGAGCATCGAGCCGGCGGGAGTCCGCGAAGGCATGAAATAGGCCGTGATCAGGGTGACGATTCCAGCCGCTATCAGCCCGACCGCGCCGAGATAGCCGCCACTCGCGTCGAGCGTCTGCGACCAGAGGATGAGCGGCCAGGCGGCGACGAGCTCGAGCACGCCGAGGATCGCCCAGCGGGTCGTGACGCTCGACGGCTTGCCGGTCAGCCAGCCGCTCGATACGGCCAGCCCCTCCAGATCGCTCTTGAACGTCTTGATGGCCGAGCGCAGGACGATGCCCGCGCTCCGGTCGCTCCGATCCACATATCCGTCGGGCTTCGTGACCGCGGCGATGGCGTTGCAGAACTGGCTTTCTGCCGACGGCGGGCCTTGCCAGTCGGCGCGCGCCCCCAGGCTTGCGGTGGACTTGAGGAAGTTCTTCTCCAGCTTGAAGCCGACCAGGCCGCGCGCTGCCAGGTCCACGAGCCCTGCGGAGATGGTCCGCTTCGACGTCCTGTCGGCGATGAGCAGGGTGGCCATGGCGGGCGTCAGGCCCGGAGGCGGCGCCGGCATCAGGACCGAATCGTCCGTGGTGAAGACCGGGTCGCGGCCCACCCTGTACCAGTTGAACAGCACCAGGATGATCAGGAACAGGGCCAGGATGAGGCAGCCGAAGCCGACGCCGGCGTTGATGATCCGCGCTCGATTCAGCTCAGCCGCGTGCTCGGGGGTGGCGGCTCGGTTCACGTCCTCCAGCGCGATTGCGAGGGCGCCGTCGAAGTCCCCGGCCGTCAGAAGCGGCTTCATGTCGCTGTCGAAGATCGCCTGGCGATCCGAGTCCGTGAGGTAAGCCGACCGGAACCCGCTTCCGGCGTACAGCGAGACCTGCCCGTGGGCACGGTTGGCCTGCATGTCGAACATGATCACGAGGCCGTCGTCGAAGCCCTTGCGCCCCACGCCCCACTGGTTCATCAGCGCCAGCGCGTCGGCGTTCGCCAGCTCCAGCGTGTCGCTCTGGGGCTTGACCTGGGTGTAGACGGCGATCTGCGCGCCCGTCCGATCCTCGATCGCGAGGATGGTGCTCGTCGCCGCCGCCCGAGCTTGAGCCGAGAGGATGCCCGCGTAGTCGTAGACGCGCTGGCCGCTCACCGCGGGCGGGTAGGGAGGTCCGGCGGGCGGTGCCGCGGCGATAGCCGGCGACGGCGCGCTCAGCAGCAGGCCGGCCAGGCCGGCCGCGACCGCCAGACCCGCAACCGCACCACGCCGCAGACCCATCGAACCCTCCTCGAACGCTATCCGGGGATGCCTCCGCCGGCCGACCGAAGCCGCCGGACCAGTTCGGCCGCCAGCTCGTACCGGCCGAAGCTCGGCATCACGTACGTCCCGGCGACATGACTCCGGGCCTGGGTCAGAAGGTTCAGGGCCATTTCCAGGCCCGCCTCGGCACCACGTTCGCCGGCGGCGTGCATCGCCGTTCGCTGCCGGTCCGGGATGGTGATGCCGGGGACCTCGTTGTGGAGGAACTCGGCGTGGCGGGCGCTGTGGAGCGGCAGCACGCCGAGCAGCACCGGGACCGGGAAGCCGCCCTGGCCGAACGTGGTCCGACTGCGGGCCAGCATCGCCTCGACCTGTACCTCGGAGTAGAGAGGCTGGGTCATGATCAGATGCGCGCCGGCGGCCAGCTTGCGCTCCAACCGGCTCCACTCCTTTTCCTGATCGGAGGCGGTTGGATCGAAGGCGCAGGCAACTGTGAAAGCGGCGGCCTGCCCGATCGAGGCGCCGCCGGCGTCCTCGCCCTTGTTGAGCCGGCCGAGGATGCCGATGAGCCCTACGGCGTCGACGTCCCAGACGGCCGTGACCGATGGCCTGTCGGCGACTCGGGGCGGGTCTCCGGTGAGAGCCAGGACGTTGCGGATCCCGAGGGCATGGGCGCCGAGCAGCTCCGCCTCGAGGGCCATGACGTTACGGTCGCGTGTGGTCAGGTGGATCAGGCACTCCAGACCGGCCTGCTGCTGGAGGGCCAGCGCGACCGCCAGCGCGCCCATCCGGACCCGGCCCGTGGCCGAGTCGCTGACGTTCACCAGGTCGGCGCCCGCGTCCTTGAGGAGGCGGCCCGCTTCCACGGTGCGTTCTATCCGGATGGACCGCGGTGGATCTATCTCCACCGACACCACGAACTCGCCCGCGGCCAGCTTGCGGGCAAGTCCCGACGGGGCGGACGCGGCGTCGTCACTCCGGGCGATCTCGATCCGGGGCGTGCGTGGGGCGGCGGCGACCGCCGGATCGGCGTCCACGTCGGCGTCCGCGCCTGGCGCGTCGGCATCCGCGGAATCGGGCGGATTGCCCGCCTCGCCCCGTTCCGACCCGGGCGCCTGTTCCGCCGCCGTCGATGGCCCGTGCCGGTCCACGCCCGAGGCGTCGATCGCGGCTCGCATCGCCTTCGTGTGGAGTGGCGTGGTCCCGCAGCAGCCGCCCAGGATCCGGGCGCCCGCGGCGAGCATCCGCGGCACCATCTCCGCGAAATACTCGGGCCCGGCCGAGTAGACGAACTGGCCTTCGATCCGCCGAGGCAGGCCCGCATTGGGAACGATGGTACGGGCCACGCCCGCGGCCGGCGGCCCGGTTCTCTCGAGCGCTTCCAGGCATACGAGCGGGCCGGCTCCGCAGTTGATGCCCAGCGCATCGACGCCGGCGCCGGTCAGCGCGGCCGCGGCCGTCTCGGGCGTGGCGCCGTCGAAGCCTCGCATCTCTTCGCCGAAGGTCATCTGGGCGACGACCGGCAGGTCGGATGCCCGCTGCGCCTCCTCGATGGCGAGCATGAGGCTGTCCAGGCGCTCGAACGTCTCGAAGACGAAGACGTCGATGCCGCCCTCGAGCAAGCCTTCGACCTGCTCCCGGAAGGCCGCTCGGGCGATGCCCGGGTGCGGGCCCGCCGGCCGATTGCCCGGACCGAGCGGCCCGATGGAACCGGCGACGAGGACCTCGCGGCCGCTCGTCTCGCGCGCCTCGCGGGCCAGCTGGGCTGCCTTTCGATTCAACCGTCCGGCGAGCTTCTCGAGACCGTGATCGGCCAGGCGGAAGCGATTGGCACCGAACGTGTTCGTCTCGATGGCGTCGGCGCCGGCCTCGATGTACTCGCGGTGGATCGCCGAGATCAGGTCGGAGCGGCTCAGGACGAGCTCGTCCAGGCAGGCCCGCTGGGGAATGCCGCGGCTGAAGAGGAGGGTTCCCATCGCCCCGTCGAGCAGCAGCGGGCGGCGGCGCAGCCGGATCCGGAAGCGTTCGCGCTCGGTCAGAGTCCCGGTCTGCCCCGCAGAGACCGCCGCCGACTCCGTCCGTTCGGCGGCGAACAGGTCCGCGATCCGGAGGGACCCAACGGGCGTGGTGGCTGGCATCGGGAGAGGCTAGAACCCCACGAGCTTGCGCGGGACCAGAACCAGCTCCAGAACCGTCGAGACGATGCTGATCACGATCGAAGCGATGACCGCGCAGCCGATGGCCTCATAGCCCCAGGTCGGGGGGAAGCCGCCGACGTTGAAGACGATATCGAGCGAGCTCTTGGCCTGGTTGATGATCGCCGCGGTCCCAAGCAGCATCGCCGCGTTGATGACGAAGGCAACGAGACCCATCGTCAGGAATCCGATTGGCAGCGCCAGCGTCTTGACGATCGGCTTGATGTAGCTGTTGACGATGGCGAAGACGAAGGCGATGACGGCGACCTGGGCCCAGTCCTCGGGCTTGCCACGGTCGAACTTGAGAACGAACTCCGGCACGAAGTTGGCTGCGACCAGCAGCGCCGCGGCGTTGACGGCAACCTTGACGATCAGGTCGATCATGCTTCCTCCAGGGCTCGTGCCGCGCCGAGGCGGCGGCGCCGCATCCCTGGATGCTAGCGCGCGGCCGGTGCGGATGTTCGGCCCGTTCGCCGCCGGCGGCTTCGGCGAGGGCCGCTTCGCCCGCGACGCTACACTCGCGACAACTGCTTGGAGGAGTCCGATGTCCGAGTTCGGCGCTCGCGTCGAGGCGTTCCTGGACGAGTTCTTCCGGCTCTATCCCGTTGCCGCCACGGCCATCGGGAACCACGACCACGACGGTGAGTGGTCGGAGTCCGGGGAGGCCGGCCGCCGCTCGCGGCTCGACTTCATCGACCGCTGGAGCGCCGAGCTCTCGCGGCTGCCGGCGGGCGAGCTGTCGCCCGACGATCGAATCGACCGCGACCTTCTCGTTTCCGAGCTGGCTGCCTACCGGTTCGACGAAGCCGACCTCCGCGAAGACGCCTGGGACCCGCTCGGTTACGTCTACATGATCGGCGGAGGCATCTTTCCGCTGCTCGCCCGCGACTTCGCGCCGCTGGCCGTGCGTCTCGGCTCCGTGGCGTCGCGCCTCGAAGGCGTGGCCGGAGTTCTTGCCGGTGCGCAGGCCGAGCTCGGTTCATTGGCGGATCGGCCGCCATCGCGGCTGCACACGGAGGTGGCGATCAAGCAGCTGCCCGGAGTGGCCTCGCTGACGGACGACGCCGTCATCCAAGCCGAGGCCGCCGCCGCGGATCCTGAGGTCGCGGCGCTGCTGCCGCGGCTCCGGTCCGGCGCGGCAGCCGCCACCCGTGCGATCGGCGAGTTCGAGGCGTTCCTTCGGGGCGATCTCCTGCCGCGCTCGTCCGGTGAGGGCCGGCTGGGCCCCGATCTCTTTGCCCGCAAGCTCTGCCACACGTTCCGGAGCGACATGACCGCGGACCAGGTCATGGCCCGAGCCAACGTCGAGTACCCGGCGGTTCGCGCCGAGATGATCAGGATCGCCAGGGAGATCTGGAGCCACTGGGTTCCGGGCGAGGCCCTTCCCACCGCGTCTTCTGCCGGCAGCCAGGAAGCGGCGGACCAGGTGGTCGTGGCTCGCGTCACGGCCGCGATCGGCAAGGATCACCATCCCGCGGCCGAGCTCGTGGAGTACTGCCGCGAGAGCTACCGCGGAATCGTCGAGTTCGTCCGGTCGCGCGGCCTCGTCACCGTCCCGGACGAGCCGCTCGAGATCGACTGGACGCCGCCGTTCCTGCGCGAGTTCGCCGGCGCCATGCTCGATTCGCCGGGCCCGCTCGACAAAGGCCAGAAGACCTTCTACTTCGTCACCCCGCCGCCCGACGACTGGGGGCCGGAGCAGATCGAGTCGTACCTCGCCGAGGAGAACGACCGCCAGATCGATCTGACGACGATCCACGAAGGCTCGCCCGGCCACTACCTCCAGCTCGTCTACTCGAACCGCTGCCCGTCGAAGGTGCGGGCGGTGTTCGGCTCGGGCGTGTTCATCGAGGGCTGGGCGGTGTACGTGACCCAGGTGATGATGGACGCGGGCTTCAAGGCGGACGACCCGGCGCTGATGCTCATCCACTGGAAGTTCTACCTGCGGGCGATCA
Organism: Chloroflexota bacterium; assembly: GCA_027364875.1. Lineage (GTDB taxonomy): Bacteria > Chloroflexota > Limnocylindria > Limnocylindrales > CSP1-4 > Fen-1039. The sequence goes on from DAHXON010000115.1 coordinate 5,670, forward strand.
TCAACGCCATGATCGACGTCGGGATCCACGCCGGCGGCATGACCGAGGACGACGCGCTGGACCTGATGGTTCGCGGCGGCTTCCAGGAGGAGTCCGAGGCGCACAAGAAGTGGGATCGCGCCCGGCTCACGTCCACGCAGCTCTCCACGTACTTCGTCGGCTCGATGGGCATGTGGGACCTTGAGCGGGAACGGCGGGTCCACGCGGCCGTGGCTGCGGGCGCCGGCCCCGGCGCAGTGCCCTCCCCCCGAGTCGTCGGCGGCTTCGGGCCCACGCCCGGCTTCACCTACAAGGAGCATCTCGAGTCCGTGATCGCCCACGGGTCGCCGCCGATGCCACTCATTCGTCGGATCCTGCTGGGCGAGTAGGCCGGCGCTGGTCGGTCGCGGCGCCCCGCGGGCCGTGGCGCGGCGCGGCCGGGACGACGAGGGAGTTGCCTGCCCGCGCCACTTCCTCTCGGCGCGTCCCCTGCGACCCGCCGCGGCGCTTTCCGCCTGATACAGTGGCTCCGGGCTGGTCCTCGGGGACGCCCGGCCAAGGGAGCGGCGCCGCATGGGTACGCGGAGCCGGAAGGGGAGACATGAGACTGATCGGACGAGGGTTTGGCGGCGCGCTCATTGCGGCACTCTCCGTTTCCGTCATGACGGCACCCGCGACCGCGGCCTCGACGGCCGTGACGCAGCCACCCACTGCCTCCTGGTCCGAACCATCCGCCGACGCGCGCTCCGCCGCTCTGCCCGCGACGGCCGGCAGCGCCCTCTCGACCGATTCGGTTTGCGGCCCGGCGGAACCGGATCACTTCCGCTGCCTGGCCCTGCGCCGGACCGACGTCAAGGCTCTTCCCGCCACGGCCGTCACGCCCGCCCTGACCCCGGCCGGCTTTGGTCCGAGCGATCTGGCCAGCGCTTACAACCTGCCGACCGGCAGCGCGGGGGACGGGCTGACCGTCGCTGTGGTGGATGCCTACGACGCGCCAAACGCCGAGGCGGACCTGGCCATCTATCGAGCCCAATACGGCCTGCCGCCATGCACGACGGCCAACGGCTGCTTCCAGAAGGTGGACCAGTACGGCCGCACGAGCTACCCGGCGTACGACGCGGGCTGGGCGATCGAGATCGCTCTCGATCTGGACATGGTGTCGGCCACGTGCCCCAGCTGCCATATTCTTCTCGTCGAGGCCACCGACAGCTACAGCTTGAATCTCGGCACGGCCGTGAACCGGGCGGTCTCCATGGGCGCGGTAGCCGTCTCCAATAGCTACGGGCATGCGGAGAACAACAACGACGGCGCCTACTACGACGCCTACTACAACCACCCGGGGGTCGCCATCACGGTCAGCACCGGCGACTGCGGCTTCAATTGCGGGCCCTACGGATCCGGTCTGGCGACCAATGTCCAGTACCCGGCGGCGTCGCAGTACGTGATCGCGGTCGGTGGTACCTCGCTCGTCCGCGATACCTCCAGCCCTCGAGGTTGGACGGAGACGGCCTGGGGCAACCTGGCCAAAGGTTGGGGGGCTGGTAGTGGTTGCTCGCTTTTCCAGCCCAAGCCGTCCTGGCAGACCGACGCCGGGTGCTCGACACGCATGCAGGCAGACGTGTCGGCGATCGGAGACCCCGCGACGGGCGTCGCCGTGTACTCGAGCGATGGCGGCGGCTGGAGCATCTATGGAGGCACGAGCGCCGCGGCGCCGATCATCGCCTCCGTATACGCCCTCGCGGGTACGCCGGCCGCAGGTACTTACCCGGCCAGCTATCTGTACACGGGCCAGGGCTTCCTCAACGACGTCGTGGGCGGCTCGAACGACATCTGGAGCTCCTACGACCCCTGCGCGACGAGCTACTTCTGCCACGGCGTACCCGGCTACGACGGGCCGACAGGCCTCGGAACGCCGGCGGGCCTCCAGGCATTCACGCAGAGCCATGCCGGCGTGCCGGGCAAGCCGGTGATCACCGGCGTGGCGGGGGACTCGACCGCGACGCTGAGCTGGACGGCGCCCTCCGGCGGAGGCGCCACGATCACCGGCTACACCGTGACCTCAGTTCCCACGGGTTGGGGCTGCACTACCACTACAGCGTTGAGCTGCACCGTATCCGGGCTGTCCAACTGGACTACGTATCGTTTCTGGGTCAAGGCGTCGAGCTCAGCCGGAGACGGCCAGCTCTCGGATCCGTCGAACCCGGTCACACCCGGAGCACCGGTTGCGGTCGCCACGTTCATGCCTCTGCCACCGTCGCGGATCCTCGACACACGCACCAACCTCGGCATCGCCGGGGCGCTTTCGTCTCACGTCGCCCAGGGTTTCGCGGTCTGGGGACAGGGCGGAGTGCCCGCCGGGGCGACCGCGGTCACGGGGAATCTGACTGTCACGCAGCAAACCAGCCTGGGTTTCCTGTACCTCGGCCCGGCGCCGGCCAATGACCCGCCCAGCTCCACGCTCAACTTCCCGGTTGGCGATGACAGGGCCAATGCCGTGACCGTTGCCCTGAGCGGCGATGGCCGCCTGTACGTGACGTTCGCGGCGCCGAAGCTCGGTCCAACCGCCCAGGTCATCTTCGACGTCACCGGCTACTTCGCCCCGGGTATGGCCGGTGCCACTTATCACCCGATCTCGCCGGTCCGAATCCTGGACAGTCGCAACGGCACCGGGGGCCTTACAGCGCCGCTCCCGTCCCACGCGGCACGGTCGTTCATAGTGACCGGCGGCGCCGTCCCCATCGGAGCCGTGGCCGTGACCGGCAACCTCACAGTCACGCAGCAGCAGAGTCTCGGCTTCCTGTACCTCGGACCGGTTCCGGCGAACAATCCCACGAGCTCTACGCTCAACTTCCCGGTTGGCGACGACCGAGCCAACGCAGTCACCGTGGCCCTGGGCCCGGGCGGGCTCCTGGGCCCGGGCGGGCTCCTGTCTGTTACCTATGCGGCACCCCATCTGGGCCCGACGGCCCATGTCATCTTCGACGTCACCGGCTACTTCACGGCCGACGGAGCGGGAGCGATGTATGTCCCGCTGACGCCATCCCGAATCCTCGACTCACGCCAGCGCGCAGGGGGCATCTCGATCCTGAGCTCGCACGTGTCTCAGCAGTTCGGCGTCTCCGGCAATGGCGGCGTCCCGAACGTCGCAGTGGGGGTCACAGGCAACCTGACCGTGACCCAGCAGTCGTCTCTGGGGTTCTTGTACGTGGGTCCGGACGTGGCGGACAACCCGACCAGCTCCACACTCAACTTCCCGATGTCGGACGATCGCGCGAACGCAGTGACGGTGGCCCTCAGCCCCAGCGGAACCCTGTTCGTCACCTACGCCGCCCCGAGATCCGGGCCAACGAGCCACGCGATCTTCGACGTGTCGGGCTGCTTCATTCGGTAGGAGCCGGGCGACGCGCCTCGGGGGCCCTTCGGCTGCCGCCTGGTCCGAGGGGCCTATCCGCACGGGCAGGGCGAGAACCGCCCCGCGAGCCCTCGCCTTCGTCTGGCAGAACGCCGTCGCCCTGGGCTCCTGACTGCGGCAATCTGGGATCGTGGAACCGGGCCGCCCAGGCCCGTTCGCCAGAACGATTCCTCTTGTCGTTGGCTCGCCGACGCGATCCGCCGAAGGGTTGCCATGGATGCCTTCCGCGCGCTTCGAACGCCGCCTCTGCCTCGTCGCGCTACCACCGGCCGCCCGAGCGGCGGTGTCGTCCCGCGCAGGGACCGGGGGACGAGAGGGCGGCGATGGGGCCGGAGAGCGGGCCTCCTGATCTCGATCGCGCTGGCGTCCGCGTGGTTCGTCGCGGTGTCGCCCCCGATCGCTCGTACAGTCTCGGCCAAGGCCTCGGATCCCGTGATCGCCGCCGCAGGGGACATCGCCTGTGATCCCACGGACCCCAACTTCAATAACGGCAGCGGGACCGGATTGAGCTGCGAGCAGCAGACGACCGCGGACCTGCTGGTCAACCACGGCTACGCGGCCGTGCTGTCGCTCGGTGACAACCAGTACTACTGCGGCAGCCTCACGGCCTACCAGCAGGTCTACGACGCGACCTGGGGCAAGGTGAAGTCCATCACTTATCCGGTGCCGGGAAATCACGAGTACCTGACCAGCGGTGGGACCGGCTGCGACCAGTCCAACCTCAACGGCGCCGGCTACTTCGGCTATTTCGGCTCCGCGGCCGGAACGCCCGGCGCCGGCTGGTACAGCTTCAACATCGGAGCCTGGCATCTCATCGCCCTGAACTCGAATTGCCTGAACATTGGTGGCTGCGGCCCCAGCTCGCCGCAGGGCCAATGGCTTGCCCAGGATCTCGCGGCCCACCCTGGCCAGTGCATCCTGGCCTACTGGCACATCCCGCTCTTCAGCTCCGGAGGCAGGGCGAGCCCCAATACCCTGCCTCTCTGGCAGACTCTCTACGCGGCCGGGGCGGACCTCATCCTCGACGGCCACGATCACATCTACGAGCGATTCGCGCCTCAGACGCCAGCCGGCTTGCCGGACCCGGTCAACGGCATCACCCAGATCACGGTGGGGACCGGCGGCGCCAACCACACGTCCATCGCGGTTCCGGCGGCCAACAGCGTCGTGACGAACACCGACAGCTTCGGGATACTGGCGGTCACGCTCCACCAGGCTAGCTTCTCGTGGCAGTTCATCCACGCGACCGGTTCTTTCACCGACAGCGGAACCACGGCCTGTCACAACGCCGTTGCCGGCGCGACGGCCACTCCCGCCGCTACCCCAACCC
>DAHXON010000116.1 GCA_027364875.1 Chloroflexota bacterium
GGAGTGATCCGGCCGATCTCGGTGGCGCGACGCCGGAGGGCGCGCCCGAGGATGAAGCAAGCGGAAAGACGCCCCGAAACGATTGGGACCGCTACGGATTGGGTTCGTCTGGGGTGGCGTACCAACCGGATCCCGGGCGTCCCACTCTGCGCCGCCGTCCCGAGCCGCGTGACGACACCTTCCTGGACTACCGGCGCGAGAACGTGTCCCGTGGCCGCACCGGAACCGGGCGCAGCTCACGTTTCACCGCGAACGCAGCCGGCGCAGCCGCGGTCGGCGTGGCCCTGGTCCTCTTGCTCGTCGTCGGGCTCGTGACGTCCGGGCCCGCTCCGACACCCACGCCGCCGATCACTCCCACTCCGATCGCGACCGTCACGCCGACCCCAACTCCGACACCCGCGGCGGCCCAGAACGCCGCCCAGGTCGAGTCTCTGGTGGATCTGCCGTTCGCGGTCGGCGTCGCCGCCCGGGCCCAGCCGCCGGACAACGGCGCCGTGATCTTCCTGACCGGCGGCGAGGGCGGAGTCGCCGTCGATCCCCAGACAGGGGCAGTGGGCACAGTCTTCGGCGGAGAGGCCTTCGCGGTTCCCGTTCGCCGGACGATCGTCGCCGCCGGGAGCCTGTGGGTCTCGACCTGGCCGCAAACCTTCCGTGTGTGCGGCCCAGACTGCTGGAACCAGGCGAACACGTACCGGCTCAACGTCGGGACCGGCAAGGTTCAGCAGGCGTACCCGGCCACCTATCTCGTGGGGCTTGGCGCCGACGGGCTGTGGCTCGCCAGCGGCGACTCGCTCCAGCGCCTCGACCTGAGCTCCGGCATTCTCGCCGGCGTAACGCCCTGGAAGGAGAGCTCCGAGCCGCGAGTCGGCTGCCTCGGCCTCTGGTCCTACCAGGTTCAGACCGGCAATGTGATCCTCATCAGCATCGACCCGTCGACCGGCGAGGCGCCGAGCAAGCCCGTCGTTCTGCCCGGCACCGCCACCTACGGACCCGTGGCGGTGGGCTCCGCTTGCTGGATGATGTCGGGCTACGATGGCTCGACCGGCAAGGCGGGGTCGATCTTCCAGATCCCGGCCGACGGGGCGGAGCCCGTGGTCACGGAGCTCCAGTCGCAGGTGCTGCTCCTGGACGGCGAATTCTGGACGTACTCGCCCGGCGGCGTCCTTCAGCGGTACCAGCCGGTTTCCGACATTTCGTACGGCCGCTCGTACAGACTGTCCCCGCCTCCGTCCGGAGACGATGCGGGCCGCCTCTTCGCCGCGATGGGCAAGCTCTGGATGGTGGAAGGCCAGACCCTCGTGGGCTTCAACGTTCTGCTGGGCGTCGAGAACTCGACCGGCTAGAAGCCGTCAGCTCGCGGCTCGCTGCTGGTCGATCGAGAAGGTCGACTGGTGCGGGTGGGTCTGGACCTCGAGGCGGTTACGACCGCGAGCCTTGGCGACGTAGAGGGCTTCGTCCGCGTCGTGGAGCGCCACGTCGATGTCCACGCAATTGGCCTGCGACAGCGTCACGGCGCCCGCGCTGGCGGTGACCACGCCGTAGGGCGGGTTGTCCGGATGGCTCATGCCGGCCGCCTCGATAGCGGAGACGTAGCGCTGACCCGCCGAGCGCAGGACGGTCTCGTCGCAATCGTGCAGGACCACCAGGAACTCCTCGCCGCCGTACCGGTACAGGCCGTCGCCGACCCGGCTCGTCTTGCGCAGGACGTCGGACACTCCCCGGAGAGCCGCGTCGCCGGCGAGGTGGCCGGTGGTGTCGTTGAGCCTCTTGAAGCGGTCGAGGTCCATCAGCAGCAGGCCGGCGGTCCCGCCGCTGCGCTCGATCCTGCCGGCCAGCTGGGCCAGGTCCTCGTTGAGCCTGAGGCGGTTGCCGAGACCGGTGAGGGCGTCCAGTCGGGCGATCGTCTCGAGCTCTTCGTTGAGGCGGAGCAGCTCGGCCTGCTGGACCACCAGCGTCTCTTGCTGCATGAACAGGAACTCGTCCTGGCGGCGCAGGTCCAGCTCGTGCTCCTTCATGCGGCCGTAGAGGGCTCGGACCGCCAGGAGCTGGCCGTTGGTCTGGCCCCGCCGCCGCAGCTCGATCTCGTTGGCGATCAGGCTGACCACTGTTCCGAGGCCCGCGGCCCAGAGAAGCGCTGCCGGCCGGGAGGCATCCTCGCTGTGCAACGGAGAGGGCGGGGCGATCATCAGAAGCAAGGCCGCGAGGTAGATGGCATCGGCCGCGGTCAGCCACACGACGTGCGGCTTGCGCTCCAGAGGGACGAAGACCGCGAAGGCTAGGGGGATGACTCCAACGGCACCAAGCGCGACGGGTGCGGACGGGGCCGCCCGAAGCACCGCTGCCGACGCGGCCACGATCGGCAGTATGCCGAGGATCATCCCCAGCTCGACGACGCGGTGACGGCCTTTGAGCTTGACGAGGCCGGCGATGGCGATGCTGATCAGGATGATCGGTCCGGTGACCGACAGAGACAGCAGTCCGAGCTCGATGCCCGCGAGGAACGACCAGGCCGCGGCGATCGCGGCGGCGGCTGCCACGACCCACGCCGACAGATGGATGCTGTTCTGGAGTTCCCGGCGGTACAGCGCCCGGAGGCGTCTGTCTTTGCGCGCGGCGCTCGCGTCGGGCCTCTCCGTAGCCCTGGTTCGCACGGCAGGCTCCATGAGACGGTTTGGCCAACCTGCTGAGGTATCGGCTGCGTGGCCGGCGGGCTACAGCGAGGTGCGCGCACGGAACGGGGCATACGAACGCCGGCGCCCGAGGATCGGAGGATCTCGATGCGCCGGCGTTCTGGCGGCGGAATGTCGGGCCGGTCGGGGAGACCGGATAAGCTCAGGCGACCTCGACGGCGGTCGGCTCGAACTGTGACTGGCCGACCTCTATATCGATCGCGACGCGGCTTGACCGCATTCGGCCGGATTCTCTGTAGAGCCTCAGAAGGTTGTCCTCGGCCGCGCGGAGACGGGCATTCGCTTCCCACTCCGGCAGGTCTGGCTCGGCGGCTTCGCGAGCCTCCATGGCCTCTACCAGTGACCGCAGAACCCCCTCGATGGCGGACGGCTCAGGCACCGGAACCTCCTTCCATTGAGCATGGTTCATGCGACTCGTATATCGGAACGAACTCACACTACTCGCCGAGTCGTTGCGTTTCCATACAGAGGCAGTACCAAAAGCGCAAGATTCCCGGATCCGGCGACAGTATTTCGAGCCATCCTCCCCGGGCAGGTAGCACTATCCCGGGGTTGCCTGAGGCCTCGGGCGAGGCCTGCCTTGCGGCGATGGGCTACTGGCCGTCGGGCCGGCGGAAGGTCTCCGCGGCTTTGCCCAGGAACCAGCGCGCTGTCCCACGGGCGGCGATGTTGAGGAAAGCCCGGTCGAGCACGGCCCCGAACTCACCCCCGGGTGGAGCGTAGTAGCCCTCCAGGTAGAGCCGATCCGGCTCGAGGACTAGCTTGCCGGCAAAGACCGGAAAGAGAGGGGCCAGCGACGACGATCGCCAGCCGATGTCGACCTCGCAGCGGCCGGGAGCGTTCCGGATCTCACCGAGGTCCACGAAGGCGGCCTTCTTGAAGGTCAGGCTTGGGGCGTGCTCGCGAATGGGGAGGCTGAGGTCCGTCAGGAAGCGGTGGCTGCCCGGGTGCGGAGCCGGGACGGGGGTGCCGAGCCAATCGGCGGCGCCGTTGTCGAGCAGGCGAGCTGCCGCCGCCAGATCGATCGGAATCGGCTGGGTCAGGCGCAGCGGGGTGAGATGAGATGGGACGCGAGTCATCGGAACCAGATTATGCCCGCCGAGCCCGAACCGGCATTGGACGATGGCCCGACCTTCTCAGCCAATGGGCCCCTGGAGCCCTGCCTGAATGGGTGGGTCCGACCGGAGAGGTCGCCTAGCCCTGCTTGCGCCCTGGCCCCGACGCCAGCACTGGCTCTGGCGTCGACGCGGGCTGGAATTCCGGCTGGACCGGACAGCGGACGTCGTCGCGCATGCCGACCATCCAGGCGAGCGCGTCTCGATGACGCGACGCGAGCCGGCAGACGACGTCGGCGGCGATGGCGGTCTGGGGCATCACCGCCCACGGCCGCAGCAGCCAGCCGCCCGGCAGGGCGTCGATGATCGCGAGGACCGCGTGTCCGCCGTTCACGACCCGACCGGTCGACTCGTCGACGACATTGATAGCGTCGTCGAAGCGGCCCTCGGCCGCGAGCCGCTCCAGGAGTGGCCGGCCGCTGGCAGACACGTCGCTGAGTGGCAAGAACTCGATCCGGTCCTCGCGGTCCCAGCGGCGGAGTTGCTGGATCGTCTCGCGGCAGACGCCGCACTCCCCGTCGAAGACCACGGTCAGAGGGGAGCCCGACGGCGTTCGTTCGGACTCGGCCCTGAGCCGGGCACCGGCGCGAGGGTCGTTGAGGTTCTCGGGACGCAGCAGCGTTTCGGTTGCCATGGCGCCGAATGGTAGCGCGGCGGACCCTGCCGCGCGAGCTCACCGAACACCCTTCGGGGCGGATCGGAAGGCTCGGGGCCCGTGTCCGCTGCCGGCTGTATGCTCGGCCGATGAGCAGCCAGGATTCCCAGGCGGAGAGCATGCCGGCCCGGCGGCTCGAGAACGCCGCCACCCTGGCCGAGCCGCGGACGGTCGGCACCGGCGGCGCGGCCGATCCGCTGTCCGCGGAAGTGAAGCTGCTGGGCTCGCTCCTGGGGCAGGTGATCGCCGAGCAGGGTGGAGTGGATCTGCTCGATCTCGTGGAGCGCTGCCGCCTGCGCTCCGTCGCCTTTCGAGAGCGCGGCGATCCCGCCTCGGCACAGGCCCTGGCCGCCGAGCTGGATTCGCTCGACGTCACCGAGGCCGAGTCTCTGGCTCGGGCTTTCACCCTGTACTTCCAGCTCGTCAATCTGGCCGAGGAACGCGAGGCCGTGCGCAGGATCCGCCGCGATGAGTCCGAGCCACGACCCGCCGAGGGGACGGCCGCCGAGGCCGTCGATTGGCTGCGCGAGCGCGGCTGGTCGGCGGCTCGCATCGAAGAACTGCTCGGTCGCGTCCGGATCACGCCGGTCCTGACGGCCCATCCCACCGAGGCTCGCCGCAGGACGATGCTGACGGCCCTGCGCCGCTGCTATCGGCTCGTGGAGCAGCTCGACGATCCGCGCCTCGGCCCGTCCGAAGACGAGGAGATCAGGCGCCGCCTGCGCGAGGAGATAACCATCCTGTGGCGCTCCGCCGCGGTCCGCCGCCTCGCCCCGAGTCCGATGGACGAAGTCCGAACCGCGCTGGCCTTCTTCGACGAGACGCTCTTCCGGTCCGTCCCGCGCGTCTATCGCGCTTTCGACCTGGCGATCGAGCGGGCCGAGGAAGACGATGGACGCGAGGGAGATGCGCGAGATGGCGGTACCGAGACGGCCCGGCGAGCCTACGGCGCGAGGCCGGCCAGGGTCCCCGCCTTCCTGGCCTGGGGGTCGTGGATCGGCGGCGACCGGGACGGCAACCCCAACGTCACGGCCGAGCTGACCCGGCAGGTGCCGCGCATCCACGCGGACCATGTCCTGCGCGGCTACGAGGCCGTGGCCACGCGACTCCTGGCAACGATCGCGGTTGATGTGCCACGCGACCGGCTGGATCCGGCGCTGGAAGCCCGACTTGCCCGCGACGCCGAGGAGCTACCCGAGGTCATGCGCGATATGGGCCGCCGGTACGCCGAAGAGCCGTACAGGCGCCGGCTCGGCGCCATGGCCGAGCGACTGCGACGGACCCGCTTCTACCTCACCGAGGAGCCCGGCCCGATCACCGGCCGGTACGACACGCCGAACCAGCTCCTCGCGGAGATCGACGAGCTGCAGCGATGCCTGGTCAACGACGGGCTGGCCCGGGTTGCCCGCGGCGGGGTCCAGGATTTCCGATGGCAGGTGGAGACGTTCGGGTTCCATCTGGCATCACTCGAGCTGCGCCAGCATTCGGCCGTCCACCAGGGCGCGCTCGAGATACTGCGCGAACCGCAAGGTCAGTCGGCCGGAGCCGCGAGCGGCGGGGCGGAGCACCCGGCGGCGGAACGCCTCGAGTCGGTCGAGCTGGTTCCGGGCGTGACGCCCGCCGAGGTCGTGGCCACGTTCCGGGCCGCGGCGGCAATCCAACGCCGTTTCGGGGAGGAATCCTGCCGCCGCTACGTGATCAGCTTCACCCGATCGGCCCGGGACGTGCTCAGCGTGCTGGAGCTGGCCGACATCGCGGCCGATCCGTCGATACCCGCGGGCCTCACCTCTGGGCTGGCACCGGGCCGGCCGAACCTGGACGTGGTTCCGCTGCTGGAGTCGAGCGACGCGCTGACGGGTGCGGCCCAGCTCCTCGACGAGCTCCTGTCCGATCCCGGATACCGCCGCCACCTCGCCGGCCGTGCCAATCGCCAGGAGGTCATGCTTGGATACTCGGACTCCAACAAGGAGTCAGGTTTCCTGGCCGGAATCTGGATGCTGTATCGGGCTCAGTCCGCGCTGGCCGACGTGGCCCGCCGCCATGGAGTGGAGCTGACCCTGTTCCACGGCCGGGGTGGCGCGATCGGGCGGGGTGGGGGACCGACGAACCGGGCGATCCTGGCCCAGGCGCCGGGCTCGATCGACGGCCGCTTCAAGATGACCGAGCAGGGCGAGGCGATCGCCGCCAACTACTCGAACCCCGCGATCGCCGAGCGGCACCTGAGCCTGGTCGGCAGCGCCGTGCTCGTCGCCTCCACGACGGAGCACGACGATTGCGTCGCGGAGGCCGACGGGCGCGGTGTCGCGGTGATGGACGAGCTCGCGGAGCGTGCCCGCGCCGCGTATCGATCGCTCGTCTACGACGAGCCGGGGTTCGAGCGCTTCTTCCGGATCGTGACTCCGGTGGCCGAGCTCTCGGAGATGGCCCTGGGCTAGCGGCCGGCGCGGCGTGGACGCGTGAGCGAAGGCGCGCCGGCGACGACGGCCGCGGCTGACCTCTGGCCGATGCCGTCGCGATCGGCGCCCTCGGCTGCCGCGGCGTCGGGCATCGATTCGCTGCGCGCGATCCCGTGGGTCTTCTCCTGGACGCAGGCCCGGATCGGGCTGCCGGCGTGGTACGGACTCGGGTCGGCGCTGGCCGGCTACGAGCAGGCGCACGGGCCGGACTCGCTCCGGATCGTCGCCGAGCTGTATCGCGACTGGCCGTTCCTCACGAGCGCCTTCGACAACGCCGAGCTGATCCTCTACCGATCCGAGCTTCAGATAGCGCAGCTCTATGCGTCGCTCGCGGGCGACGAAGGGGAGAGGCTGTGGGGGCGGATCCTCGACGAATACCGGCTCTCCACCGAGGCCCTCGCGCGAGTCACCGGTCGGACCGAGCTGCTCTCGACGGAGCCGGCGACGCAGCGGTCCATCAGGCTCAGGCGACCCTACATCGATCCACTCTCCCACATCCAGGTGCGCTTCCTTGCCCGGCTTCGATCGCTGCCACTCGAAGATCCCGACAGGGAGCGCTATCGGCGCCTCGTTCAGCTGACCGTCAACGGCGTCGCGGCGGGACTCCAGAACACCGGATGATCCAGCGGGTAGTCTTTCCGGGCGAGAACCGGCCGACGGCTCGCTGAGCCGCGGGGCCCGCGAACCGGCGAGACTCGCGAACGGGCCGGAACCGCGCCGATACGGCCAGCCGCCGCAAATCCCGCAGCGCCGCCGCTGCAGTCAAGGAGAGCCACGTGACCGAGTCGTCGGGCAAGGACCGAGCCACCCGGCCCGCACCGGCCGCTCGTCCGGCCGGGAAGGCCGTCCGTCCTCCCGCGCCCGCCGGTAGACCGGCAGGTCCGGCCGAGCCGGAAGTTCGTCCGGCCGATTCGGTCGTTCGTCCGGTCGACGACCGAGACTCGATCCCGCCCCTGCCGGCCGACGATCCCGAGTTGTTCGGCCTGGACCTGGACGGTCTGGCCCAGCACTGGTGGCGATCCATGACCGCGGCACCGATAGGAGCCGAGGCAATGCGCGGAGCCGATCGCCGGGCCCAGGCCATGGGCGTCGAGAGCGCCCGCCTCATGGAGCATGCCGGCTGCGCGGTGGCTGCCGCGGCACGGGCGCTGGCGGTCCAGACAGGTCGGTGGGATCGCGGGCCCATCCTGGTCCTGTGCGGGCCGGGCAACAACGGCGGTGACGGCTTCGTGGCCGCTCGCCATCTCTCGCGCCACGGGGCGCGGGTCGTGGCCGTGCTCGTCGGAACCGAGGGACGGCCGGTCGGCAAGGATCCCGGGCGCAACTGGGATCGGCTCGAGCACGAGAGCCACGTAGAACGCCTCCATACCCCCGTTGCTCGTGACGTCGCGATCCTGGGCCAGGGAGTGGAGAAGGCGGCCCTAGTCGTGGACGCGCTGCTCGGCACGGGCGGTAGCGGGCCTCTCCGCGAGCCGGTTCGCAGCGCCGTCGAGTTGATCGCCCGCGCTCGCGCTGCCGGCATCCCGATTCTGGCGGTCGATTGCCCGACGACTGTGGATCTCACAAGCGGCGACCTGTCCGATCCGGTCGTCAGGGCGCACGTCACGGTGACGTTCCATCGGCCCAAGACCGGCCTGCTGGCCCGCCGGGGAGCCGCGGTTGCCGGTCGAGTGCTGGTCGCGCCGATCGGCATTCCCGCCGAGGCGGATAGAAGCTGATCCGCGCCTTCGGACCGGTCCGGCGAAGGCCGGCAAATGATTAAGAGACTTATCCAAACGGGCGCCGGAAACGCCCTCCTGCCGATACCTCGGCCGCCGTATCACTCGACATCTCGCCGGCAGCCCGCGTCGGCCCAGCTTCACAATCCAGGGGCGTCTCGAAGGCTCGTCCGAGATGAAATGGGGATACCCCAATCCGACATGACCGGCCGCGTCCGCCGAGGCCCATCGCGACACCGTCCGCTCACACGTACGCCATACAAACACCTATGCAGGCCGCGGCGCCAGTCGTACAATCCCGCCGCAATGCTCGCGGGCTGGCCGTGGGCGTGTGTCTAAGTAGCACGACGACCGGGCCTCTCACGCGCAGCCGCGAGGACACGGATGAAGCGGCTACTGAGAGGAGTCCAAGGGTTCTCGTGTACACGGACAAGATTCTGGTCTGCGCCGACTGCGGCCAGCAGTTCGTATTTACGGCCAGCGAGCAGGACTTTTACGCCCAGCGCGGCTTCTCCGATCCCAAGCGATGCGGTCCCTGCCGGAACGCACGCAAGGCATCGCGGCCGGAGGGCGGAAGCCATGCCGGCGGATACGGCGGCGGCAGTTTCGATCGCGGACCGCGGCAGATGTTCCCGGCGACGTGCAGCCGGTGCGGCCGGTCCACGGAGGTCCCATTCCGACCGACCAACGGCAAGCCCGTTTATTGCAGCGACTGCTTCCGGAGCGTTCGCGGCAATTAGCCGTCACTCCCCTCAGTAGCCAGCGACCCCGGCGATATCGCGGGGGTCGTTTCGTTTCCCGCGCTTGGCCACCGAGGTCTGCGGCGCGACCGGCCCCCCGGGCCGCCATCGGTGTTGCGGCGGGCGCCGGGCCTACCCGGTCAGGTTGCCCGGCCGGCGACGTGCCCGTACGATCTTCGAGCCACACACAGTCCCGAGGAGACGTCACGCGATGGCCGTACAAGGCTCAGGTCCCGAATTCGATCTGATCGTGCTCGGCGCGGGCACGGGCGGCTACTCGGCCGCCTTCCGAGCGTCGCAGTTGGGCATGCGCGTCGCGCTCGTCGACCAGGGGAAGATCGGCGGGACCTGCCTCCATGTCGGCTGCATACCGACGAAGGCGCTCCTGGAGTCGGCCGAGTTCCTGACCCGGGTCAAGAAGGCCAGGGATTTCGGGATCCTGATCGAGGGCAAGCCGGCGTTCGACTACGCCGCGATCGCCGCCCGTCGCGACCAGGTCGTCAAGCGGATGTGGACGGGGCTGCGGGGCCTCGTGGACAAGAACAAGGTGACGTGGTTCGGCGGCCGCGCCCGGCTCGACGGCCCGACCACGATCAAGATCGCCCTCAACGGCGAGGACGGCACGCCGGGTGGAGCGGGGGAGCGGGTCATCACCGCGCGTGACGTCATCGTGGCCACCGGCAGCCGGGTCAAGAGCCTGCCCGGTCTCGTCCCGGATGGCCGCAGGATCATCACCTCGGACGACGTGACGCC
>DAHXON010000117.1 GCA_027364875.1 Chloroflexota bacterium
GCTGCACGTCGATCCGGAAGTCGAACGAGGGCATCGTGTTCGCCCAGCCCGGCGAGACGGAGATGGACACCTTGCCGAAGCCCTGCAGGTACTTGCGAGCGTCGGCGACCGATTTGCCCATCACGCCGTCCCGCAGCTGGGTCGCGTTCACCTTGCGGACCTGCGAGGCAGTGGCCGTAACGGCACCGTCAGCGAACCGGCATCGACGGCCGGGTCGCCGAGCTGCGTCTGCACGGAGCCGCTGACCAGCGAGTAGCCGGCGGTGACGAGCGAGGAGATGCGCCGCTCGGCGAGGCTCTTCACGTCCGTCATGCTCGCGACGGTGGCAGTGCCGGTCGCCGAGCAAGTCAGCTCGAAGGTGTCCTGCACCAGCCCGACGAGGCCGGCCGGGTCCGGGCTGCAGACTTCCACGCCCATCCGAGCGGTCTGGTCGAACAGGCTCGAACCGGCGGGATGCGACGACGGGTCGGCGAGGGCGGCCTGGAAGCTGGCCTCGAGCTGGTTGAGCAGGTCCGCCTCAGCCGACTGCACGTCAGTCTGGGCAACCTGCGGGCTGACGGTGTGGGTGCCACCGGTAGTGGGTTGAGGATTGGTGACACTGACGTTTGCGTTGGCGAGATCGCTCGGCAGTCGGACGATCGTATTTGCGTCAACGTTGCCGGACGTGCCCGGCTTCACGGCGGTCACCGGCACAGACACCTGCGTCTTTACTGCGAAAGGCGCCTTCGGGACCGTGACCGTCTGCTGCGTCGTGAAGGCGATTCCGCTCGCCGTCAACACCTGTGTTCCGGCTATCACCGGGACGGCAAAAATCGTATTGAAGCTCGTGAACGTCACCGTGCCCGTCGCGGGCGCCTCCTCCACCTTCTCACCCGTGGCCGTGTACGTCCCGTTGGCCTCCACCGGGAACGCCTTGTTCAGGCCCGGAACCGTCGTCGTCTGGTCGTTGACCGAGTTCGCGTTCGGATCCACCGTGACCTTCAGGTCCAGCGGTCCGATCGGCTGTTCGGCCAGCGTGACCGTGACCGTCGCGCTCGGATAGACGAAGAACAGCGAGCCGGCCACCAGCACGATGGCGATCGCGAAAGCAGCCGCAACGGCAGGCCATGGCACGCGAATTCGCCCGCTCGAACTGGACGCTGTGGTGCGCGAAGGCGATCCCGCGGGCCCCCGCGGAGGCGCCGACACCGTCCGCGCCAGCTCGCCGAGAGCCGCGGACGTCTGGACGCCGGTCGCCATCGCGCCCGCCCCGGCCGGCGGCGCCACCGCTCCCTGGCCCGTCCGCGCCGCCTCGGCCCGCTCGTACTCGCCGACCGTGCCGTAGACCGCCAGCTCTGCCGAGCGCGCCACCGACTGAGTGGAGAGGTCCGAAGTCACGATCGCCAGGCGCTTGTTTCGCTTGCGCGCCTCGCGGGCCAGCAGCAGGAAGTTGATCCGCGACGTCGCGACCCGCGAGCCGGCAGTGAGCACGAGGGCGATGCGGTTGTCGGAGCTGTCGCGGATACGCGTCGCGGCCGAGGTGATCTCGTCGTCGGCGTCGAGGTAGTAGATGGCCATCGGCTACATCTTCATCACTCGCAGGACGCGCCGCAAAGCCGCGTCCAGCGGATCTTCGTTGGTCTGGAGCTCGATCGCCTGATAGGCCAGGCCCATCGGCGTTACGTCCTGTTGGTCCACCAGCAGATGCGTCCCGTCCTTGATCCGTTCGACCAGCTCCGGCGACATCATCACCACCTCCGGAGGCCGGCTGAAGGGCAGACGTCGCCAGAACTTCTCGTCCTTGAGAATGGCACTGATCTCGGGCAGGCGCGAGCCGCCGCCGCACAGGTAGACCCGGCCGGGCAGCAGATCGCCTTCGGCGAGCTCTTCGAGGACCAACTCCACGCCCGCGGACCAGATCGCCACGTCGTCGGCGATGATCCGGGCCACGTCCCCGCGCTTGTCGACCGGCAGGCCGCGGGCGTAGTCCACCTTGGTCTCCTCGGCCCGCGGAAACGGCAGGTCCATCCGGTCGGCGATCGATTTCGTGAAGGCCCGTCCACCGAGGGCGAACATGCGCGTCCCTTCGATCCCACCGTGCCGGACGAGCGCCACGTCGGTGGTTCCGCCGCCCACGTCCACGAACAGCGCGCCGGTCTGCTGGACCTGGTCGCTGGCCAGGACCCGAGCAACGGCATACGGCTCGGCCACGATCTCGATCAGCTCCAGGCTCAGCTGCTCGGCCACGGTCTGGAGCGCGCCAAGGTGTACCAGCGGCGCGAACGCGTTGAAGATGCTGATCCGGACGTGCCGCCCCTGGAAGCCAACCGGATTGGTGACGGAGTAGCCGTCGATCTGGGCTCCCGTCACGGCTGCGTGGACGAGGCGGACATCCACCTGCGGCAGCCCCGTCTCCCAGGTGATCGCCCGCTCGGCCGCACGGAGCGCTTCCTTCTGGACGCCCTGGATGAGCTTCTGCAGCTCCACGTCCGTGATCGGCACGTCCGAGCGCTTGCGTTCCTGGGTATGGGTGGTGGTGAACCCCTTGACCAGCTCGCCGGCTATCCCGATGACGACCTGCGTCGGCCGGAAACCGGCCATCTCCTCGGCTTCCTGGAGCGCGACCGTGCAGTTGTCCACGACGGCGTTGATGTCGGTCACGGTGCCGGACTGCATGTGGGCGAGCCCCTGGCGCTTCCGCCCGACTCCGCGGACGGTGCCGCAGCCGTTGTCGTCGATCTCGAAGACGAGCGCCTTGGCGAACTCGGTTCCGATATCCAGCGCGGTGCAGGCTGCGAGGGCAGATTCCTCCTCGCGGCCCCAGATCCTGCGCCAGAACGCCACGGCCGCTCCCCTGTTAGTCAGTCACAGCTGGAATCGCGCGCCACCACCTTGATCGGGTCGTCGCCGGCCTTCGTGGCAGCTTCAGCCCGCCCTAAGTGTATCCGCGATGGCGGTCAGGGCCGGGCCTATGCCGTCCTTGCGAGTGCCCATTCCCTGGGCCATCTCCGGGCGGCCGCCGCCCCTGCCGTCGAGGTGCTGCATCGCAAGCTTGACGAGGGTGCCGGCGGAAATGCCACGCTCCACGAGATCCGGGCTGACGGTCACGAAGATCTGCGGCGCGTCGACATCCCAGGCAACGGCGATGACGCCCGACCCGAGCGCGCCGCGGACGTCTTTGACGAAGCCCTTCCACTGGTCTTGCGTTTCGAAAGCGCCGTAATGGAGCACCACCTTGACGCCGGGGGCCAGCTCTTTCGCGTGGGCGGCCACTTCGGCCGGTTTGGGATGGCCGGCGTTGCCGGCGCGCAGCCGGCGACGGGCCTCTTTGAGCTCGTCCTGCAGAGCGGTCACTCGTTCCGGGGCCGCCTCCACGGAATTGGCGCCCACGGACTCGGCGATCCGATCGAGCAGGGCCAGCCGGCTTCGCAGCAGGGCGTCCGCGCCGTCGCCGGTCACGGCCTCGATGCGGCGAATGCCCGCGCCGATGCTGCGGTCTGCGGTGATGACGAACCCGCCGATCTGCCCAGAGGCCGAGCAGTGCGTGCCACCGCACAGCTCGAGCGAGTAACCCTCGACCGCCACCGTCCGGACCCGTTCGCCGTACTTCTCGTCGAAGAACGCGTCGGCGCCGGCGGCGATCGCCTGAGCCATCGGAAGAACACGGGTCGTGACGGGGCGATCCTCGCGGACGACTCGCCGGACCTCGTCCTCGATCGCCGCCTTCTCGTCCGCGCTGAGCGGCCGGTCCAGCGGGTAGTCGAAGCGGAGGTAGTCCGGGGCCACGAGCGAGCCCGCCTGGTGAGCGTCCGGCCCGACCACGTTGCGCAGCGCCCGGTGGAGCAGATGCGTGGCGGTGTGGTTGCGCATCGTCCGAACCCGTCGTTCGCCGTCCACCCGAGCCGTGACCGTCTCGCCGACCTTGAGCCGTCCGTGGAGCCTGCCCCGGTGGACGAACAGCCCGGCGATCGGCTTCTGCGTGTCTTCGACGCTGAATAGCGCGCTGCCGCCCCCGGCTTCGAGCATTTCGCCGTGGTCGCCGACCTGGCCGCCGCCCTCGCCGTAGAACGGGGTCGTGTCCAGGATGACCTCCGCGCTGCCCTGGCCGGTCAGCTCCTGGTATTCCATGCCGGCGCGCAGGATCGCCACGACCCGGCCTTCGGCCTCGGTCGTCTCGTAGCCGAGGAACTTCGTCTCGCCGACTCGCCGCAGGATGGACTGGTAGAGGTCGCCGAGCTCGGCATGGCGGGCCAGGTCCGCCTTGGTGCCCTTGCGGCTCCGAGCCTTCTGCTCCGCCATCGCGGCTTCGAAGCCGTCGCGATCGACGCGGATTCCGTATTCGGCCGCCATGTCGACGGTCAGATCCACCGGGAAGCCGAACGTGTCGTGCAGCCGGAAGGCGATGTCGCCTGCGAGAACCGGCGCGTCAGCGGGCAGGCTCTCGGGTCGCCGCCCGATCGTTCGCGCCTGGGAGCTGAGGGGCGCGAGGGCGGCCTCAAGGTGGGTCGTGCCCGCTTCGAGGGTCCGGGCGAACTGGGCTTCTTCCTGGCGGACGACCTTGAGGATCCTGTCGCGCTTTTCCTCAAGGATCGGATAAGCGTCCCTCATCACGTCGATCACGACGCCCGCGGTCACGTCCATGAAGGGCTCGCGCCGGCCGAGCAGCCGTCCGTGCCGGACGGCCCGGCGGAGGATGCGCCGCAGGACGTAGCCGCGGCCTTCGTTCGAGGGGGCGACACCGTCCGCCACGAGGAACGTCACGGCCCGCGCGTGGTCGGCGATCACCTGGTAGCTGAACCGCTCGGCCTCGAAGGCCTCCGGGTCGTGGCCGACCAGGTCGCGCATGGCGGCGTGGATCGGCGTGAACAGGTCCGTGTCGTAGTTCGTGGGCACCTGCTGGATGACGCTCGTCAACCGCTCGAGGCCCATGCCCGTATCCACCGACTTCATCGGCAGCGGGACCCGGGTTCCGTCGGCGCGCTGGTCGAACTCCATGAAGACCAGGTTCCAGACCTCGAGCCAGCGCGGACAGTGCTCGGAGTGGTCCGGGATGCAGTGCGGACCCTCGCTGAACTCGGCGCCCCGATCGAAATGGATCTCGGAGCAGCGCCCGCAGGGGCCCGTATCGGCCATCCGCCAGAAGTTGGCGTCGTCACCCGCGTCCACGTTGCCCCAACGGGCGATACGCTCGGGCGGCAGGCCGATCTCGTTACGCCACACATCGTAGGCTTCGTCGTCGTCCGTGTAGACAGTGGCTGCCAGACGGTCTCCCGGGATCCCGTAGACCTGGGTCAACAACTCCCAGGCCCAATGAATCGCCTCGCGCTTGAAGTAGTCGCCGAAGCTCCAGTTGCCCAGCATCTCGAAAAAGGTGTGATGCCTGGGGGTTCGGCCTACTTCCTCGAAGTCATTGTGCTTGCCGGCTACGCGCAGGCAGCGCTGGTAGTCGGTGGCACGGACGTAGCTGCGCTTCTCACGACCCGTGAGGACGTCCTTGAACTGGACCATGCCCGAGTTGGTGAAGAGCAGGGTCTGGTCGCCGGCCGGAACCAGCGACGCGCTCGGCACCTCCGCGTGGCCACGCTGGACGAAGAACTCGACATAGCGGCGCCGAACCTCAGCCGCGGTGAGGTATGGAATAGGCAGGTCAGACATCGCTGCTAACGGTACCAAACGCGTGGGAGTCGGCGCGTCCGAACCCTCTGCGGGCGCATGGGCGCGACGACGGGTATCCTTTCAGCTGGCCCTCAGGATCATGAGCAAGCATCGCTCTCTGCTGATGCTTGCGCCTCTGGGCGTCATCGCAAGGTCGTCCGGATCGCGCGGCGCTGCCCCGCGTTCTGGGTACCTTCTCGCCCGCCAGTCGGTGCGCGGATCGATCGCGCCCGGCAACGGAAGCGGAACGGTGGACGATCGGCGGTTTCTCGGGGCACGGCCGTAAACGTACGGACACGCCTCCGACGCTAGTGGAGTCAAACACTTGGACGCCAAAGAGCAACGCCGGCTGACGCAGCCCTTCGCCCCCGTGCCCGTCTGGAGTGAGGCTCGACGCGGACGGTGGCTGCCGCAGGGTGCGACCGACCTGCTCATCCCGGCAGCGGCCACGATGCTGCTCTTCGCCTGCGCGCTCGTACTGACCGCCATGAACGAGCACGCGGTACTGAGGGTCCACCCAAGCCCCACCGTGATGTTCGTTCGATCGCTGGTTCCACTCACCGTCGCGATCGTCGTGGTGCTGGCGGTCTACCGACCCTGGCCCGCCTTCGTGGCGGTCGTGGGGCTCACCCCCGTCTGGAACTCGGCGATGGTCGAGATCCAGGTCGGGCCGGTCCAGATAGTCCTCGAGACCATCTTCGTGGCGGCGCTCCTCGTCGGCTGCTTCCTCGAATGGCGGCGATCTCGAGGCCGGAACGCCCCGGCGGGCTACGTCGACTCGCTCGCCCAACCTCTTCCGATGGCGCAGGACCTCAGCCGGCCGGTCGAGACGGCGCGCACCGGGCGCCACTACCTGGCTTTCCGGTTCGCCGAAGTAGCGGCGGTGATGTTCCTGATCCTCACGGTCGCGTCCACGCTCGTTTCGCCGGACATCGCCAACAGCGCCACCGGATTGCTGCACGGAATCGCCGAGCCAATAGCCATGGGCGCGATCCTCGTCTGGCTCAAACCGTCGCCGCGAGGCATCGTCCTGGTCGCGGCGGCCCTGGTCTTCTCGATCGCGGCCGGCAGCCTCATCGACGTGCTTCAGGCGGTCAAGGCCTACGGCACGATCACGCAGATCGTCAACCACCGGCTGTACTTCACCGAGGTCACGTACGACAACGTCGGCCTGTTCGGGGTCATCGTCGCGACGATCCTGCCGCTCGTGGCGGCGATCCTTCTCATCCGTCGCGAGTTGGGCATCCCGCGCTGGGGCGTGGCACTGCTCGGGGTCGCGGGAGTGCTGTCGCTCACGGGTCTGTTCTTCTCCATCTCCAAGAGCGCCTGGCTCGCCAGCGCCATCGGCCTGACTCTCCTGCTCCTCCTCCTGATGCACAGCTGGTGGAAGCGCCTGGCGACTTCACTGGCCGTTGTCGCGCTTTCGGCTGTATTCATTCCCTGGCCGGCCTTCCTGCTGCAGGCCGTTCCACCCGCGGACAGCGCCTACCGCAGCGCGGTGATCGCCATGGTCGGCGAGTCGCGCTTCGACTCCTGGAACCCGACGACCGTGTCCGGTCACGGTTCGATGGCCGAGCGCTTCTACGCCATCGAAGGCGGCGTG
This sequence comes from Chloroflexota bacterium, assembly GCA_027364875.1. Classification (GTDB taxonomy): domain Bacteria; phylum Chloroflexota; class Limnocylindria; order Limnocylindrales; family CSP1-4; genus Fen-1039. The sequence continues at coordinate 7,238 of DAHXON010000117.1, forward strand.
CACATGGCCGTAGACCATCCGGTCCTGGGCGTCGGACTCAATGAGTTCCATACCTACTACATGGACCTGGGGTACCGGCCGACCGGCGCCCTCGACAACCTCGACCACGCTCATTCCGTGTTCCCGGAGGTGGCCGCGGAGCTGGGCTTCCCCGCGCTGGCGATGCTGCTGGTGATCTTCGGGGCCGCGCTCTTCGCCATGTGGCGCGTCTATCGGATGGCCCTCGACAACGTGACTCGCACTCTGGCGGCGATGCTCATCGCCTCCATCTCAGCCTGGGCCATAGCCGCGACCGCCTACGGCGCCGACATCTACCGGGCCTTCCGCGACCAGGCCTCGGACATCGTGGCCCTCGCGGTGGTCATCGGCCTCGCGATCGCGCTGGCGCGCTGGATCAGGGCGTCCGCGCACCCGGCGGGTCAGGCATTCGAGCGGGCCGAGTAGCGCCGGGTCGGGACCGGCAGGCCGGGCGAACCGACTTACCGGACCTTCGTGGGCTCGTCAGGCTCGGCTCGTCCGACTCGTTCTGCGGTACGGCCGCGCCGCCACATCCGAGAGCCGGCCAGCGCGGCTCCGAACAGGGCCCCGAAGGCCAGCCCACGCACGAAGGCCATGGCACGCGGATCGAGCGTGCGCGGGGTCGAACTCTGGATTGCGGGGATGCGGCGATCGCGGTTCCTATCGCGGACGGCGAACAGTCCTCTCATCCGTGATCGTCCAGGGTCGCGGGTCCCAGAACCAGGAGCGCCTCGACGAACCCGATCGCTGCCCAGGCCACGGCCGACGCTGCCAGCAGGCGGAAGTCGCCGATCCTGATGGGATCCACTCCGAGCATGTTGGCGACCGCGTCGCCCGCCCATGCCCCCAGCACGGCGGCGACGAGCGTGAGGATCGTTCGGAAGCCGATCCTTCCGCTCAGGAAAACGAACAGGGCAGTGTGGAACGCGCCGACAAGGATCGCCAGAACCAGCGCCGGAGAGACTGACACCGGGCGAGTATAGGAGACGGTCGAGGTCCGGCGGCGGGATGACTGCGGCGAGCGCCCTCGTCGGGGCCAGGCGCGGCCCGAGGACGGGCGAGTTCAGGCGAGACCCGTGGCTGCCTCCGACCCATCGGTAGCCTCGTCGGCTCTCACGATGCGGCCGCCGCCAATCACCAGGTCGCCACGATAGAAGACGGCGGCCTGGCCCGGGGCGGCTGCCCAGACGGGGTCGTCCGTGATTACCTCCCACCGCTCCCGGCCGGCCCGGCGGATGCGCGCCGGCGCAACCTTGCCGCGGTGCCTGATCTGGATTTCCGCGCGAAAACCATCGTCGTCGGCGGTCCCTGTCGCGCCGTCGAACGGCCCCTCGGGCGGGCGCCCGGCAACGAAACGCACCTTCTCGACCTCGAAACGGCGGGTCTCGAGGTCGCTTCGGCGGCCAAGTCGGATCCGGTTCTCGCCGGGCTCGATCTTCCAGACGTAGCGAGGCTCGCCGAGGGCCACGCCCGTTCCCTGGCGCTGGCCGATCGTGTACGAAGCCGCCCCGAAGTGCTCGCCGACCTGTCTGCCGTCGACGTCCAGCAGAGGTCCGGGCTCGGGATGCCAGCCGGCTCGCTCGCGGAGCACGTCGCGGTAGTTGCCCTTCGGGACGAAGCAGATCTCCTGACTGTCGCGCTTGTCGGCCGTCACCAGGCTCATCGCCCGAGCGAGATCCCGCACCTGCGTCTTCGGCATTCCACCCAGGGGGAACAGCGTGTGCGCGAGCTCGTCCTGCCCCAGCCCGTAGAGGAAGTAGCTCTGGTCCTTGGAGGGATCCCGGCCGCGCAGGAGGCGGAAGCCATTCCCGGCAAGATCGGCGGACGGATCGGTGTCGGGATCGGGGTCTTGATCGGCGTCTTCCGGCCCGGCGACCCGCGCGTAGTGGCCGGTGGCCACGGCGTCGCAGTCGTAGAGAAGCCGTGCCCGGCCCATCAGCGCCCCGAACTTGACCGCGACGTTGCAGTCCACGCACGGGCTCGGCGTCGTGCCGTTGAGATAGCCCTGGAGGAACGGCTGGAGGACGCCCTCGTCGAACTCGCGCTCCAGGTTGAGGATGTAGAAGGGAATGTCCAGCTGTGAGGCGACGCGCCGGGCATCCTCCGCGGCATCGAGAGAGCAGCAGCTCCGATTGAACTCAGAGTAGTGATCCGCCACCTCGGTCAGGCGCATCCAGACGCCCACCGCCTCGTAGCCCGCGGCCTTGATCAGGGCCGCCGCGACCGACGAGTCCACCCCTCCGGACATCGCGACGAGGACTCGCGAGTGGCGCCGGACGCCGCTCACTCCCCCGCCGCCCTCGCCCCTGCTTCTGCCGGCTGGCGACCGTCCGATCCGGGCTGCACCTGGTCCAGCGTGGCGGCCCGGCCGGCCTCC
>DAHXON010000118.1 GCA_027364875.1 Chloroflexota bacterium
GCGGCGTACCGCTCCTCCACGTACTGCGAGAGCACCAGGATCGCGATGTCCGGCCACCGGCTTCTGATGGCGAGCGCAGCCCTGATGCCCTCGTCGGTGTGCGTGGGCGGCATCCGGACGTCGGCGATCACCAGGTCGGGCTGTTCCTTGCCGTATCGGGTCTGCAGGACTCGACGGAACCCAACGACGTCGCTCCGCGCCAGCCGGTCGAAACGATTGACGATCTCCCACTGGCCGGCCTTTGGACAGCCGACCACGTAGAGATCGAGGGTGTCGCCGACCACGGTGAAGACGGCGACGCCACCCTTCACGTAGAAGTGGCAGATCGGCGATTCGTCGCCGCGGGCGTCTTGCTCCGTCTGGATCTCCTCGAGGCACGCCGCGATCTCGGCACGCACTTCAGTGGCCTGGCACGTGCCGCCCTCCTCGGCGATCACCTCGGCGAGGATCGAGTCCAGCGGGTGCGGCGGGCGCTCGCTCATGGCGGACATCATATGGGAGCGCCGCGGCCGCGATAGACCCTATGCGGGCCATCCCGAACTGCCGATTCGCTCCGACCCCCGGGTCGATATCCTGAGCTTGCGTCCGTCGCGCTGCAGGTGGCTCGATGAAGTCGGGGATCCGGACCACATCGGAGAGGTCGCTTCCGTTCAATCGAGACCGTGGCATCGGGACGCTGCGCCCGATCGTCCGGGGCGCTCTCCTCTACGTGGTCCTGAGCGCGGTCGCCGCGGTGGTCCTGCTGCCGATGGTCTTCGCAGTGCTGGGCGGAGCCAAGCGGAACGGCCAGCTCGTCGGCGATCCGGTCTCGCTCATTCCCAACCCCTGGGTCCTCACCAACTACACCGACGTGCTGTACGGCCGGGCGTCGTCGCTGTTCTCGCAGGAGATGACGAACAGCATCGCGGTGGCGGCGGTCGTGGTCAGCCTGACCCTCGTGGTCGGCTCGATGGCCACGTTCATGCTCGCCCGGATGGCGTTTCGAGGACGGGAGGCCGTCTACACGCTGTTCACGCTCGGCCTGCTCTTCCCGACCGCGGTGGCCATCCTGCCGCTCTACATCGTCATCAAGCAGGTCGGCCTCTCGGGCAACCTGATGGGTGTGGCGCTCCCGCAGGTGGCCTTCAGCCTGCCGCTCACGGTCCTGATCCTTCGACCGTTCTTCAAGGCCATTCCGGCCGAGCTGGAGGATGCCGCCCGAATCGACGGCTGCAGCACGTTCGGCTTCTTCTGGCGCATCCTCCTGCCGCTCGCCCGGCCGGCACTGGCAACGGTCAGCATCCTCGTCCTGGTATCGACGTGGAACGCCTTCTTGCTCCCGCTCATCGTTCTGGGACCGGCACAGACCTGGACGCTGCCGCTGGGTGTCATGAACTACGGCGGCGATGCCGTGCACGTCCTCGCGTACACGGTCACGGCCAGCGTGCCGGCGGTCGTCTTCTTCCTCGTTGCCGAACGCCAGCTGGTCACGGGCCTGACGGCCGGCTCGGTGAAGGGCTAGAAGCGCCGATCAGTCGAGGCCAACGCCGGGGCAGGGGCCGGGGCGCAACCCGCCACTGCCAGAGCTAGGTCTTGAAGAGCCCCACCGGGCAGCTCACGCCGGTGGCGTGGTTCGTCGACCCGGAATGGCGCCGCGGCAACGGCCCGACCGCATGACTATCTGCCTGGGCTGTCCACCAGGCACTACTGCAACATCGGCTCCGAAGAGCCTAGCGTCCCCATGTCCTCGCGTCGCACACCCGATTCACCACGCTAGGCGGGAATCCAGAAGGCCCATGGCGGCCTGTCTGCCTGGCTGCCATACTTGCGCGGCGGCGTTCGAGGGATGCAGGTGCGGGGGAAATCGGTTTGGCGGAGAGGGTCCGGGCTAGTAGCGCACTGGGTTGGCTTGTTCGCGGCGGCCTGATCGCCTCAATCCCTGACCTTTTGGCGTCGGCCATGGACTGCTTCGAGCTGGAGGGTTACTACGGAATATCAACCTTCGGCCTTCCCGGGGATACAATCGAGCACGCCGCAGCCCGTCTGCCGGTGTCGTATCTGCAGATACGGGCGGTGCGTCGGGAAACTCTGGTCGAAGCCGGCTATGAACTTCGGACAAACGCATTGACCGGGCACTGCGCCATCGTGATGGCCAGCGAACCAACGATTGCGGAATGCGAGGCGTTGGCCTCACTATTCAGCCCGGCAATTCCGAACCCTACCCAGGTAGGGCAACCGGCCAAGGGGAAGAAATCATGAACTGGGCAACAATTGCGACCGTGCGTACGGACTTCAACACTATTCGCGAGGATGGTTCGTACCGAGTTCTGCGAATTCGCGTCGCGGGAATCGTCCCCCAAGTGGGCGATATGGTCATGCTAGAAGACGCTGAAGGCAATTCATGCCTGGGCGTGGTGCTCGCCGTCGACCCCAAGTCCATTCAGGTCATGCCGGAGTGGACTACGTGGCAACCGAACGCGCAGCCTGACTACATCGTGGAGTTTACCGCTCCCGAACGGAGCGCCAACCCAACGTCCGAGGTCGGCGCCAAGATCACCGAAGGCCAGGACCTGGCGTACCTAGCGGCCTAGAGCGGCCAGTAGGGGGAAGATGCGCGTAACACTTCTGCTCTGCGACGCGGCACAAGTCGTTGGCGGCAAGCTATACATCCTTGGGGGTGGTTGGAACCTGCTGCGCGCTCGCCCGGGCCATCCGTCGCCGATGGCGCTTGCTATGTCCGTCGTGGTGCCCTGGAACGCCACCAACGAGAGGCATGTCTTCCGGGCTTGCCTGCTGAACGAAGACGGCCAACCGGTCATGACTCCAGATCAGAAGCCGTTGGAGATCGGGGGCGAATTCGAGCTCGGTCGTCCGCCCGGAACGAAGCCCGGAGCCTCTTTCAACGTTCCGCTGGCTATCCAGATCGCCTTCCCGCTGGAGCCGGGCTCCTACCGATGGGAGGTCGCAATGGACGGCACGACGATGGCGGAGGAGTCCTTCACGGTTGTGCCAGCCCCGATGGTACCCACGGGCCGTCCTCCGGGCTTCTAGGCGCTAGCGGATCAGACGAAAGTTACGCTTAGCTCCGCCGCGGGGCTGGGCAGTTCCTAGCCCCGAGTTCGCGCCTCCTCGATCGCTCGAGCCGCGTCCGCAGCCCGCTGAGTCGCTCCCTCTGACTTGAAGAACTCCGCGGGCAAGGTCACCCCGGTGGCGTGGTTCGGGCAGTAGCCGTTCGGATTCTTCTTCAAGTAGCCCTGGTGGTATGCCTCGGCGAAGTAGAACTTCGGGGCGGGGCGGATCTCGGTCGTAACCGTGCCCCGGCCGGCAGTGTTCAAGCTTGCCTGGAACGCGTCGCGGGACGCCTCAGCCTCGCGCTGTTGCTCATCGCCGTGGGTCAGGATCGCCGAGCGGTACTGCGTGCCCTGGTCGGCGCCTTGGCGCATCCCCTGTGTGGGGTCGTGCTCCTCCCAGAAGAGCTTGAGCAGCTGGGCGTAGGAGATCTTCGCGGGATCGAACACGACCCGGACGGTTTCGATGTGGCCAGTTCGGCCGGTGCAGACCTCTTCGTACGTCGGGTTGGGGGTGTAGCCGCCCGAGTAGCCGACTGCGGTCGTGATCACGCCCGGCTGCTCCCAGAACAGCTTCTCAGCCCCCCAGAAACAGCCCATCCCGAACTCGGCGATCTCGGCTCCGGCAGGATAGGGAGGACGTAGAGGCGTGCCAAGGACGGCGTGCTGGGCGGGCACCGGCATAGGTTCCGGACGCCCGGGCAAAGCGTCATTGGGGGCGGGCATCTTGCTCTTGTCGGAGTTACCAAACCAGCTCATGCGAACAACCCCACGGGACAATCGAGACCGACCGGATGCGCAGTACAAAATGCGTTCGGATTCTTCTCGAGATACTGCTGGTGGTAGGCCTCGGCGAAGAAGAACTCCGCGGCCGGGCGGATGTCCGTGGTGAGCGTGCCGTGGCCGGCGGCACTCAGCCGCTTCTGGAACGCGTCCCGCGACGCCTCGGCGGCGACCTGCTGGGCCTCGCCGTGAGTCAGGATCGCCGATCTGTACTGGGTTCCCTGATCGGCGCCCTGGCGCATGCCCTGGGTCGGGTCGTGCTCCTCCCAGAACGCCCGCAGCAGCTCCGCGTAGGAGGTCTTGGTCGGGTCGAAAACGACTCGGACGGTTTCGATATGGCCGGTTCGACCCGTGCAGACCTCTTCGTAGGTGGGATTCGGCGTGAACCCACCCGAATAGCCGACCGACGTGGAATACACGCCCGGCATCTTCCAGTACAGCTTCTCGGCGCCCCAGAAGCAACCCATTCCGAACTCGGCGATCTCCATTCCGGCCGGATACGGCGGCCGGAGCGGCGTCCCGAGCACGGCGTGGCGGTCCGGAACGGGCATCACGGCGAGTCGGCCGGGCAGGGCCTCCTCCGGTTTGGGCATATGCAGCTTGCGCGGATCGACGAACCAGTTCATGGCCGGATTGTATGACGACACCGTCGCCACTTCCGCTGCCCGGACCGACGGTTCCGCGCTGCCACGTTCGGGTGGGAGGCGCGGCGCGGGCGGACCCGCCGAATCTCGTGAGCGCAAGCGTGGCAATCTGACACTCTAAGCCCGGCTCCAAGCCCCGGCCTCGGCCCACGCCCGGGAGGAACGATGACACCGGAGCGGGAACGCTGCCTCGCCGTCCTGGCGCGGCGCATCATCGAGATCGAGCGGAACCATCCAACTCGCGTCGGCATCGACGGACCCGACGCCGCCGGCAAGAGCACCCTGGCGGACGAGCTGGCGACCTTGCTGGAGCGCAGCGGCCGAACGGTCATTCGAGCTTCGATCGACGGTTTCCATCGACCTCGGGCGGAGAGGACGGCTCGCGGGGCGGATTCGCCCGCCGGCTACTTCCTCGACTCGTTCGACTACGGCGCCCTGAAGCGGGTCCTGCTCGATCCGCTCGGGCCGACCGGAGACGGCCGGTTTCGGCGCCGCGTCTTCGACTATCGCCTCGACGAACCGGTCTCGGCTCCGGAGGAATGCGCCGTCCCCGGATCGATCCTGGTCTTCGACGGCGTCTTCCTGCTCCGGCGCGAGCTCTCGCATGTGTGGGACCTGAGCATCTTCGTGGCCGTCACGTTCGAGGAGACGCTTCGCCGGGCGCTCGAGCGGGACCGGCAGTTGTTAGGCTCGGCGGAAGAGGTCAGGCGCCGGTACGAAGCGCGATACATCCCGGGCCAGCGGCTCTACTACTCGCGAGAGCAGCCGCAGGGCCGAGCCGACGTAGTGATGATAAACGAGGCCCCGGACGCGCCACGCCTGGTGCAACCCTAGACAGGGAGTTGCGCGCCGGCCGAGCCGGACTTTGACCACCGGGCGGGAATCCGACCCGACCGACCCAGGTCGGCCACGCTCGCCGCAGCTGACCCTCGGGCAGGTCGTTGGACAGAGCGGCGGTATCGGGCGACCATGCGGTCATGCGCCGAGTGACTGCACGCCTCGCTCTCCTGCTGTCCGCCGCGGCCGTGGTCGCCGCTTGCGGACCGAGCTCGCCATCGCCGTCGACCGTACCTTCGGGCGGCGTTTCGATCGCTCCCGTCTCGACCGCGACGCCGCCGGCACCCGCCACCGCATCCGCGGCGCCCGCCACCGCATCGGCCACCGCACCGACCAGCACGCCCTCCGGCCCGACCGGGACCGCCGTTCCGAAGGACACCGTCTGGCTGTGCAGGCCCGGCCTGGCCGACAACCCGTGCACCGGCAACCTCGATGCCACCGTCGTGGACGCGTCGGGCAAATCGCAGCTCCAGCCCACCGCCGTGGCCGCGAACCCGCCGATCGACTGCTTCTACGTCTACCCGACCGTCAGCCGCCAGAAAACGACCAACGCCAACCTGACGATCGATCCCGAAGAGCGGGCGGTCGCCGTGGCGCAGGCGGCCCAGTTCTCGAGCGTCTGCAACGTCTACGCACCGATGTACCGGCAGCTCACGCTTGCCGCCATCGCGAAGCCGGCCGGTATCTCGCTCGGCCCGGCGCTGACCGCGTATTCGAGCGTCACCGCGGCCTTTGCGGACTACATGGCCAACTACAACCGCGGCCGGGGCATCGTCTTCATCGGCCACTCCCAGGGCGCCTTGATGCTCATCGAGCTGCTCAAGTACCAGGTGGACAACGATCCGGCGATCCGGCGCCAGCTCGTGTCCGCTCTGCTTCTCGGCGGCAACGTGACCGTGCCGACGGGCAAGACCGTGGGCGGCGACTTCGCCAACATTCCGGCCTGCGGTTCCTCGACCCAGACCGGCTGCGTGGTCGCCTACTCGACGTTCGAGACGACGCCTCCGGCCGACGCCCTCTTCGGCCGGCCGAACTCCGTCCTGAACCCGTTTGCCCGAAACAACCCGAACCTCCAGGTCCTGTGCGTCAACCCCGCCGCGCCCGCGGGCGGCAGCGGCGCGCTGCTGACCTACTACCCGACGAGCGGCCTCTCGGCGCTCCTTGGCGGGTCGATCAGCCTGCCCGGCGCATCGACGCCGTTCGTCGCGTTTCCGGGCGAGTATTCGGCCGAATGCAAGAGCAGCGGCGGCGCCACCTGGCTCCAGATCGACCGGACCGGCGGATCGGCCGACAAGCGGCCCACCCTGCGCGTTACTGAGTCGCCGCAATGGGGCCAGCACGTCGTGGACGTGAACATCGCCCTCGGCAACCTGGTCGAGCTGGTGGGTTCGGAGGCGGCCGCGTTCGAATAGCCGTCGCGCGCCGCTTCGAGCCGCTAGAAGAGGCCGCTCTGGCGAAGGCGCGTGATCACCGGCGGGAGCCAGTGGTCCAGGTATGCCGCGTCGTACCGCGCTCGAATCGTGGCCGGGGCCGTCATTCGATCGATCGGCGAAGCGTCGGCGAGCGCGTCCGCCACCGAACCGTAGACGCCGCCCGCGACTCCCGCGACGAGCGCGGCACCGAGCGCGCCGCATTCCTCCGCCCTCGCCACCTCGAGCCGGCCCGGACCGAGCGCCGCCTTGGCGGTCAGCCAGCGCTTGTTGCGAACCCCGCCGCCGGCGACCCGGACACGCCCGAGCGGTATGCCCGAGACGCGGGCCAGCTCGTCGAGCATCCAGCGGACGTGGTAGGCGGCGCCGTCGATCACCGCCGCGGCCATGTCCGGCAGGCCGTGCTCCTCGCGCAGGCCGGAGAACTCGAGCGTGGCCGTGCTGTCGGGATGAGGCGCCGTTCGACCGCGAAGGTACGGCAGCACGATCGGCTCCACGGGGCCCGGTCCCGCCTTCTCGAGCAGTGCGACCAGCTCCGCGTAGCCGTCACCCTTTTCCGCCGACTGGCCGAGGAACGATCGAAGGAACCACTCGACCATCGCACCGGAGGACTGAAGCCCTCCGACCACGTACCAGAGCCCGTCGATGGCGTGGCAGCCCGTCGAGAAGCCACCCCGCCGGACCTCGTCGCCGAGTGTCGGCTCACCCGTGACCACGAACGTCGCCTCCGAGCTGCCCATCGAGTCGAGGGCGTCGCCCGGACTGGCCACTCCCGCGCCGATGGCGGTGGCGAGGTGGTCGTGGCCCGCGATCGCGACCGGTATTCCGGCCGTCAGGCCGAGCCGGTTCGCGGCCGCGGGTGTCAACCCTCCGACGGCCCGGCCGCGCGGCAGAACAGGCGGCATCTCCTCCGGGTTCAGACTCGCGAAGGCAAGCAGCTCTCGATCCCACGAGCGAGTGGTCACGTCGAAGGCCATGGTCCGGCACGCCAGGGATGCGTTGGTGCCCAGCTGGCCCGTCAGATCGAGGGCGGCCAGCTAGGCGACCCCGGCCCAGTGGCGCAGCCGCGTGAAGTCGGCCGCGCGCTGCTCGCGAAGCCACAGCAGCTTGGGCAGCGTGTACTTGGGCTCGGCTCGAAGCCCGGTCCGGGCGAACAGGCGCACCGCGCCCATCTGCCGCTCCAGGAACGCCGCCTGGCGCTGCGGGCGCAGGTCGTGCCAGGCCATGATCTCGCCGACGGGCTGGTTCCGCCGGTCTATCGGGACGCCTGACTCGGCCATGCTGGCGATGCCGATGCCCACCGGCCGGGCGCGCTTGGACTTGCCCGCCGCGGCGACGCACTCGGCGATCGCGGCGGACATGGCCCCGAGCATCTCGGCGGGCAGGTGATACGCGCCGCCGCCGCGAACCTGGTGGGTGATCGTGGGCCGGCGGGCAACGTGGACGACGCCTTTGCGCGCCCCGAAGAGAACGGCCTTGACGTGCGTCGAACCGATGTCGACGCCGATCAGATTCTGCTCGGCAGATGATTCCTGGCTGGTCACGAGCAAATCATGGCGTACGCGCGCCCACTCGGTGCGGCGTGCCGGCCACGCGACATCCGGCTACACCGCGATCCGGTGCCAAAGACGTTCCCTCACAATAGGCAGCATGCGATTCTTCTCGAAGCGCCGCGAGTCCGAACAGCCCGGCCGGCCGCCCCTGGATCGCCATGAAGCGGCCTGGGTCTCCACGAACCGCCGGCCGTTCGACACCTTCTCCGTCGGATCGCTCGTACCGGTGGTCTTCGATCGATATGCCCGGCTCCTGCATCCGGCGTCGAGCTACGGCAACGCACCGGTTCGCTGGAGCCAGGTGGCCGACTGGTCGGGCCGGACGTCCCACGGCCTCGCGCAGTGGGATCTCCTATCGAAGCCGAGCCAACCCGTCGTCTCTCCGAGCCCGTTCCTGCTGCCACCCCGTCTCGGCGGCCTGCCGCGCCACGAGCTCCGGGCTCTGTGCGACCTGCTCGCGAGGTTTACGGCCACGCCGCAGAGCAGTCTCGTTGCTCTGTGGGAGGGATATGGCCTGGGCGTGCCCCTCGTTGCCGACGGCAAATCGGCGGTCGAGAGCCGGCCGCTCACCGATGCCGAGGCACCGTGGACCTCCGGCAGGAGGCTCGAGCTCGAGAACCGGACGTTCATCGTCGTCGACCTCCCGGTCCAGGCGGCGGCCGACATGGGCGGCGGAGACGGTGCCCGCGCTCATCAACCACCGCCAACGCTCATCTGGGCCGCCGACCACTCGTGGTTCGTCGGCTGCGACCCGGACCTGGACTCGACCTACGTCGGCGGATCCGCGGAGCTCATCGCGGCCATCCTCGCCGCGCCCGACTTCGAGACCTGGCCGGCCGAGCCGACCGACGACGTGAGCATCGGCAGCGACGAGCTAAACCTGGACCCGAGCCAGGTCATTCCGCCCGGCCAGCTCAGCTGGTTCGACCCGTCAGAACGCGGGGCGTAGCGGCCCGCCAGTGCGGCACAGAGACCGGGCCCGTCATTTTTCCGGTTTACCGCGAGGGGCGGTACAACGATGGATGAGCCGGGCCGCATTCCACCCTGGCTCCGTGAATCGGCTATGGAGCCCATACTTGTTAGCCGTCGGAGGCTACCAGTTGGCTGCCAGGCCGGCCAACTGGCTGTTTCGAGGGCCTACAGAAACCCCGAGGCCTCCGCAGAACCGCCCCGGCCGGTATATCGGAGAATCCACCGGTTCAGGCGGGGACCAGACCCGATCGGGGCCGCCTGGGACCAGCCCGGGCTCCGCCCTGCGCAGGTCGTGTGGTTCGAGGGCGGCTGCGGCTG
>DAHXON010000119.1:0-6408 GCA_027364875.1 Chloroflexota bacterium
GGCTGGGGGCGGCGGCCGGGGACGAGCGCCGCCCGCCAACGCACTGCCGTTCGGAGGGCTACTTCTTGGGCCGGGCCCAGTGCTGCTCGCCAGGCGCGTGGCCACCGCCGGTGGGACCCGCGCCGGCCGGTTGATCTACGGCGATGTTCTCTTCGCCGGCCCATTCGCCCGCGTTCCAGCGCTGCGAGACGTCCTCGCCGGTCGGGATCTCCTCGCCGGCCCATTCACGGCGGTCCCAATCGTGGCCGATCTTGACTTCGCCCGGGATCGGCTCGGTGGCCGTGGCGTACTCGGCGGCGTGTTGCGCGCGATCGCTCTTGGCGGTCGAGAACATGATCGCCAGCGTCTCATCGACGGTCTTGCCGTTGCCGGCCGCGATGTGCCGGAGATCCTCGTAGGTGATGTTGTTGCCCATTTCCTTATGGGCGTCGTTGCATCCACAGGTCATGCACATTTCCAACTCCCACCAGGCGCGCAGACTTGCCCGCCCGGTCGTTGATGCTGAGGCGGCCTGGCCGACCAACTCAGGCGTCGAGTCGGCCGCCGGAGCCGAATCGTCCGCCCGGGAGGGATGCAAATTCGTAAAGGTCCGCAAAGGGATCGACTGACGGGACTCCCAGAATCACGGGATCCCGACGCAATGGCGACAAGTCCGGCAAGATTTGCCTCATGACCGCATCCAATGGGCCGACCGAGCCCACCTTCCAGCCGGTCGAACGAACGTCCGGGCTGGCCTTCGAACGGCTGCCGGGCCAGGCGATCGACTTCCCGATCGACACGCACATGCATACGGCGTTCTCGCACGACTCGCACGTTCTGCTCGAGCTGTATGCCGCACAGGCGGCCGAATACGGGATCCGCGAGATCGCGATCACGGACCACATCGACTTCCTGCCCGGAGCACCCGCCTACCGCTACTTCGACTACGCGGTCCGCCGGAAGGTCATCGGCGACGCCGCGGAGCGGTGGGCCGGCAAGGTTCGCATCCGGCACGGCATCGAGATCACGTACGAGAGCCGCTTCGAGGACGAGATTCGCGAATACCTGGAGAGCCACTCGTTCGACTACTCGATTGGCTCCGTGCACGCCGTCAAGGAGGGGCCGTACCACCGCGAGCGCGTCGAGTCGTTTGCCCGGGGCAAGACCGTGGCCGAGGCCGTGGCGCCGTACTTCGCCGAGGTGGAGAAGGCAATCCGGAGCGGCCTCTTCGACACGCTGGGCCACCTGGACCAGGTGAAGCGCTGGCTGCGTCCCTGGTTCCCGACGCCGGTGTTCGCGACGATCCCGGAGGCATACGAGCGGCTGCTCCGCGCGCTGGTGGAAACGGGGACGGCGCTGGAGGTCAACTCCTCGGGGCTGCGGTATCCGGAGCGCGAGACGTATCCGGCCGGCTGGGTCGTGGCCCGGTTCCGCGAGCTGGGAGGGGAGCGGGTGACGGTCGGCTCCGACGCTCATCTGCCGCAGTCGTTCGCGTTCGGGCTGGAGGAGGCGGCGGAGATCGTCGCCGCGGCCGGTTTCGATCGGCTCTGCCTCGAGAGGTCGATCGAGCGCGGGGATCTGCGCCTTCCGGAGAGGTTCCTGCGGCGGTAGCGAAGGTGACGCCTGGCCGACACGCCTGCCGTCGCCACCGAGCGTAATCTGCGTCAATGCTGCTTACGATCCTTGGCGCCGGGCCTGCCTACACGAGCCGCCGCGGCGCGGCCGCATCCAGCTATCTGCTCCAGACGCAGGACGGCAACGGGTCCGCGTCGCTGGTCCTCGACCTGGGCCAGGGGGCGTTCTCCAACCTGGCCGCGACGGTGGAACCGAGCACGCTGGCCGGCCTGATCGTCAGCCACCTGCATCCGGACCACTTCGTGGACCTCGTGGCCCTGCGGCACTACCTCAAGTGGGAATTCCTGCCGCCCCGGCGCGTCCGTGTCGTCGGGCCTGCCGGCCTGAGCGGCCGCCTGGACGCCCTCGACGACTCCCCGGGTTTCGCCGCCGCCGCGCTGGACGTGGAGAAGATGTCCGGCGACTGCCGGCTCGGGCCGTTCCTCGTTTGCCCGCGGCTCGTGACGCACACGGACGAGAGCTACGCCTTCCGCGTCTCGGTCGCCGACGGCTCGGCGCCCGGCCTCGTCTACTCAGGGGACTGCTCCCGCCCCGAGGACCTGGTGCCTCTCATTCGCGCCGGCGACACGGTCCTGTCCGAGGCGTCGTTCGGCGCAGGGCCCGTGGCCCCGGGCGCCGAGCACATGACCTCTGAGGAAGCGGCCCGAGCCGCGGCGATGGGCGGCGCGCAGCAACTGCTGCTCACCCACGTACTCGCGGGCCACTCGCGCGAGGAGACTCTGGCGGCTGCCAAAGGCGTCTTCGGGGGCCCGGTTCAGCTGGTCACCGAAGGCGACGCGTTCGAAATCTAGGCTCGGCGCGGAGCCCGGTGGAGCGGAGCCGGTGACGCTGGCCAGACGGCCCGCCACCCACGAGTCGCGCCGGAGAGTCAAACTATCCCCGTGAGTCTCGACCGTGACGCCCGGCTGCTGTTCTGCACGCGCGGCCTGCGCATGTTCGGCTACGGGTTCGTGTCCGTCATCCTCGTGCTGTACCTGGCCGCGCTCGGATTGCCCGCCACCGAGATCGGCGTCCTGCTGACGCTCACGCTCCTCGGCGACGCCGCCATCTCGCTGTGGTTGACCACGCACGCCGACCACGTCGGCCGGCGGCGCGTGCTCCTGGTCGGCAGCCTGCTGATGGCTCTCGCCGGCATCGGCTTCGCCACGACGAGCTTCCTGCCGGTCCTGATCGCCGCGGCCACGATCGGGGTCATCAGCCCGAGCGGCAACGAGGTCGGCCCGTTCCTCGCGGTCGAGCAGGCGTCGCTGGCCCAGACCATCCCCGACTCGAAGCGGACCCACGTCTTCGCCTGGTTCAACCTGACGGGGTCCTTCGCCACGGCGGCAGGAGCGCTCGGCGGCGGAGCGCTGGCCAACGCGCTGATCTCGTCCGGTCATCCGCAAGTGGATGCCTACCGTACGGTCATCCTCGGCTACGTCGGCGTCGCGGTCGCCCTGGCGCTCATCTTCTCGATCGTTTCGGCGGCGGTTGAGGCTCCCGAAGCCCCCGACACCACCATCGCCCGCCGGCTCGGCCTCCATCGGTCGCAGCGCACCGTCGCGAAGCTCTCGGCGCTCTTCGCCCTCGACGCGTTCGGCGGCGGCTTCGTCGTCCAGAGCCTCATCGCCTACTGGTTCCACCTCCGCTTCAACGCCGATCCCGGAGTCATCGGCGGAGCTCTCTTCGGGGCGAACATGCTGGCGGGCATCTCCGCCCTGGCGGCCGCGCGGATCGCGGCCCGGATCGGCCTGATCCGAACCATGGTCTTCACCCACCTGCCTTCGAACGTGCTGCTGATCCTGGTGCCGCTCATGCCGACGCTGCCCCTGGCGATCGTCGTCCTGCTCGCCCGCTTCTCGATCAGCCAGATGGACGTGCCGACGCGTCAGTCGTACACGATGGCGGTGGTGGATCCGGACGAACGCTCGGCCGCGGCCGGCGTCACCGGCATCGCCCGGTCCATCGGTGCGGCGGCGGCGCCCCTGGCGGCGGCTCCGCTGATCGGCGGAGTCGTCCTGGCTAGCGTGCCGTTCATCATTTCGGGCGGCCTCAAGATCGTCTACGACTTCTTGCTGTATCGGAGCTTCAAGGGACTCAGCGAGCACGAGGCGGCGGCGTTACAGACGACCGGGCCCGCGACGCCTGCGGCGACAGCTGGGGCCGCGACGAGTGGACCGGCCGCGGCCAACGCACCGGACGGACCGGGCCGATAGGCCGATCCCGGGTCACGGACGGGCTCGTGCGGCATTGGCGGCATCGACGCCAAACCGGCAAGATTGGCGAGTACGAAATCGCGTCCCCGCTAACTCCGACTGTCACGAGCTCGACTGCCTCGGGCTCGAGGGCACAACCGCTCACATCAGACCGAAGGAGACGGCTTCATGGCTGATAGCGCAACGACCGCTCGTGCGGCTTCGGCGGAGGGACCGCTGAGCCCCGAAGAGCTTCGCCTGATCAACGCCTACTGGCGGGCCGCCAACTACCTTTCGGTCGGCCAGATCTACCTGCTGGACAACCCGCTGCTGAAGCGGCCGCTCGAGCCGAAGGACGTCAAGCCGCGCCTGCTCGGCCACTGGGGCACGACTCCGGGCCTCAACCTGATCTACGCCCACATGAACCGCGAGATCAAGGCCCGCGACCTCGACTGCATCTACATCATCGGCCCCGGGCACGGCGGCCCGGGTCTCGTGGCCAACACGTACCTCGAGGGCAGCTACACCAAGTTCTACCCGAGCATTACCCAGGACGAGGACGGCATCCGGAAGCTCTTCCGCCAGTTCTCGTTCCCGGGCGGGATCCCGAGCCACGTGGCACCGGAGACTCCCGGGTCCATCCACGAAGGCGGAGAGCTCGGCTATTCGCTGAGCCACGCCTACGGCGCCGCCTTCGACAACCCCGAGCTGCTGGTCTGCTGCATCGTCGGCGACGGCGAAGCCGAGACCGGCCCGCTGGCCACGGGCTGGCATTCGAACAAGTTCCTCGATCCGATCGGCGACGGCGCGGTCCTGCCGATCCTGCACCTCAACGGCTACAAGATCGCCAACCCCACGGTCCTGGCCCGCATCCCCGAAGACGAGCTGCGGGACCTGATGATCGGCTACGGCTACAAGCCGTACTTCGTCACGGGCGACGAGCCGGAGAAGGTGCACCAGGCCCTGGCCGCGACTCTCGACACCGCGCTCGACGAGATCAAGGGCATCCAGAAAGACTGGCGCTCGGGCCGCAAGACCGGTCGCCCGGCGTGGCCGATGATCGTGCTTCGAACGCCAAAGGGCTGGACCGGCCCCAAGGAGCTCGACGGCAAGCCGCTCGAGGGCAACTGGCGATCGCACCAGGTTCCGTTCGGCGAGGTCCGGACCAACCAGAGCCATCGGAAGATGCTCGAAGACTGGATGCTGAGCTACAAGCCCGACGAGCTGTTCGACTCGGCGGGCAAGCTCAAGGCCGAGCTTGCGGCGCTGGCGCCCGTGGCCGATCGCCGGATGGGCGCCAACCCCCACGCCAACGGCGGGCTGCTCCTCCGCGAGCTTCTTATGCCCGACTTCCGGGACTACGCGGTGGACGTTCCAAAGCCGGGCGGCTCGGTGGCCGAGGCCACGAGGGTCGCGGGCAGCTTCGTCCACGACGTGATGGACAGGAACCCGGACAACTTCCGGATGTTCGGGCCGGACGAGACCGCGTCCAATCGTTTCGGCGCCACGATCGAGGTTTCGGGCAAGGCCTGGGATGCCGAAGTCCTGCCGTCGGACGAGCAGCTCTCGCCGGAAGGCCGGGTTATGGAGGTGCTGTCCGAGCACCAGTGCGAAGGCTGGCTGGAGGGATACCTCCTGACCGGCCGGCACGGCATGTTCAACTGCTACGAAGCCTTCATCCACATCATCGACTCGATGTTCAACCAGCACGCCAAGTGGCTGAAGGTGACGCGCAACATCCCCTGGCGCCGCCCGATCGCGTCACTCAACTACGTGCTGTCGAGCCTGGTCTGGCGGCAGGACCACAACGGCTTCACGCACCAGGACCCGGGCTTCATCGATCACGTGGTCAACAAGAAGGCGGAGATCATCCGCGTCTACCTGCCGCCCGACGCGAACACCATGCTGTCGGTCACGGACCACTGCCTGCGCAGCCGGAACTACGTCAACGTCATCGTCGCCGGCAAGCAGCCGGCCCCCAACTGGCTGACCATGGAGCAGGCGATCCTTCACTGCACCCGGGGCATCGGCATCTGGGACTGGGCCAGCAACGACGAAGGCGGCGCGCCGGACGTCGTGATGGCCTGCTGCGGCGACATCCCCACCCTCGAGACCCTGGCGGCAGTAGACCTGATCCGGCAGCACATGCCGCTCATCAAGGTCCGCGTCGTCAACGTCGTCGACCTGATGAAGCTCCAGCCGGACACCGAGCATCCGCACGGCATGACCGACAAGGAGTTCGACTCGCTCTTCACGGTCGACAAGCCGGTCATCTTCGCCTACCACGGCTACCCGTGGCTGATCCACCGCCTCACCTACCGGCGCAACGGCCACGACAACATCCACGTCCGTGGCTACAAGGAAGAGGGCACGACCACGACTCCGTTCGACATGGTCATGCTCAACGACCTGGACCGCTTCCACCTCGTCATCGACGCGATCGACCGCATCCCCGGCCTGGGACCCAAGGCCGCCCACGTTCGCCAGCTCATGGAGGACAAGCGGACCGAAGCCCGGGCCTACACCCGCGAGGAAGGCGAGGACATCCCGGAGGTCCGGGACTGGGTCTGGCCCTACTAGGGTTCGCTTTCGGGTTGCTCGCAGAAGAGTGCGAGGGGGG
>DAHXON010000119.1:6418-9519 GCA_027364875.1 Chloroflexota bacterium
CCGTCGCCGGGGCCCTCGACCGTCGCCGGGCCATTTCTCCGAGATACCGCCCGCGGCGGTGCAGCGGAGCGGCCGGGGCTCGTGGCCGGCCAGAAACCCCAGCCAGCCAGGCCGCGGAGCGCGACCCACTGGGCCGTTTCTCCCAGATACCGCCGTGGGCGGTGCAGCGGAGCGGCGGCGAGCGTAGAGGCCCCAGGCCGGCCCGGAATCCCGGGCCTCCCAGACCGCAACACCGCCCGGGTCGGTAATTCGGAGAATCCAGCGGCCCCGGGGCTGGCCCGGCCTCGGCCCGAGGCCCGCCCCCAGGCTGTCGGCTCAGTGACCCGCGAGCGCCTCCTGGACGGCTGCTAGAGCCGGCTTCGGGGCGTAGCTCGCGTCGTAGAGATCCGCCGCGCCCAGGCCGGGGAAGGTCATCGGAACCCACGAGTACTTGTCCGTGAAGCCCCAGACCGTCAACCCGACGCAGCGGGTTACCGCCAGGCAGGAGGCGACCGTCTGGCCGTAGTAGTCGGCCTCCTTGGCCAGCTCGGCCGTCGTCGCCGGCGTGTTGATCCGGACGTCGAGCTCGGTGATCGCGACGTCGAGGCCAAGGTCCGCGAAGCGCTGCAGGTTGGCCGTCATGTCGGTCGGGAAGGCGAGGTTGGCGTCGAAGTGGGCCTGGATTCCAACGCCATCGATCGGCACGCCCTGGCTCTTGAGCGACTTCACGAGGTTGTAGAGCCCGTCGCTCTTGGGGTTGATGCCCTCGACGTCGTAGTCGTTGATGTAGAGCTTGGCCTGTGGATCGGCGGCGTGGGCCCAGCGGAAGGCGTCGGCGATGTACCCGATGCCGAGGGTCTTCAGGAAGATGTCGTCGCGCATCGAGCCGTCGGCGGCGATCACCTCGTTTACCACGTCCCAGGCGTAGATCTTGCCCGCGTAGCGGCCGACCTCGGTGGCGATGTGCTGCTGGAGGATGTCGGTCAGCTGCGCCTTGGTGAAGCCGCCGTCGCTGACCCACCGCGGAAGCTGCTGATACCAGACGAGGGTGTGGCCACGGATCTTCTGGTCGTGAGCCTGGGCGAAGGCGACGATGGCGTCCGCGTCGGCCCACTCGTACTGCCCGCGCGACGGTTCGAGTGGACCCCACTTCATCGCGTTCTCGGGGGTCACGGAGCTGAACTCGGTCCCGGCCATCTGCGCGTACTTGGCGTCGGTCTGGAGCTGCGGCATGGCCAGGGCGGTGCCGAAGTAGCGGCTGCCCGCGAGCTCCCGAAGGGTCTCCGACGTGTTGGCGGTCGGTGGCGCCGATGCCGGGAAGGAGAAGCTGGGCACTGAGACACTCGGGACGGGCGTGCCGGCGGAGGGGCCGGAGGAGCCGGCCGCCGGCGAGGCGGTTGAGCCGCCCGAGCCGCAGGCGGCCGCCACGACCGCGAAACCAAGGGCCAGCGCAAGGGCCCGTCCGGGAGCGAAACGACGATGACCAGCTAGCGATTCGATTGTCTTGTCCTCCCTGTCGATACCGCCCGAGGATATCATGCATACGTGTGCATCCGCGCTCGCGTACCTGCCGCTCCGCCGTGTCGAACCCGTGAAAGAATGGGGGCCTTCGGCAGGGCGCAGGGTCGCCGGGCCGTTCTTCGGGGCGAGGAGGCGAGCCGTGGCCGGTGATCTCGAGCGAACGACACCCGAGTCGGTGGGCATACCTTCCGAGGCGATCGTGCGCTGGCTCGACGCGCTCGAGCGGGACGCGCCCGATCCACACGCCTTCACGATAGTCAGGCACGGCGCCATTGCCGCGCAGGGCTGGTGGGCTCCCAACAGCCGGGACCTGCGCCACGCGCTCTACTCCGTCTCCAAGAGCTTCACCTCGACCGCGGTGGGGTTGGCCGTGGCCGAAGGCCGGCTCGGAATCGACGATTCGGTGGTGTCGTTCTTCCCGGAGGACGCGCCGGCCGTAGTCTCTCCGAACCTGGCAGCGATGAAGGTCCGTCACCTGCTTACCATGTCCACCGGCCACGTGGCCGCGGACCTGCCGGATCACCTGCCCGATTACGAGGGCAGCGGCGCTCGCGCGTTCCTGGCGCTGCCCGTCTCCGAGGCGCCGGGCACTCGATTCCTCTACAACACGCCGGCGAGCTACATGCTGTCGGCGATCGTCACGAAGCTGACCGGGCAGCGCCTGCTCGACTACCTGCAGCCGCGCCTGTTCGAGCCGCTCGGCATCGACGGGGCGACGTGGGAGCACGATTCGGCCGGGATCGACATGGGCGGCTTCGGCCTCCGCCTGCGGATCGACGATCTGGCCCGGTTCGGGCAGCTGTATCTGCAGGAGGGCCGCTGGCAGGGCAGGCAGATCGTTCCCGCCGACTGGATCCGGGCCGCGACGTCGTTGCAGATCGCCACCGGCCCGGAGCTCAACCCGAATCCGGACTGGCGCCAGGGCTACGGCTTTCAGTTCTGGCGCGGACGGCACAACAGCTTCCGCGCGGACGGCGCCTTCGGGCAGTACTCCCTCGTTGTCCCCGATCAGGATCTCGTGGTCGCGGTCAACTCCGGAACCGATCCGATGCACCGGATTCTCGACGCGGTCTGGGACGAGCTGCTGCCGCGCCTGAGTGCGACGCCTCTGCCCGTGGATCCCACCGGTGCCGTGGCGCTGGAACGGCGGCTGGACGGGCTGCGACTCCGGCCGCGGACCGGTCAAACCGGGTCGTCCGCCGAGCGCGCGGTCGAGGGTGCGGCCGAAGCGGCCGAGCGCGCGGCCGAAGCCACCGCCGAAGCGGCCGTCGCGGGCTCGACCTACGTCTGCGACGCGAACCCTCTCGGCCTTTCTTCGGTTCGCTTCGATTTCGACGTCGATGACGGGGCAGTCGAGGTGAGCATGGTGGATGGCGCCGCGCCCGTTCGGCTGGAGTTCGGGCGGGCAAGCTGGCGGACCGGCGTGTCCTCGTTCAGGCCGGGCGGCCCCGTCCCCTGGCCGTCGGGGGGAGTGCCAGCGGAGCCGGTCGCCGCAAGCGGCTGCTGGAGCCGGCCGGACCGTTTCGAGATCGACTTCTGCATCTACACCAACGCCTTCCGGTATACGTTCGGCTTCGAGTTAGGTGGCGAGCGGTCCGACG
>DAHXON010000011.1:0-249 GCA_027364875.1 Chloroflexota bacterium
GGGGTGTCGCAGGCCGTCGGCGACGGCCGAGGTGTGCTCTCGGCGTTCTCGCCCAGCAGTGCCTTCAACCGCGCGATGGCCGTGTCGAGCGCCTTCGACTCATCGCCCCGCGACATCGCCCGGAGGCTCTCGAGGAGCGCGAGCTGCCGCTGGAGCGTGGCCCGGTACGCTGCGCCCGCCGCGCCAGGGGCTGGAGTGGACATCGACGCCACGACCTGGGCGTAGGCGTCGGCCGCGTCGGCGGCCGCC